>QHCA01000437.1 GCA_003244095.1 Pseudonocardiales bacterium | reverse complement strand
TTCACGTAGTCGGCGTGGCCGGGCATGTCGACATGGGCGTAGTGCCGGGTCGCGGTCTGGTACTCCACGTGCGCGATGTTGATGGTGATCCCGCGCAGTCGCTCCTCCGGGGCGCGGTCGATGCGGTCGAACGCGACGAAGGATGTGGTGGCAGGGTCGTCCCCGGCGAGGACCTTGGTCAGAGCCGCGGTCAGTGTGGTCTTGCCGTGGTCGACGTGTCCCATCGTGCCGATGTTCAGGTGTGGCTTGCTGCGTACGTACTGCTCCTTGGGCATGCCTCTAGCTCCTCGGGAAGGTCTGCGAAGTCTGCGGGCGGCGGCGCGATGCGGCGCGAACGCCGAGAACCCGCGGCGCGCCAGGGCACCGCGCGGCACCCTCCCCCTGGTTCTCTCGTGCGGGGGAGGGTCAGCTTCGTGCGTCCCGACGGAACATGCCTCCGAGAGTGAGCGGCCGGCCGGCGACCGTCAACACGGTTACCGGGTCGTGCGCCACTGGAGGCCGCGGGTAGCGGCGGTGCCGCCGGGCAGGCGATGATCCTGCGGTGACTGAGACATTCGACGCCGTCATCCTCGGCTGCGGAAGTGGCGGTGAGGTGCTCGCACCGGCCCTCGCCGAGGCAGGCCGGCGGGTCGCCGTGATCGAGCAGCGCCTGCTCGGCGGCGAGTGCCCGTACTTCGCCTGCATGCCGAGCAAAGCGCTGCTGCACGACGCCCGCGAACACACACCGTGGCCGGACGCGACCCGGCGCCGCGACGCGGTGGCCGCCAACCGAGACGACAGCGCGGTGGCGAGCCGGTTCGCCGACCTGGGCATCTCGGTGCTGCGTGGCCGCGGGGTGATCACCGGGCCGGGCACGCTGAGCGTCGACGACACCGACCTGGCGTGGACCGATCTGGTCATCAACACGGGCTCGGTGCCGATCGTGCCGCCGATCGACGGGCTGGACACCGTGCCGACCTGGACCAACGACCAGGCACTGGCCTCCGACGATCTCCCGGAGCGGCTCACCGTGCTCGGCGGTGGCCCGGTGGGTTGCGAGTTGGCGCAGGCGTACGCGGGTTTCGGCAGCACGGTGACCCTGGTCGAGGCCCTGGACCGGCTGCTGGCGGCGGAGCCGGAGTTCGTCGGCGAGGCCCTCGCGGCAGCCCTGCGCGCGGACGGCATCGACGTGCGGGCCGGCGTGTCGCTGGACCGGGTGGTCGACGGCAAGCTGCGCCTGTCCGACGGTGCGGAGCTGGCCACCGACCGCGTCCTGATCGCGGTCGGCCGGCGGCCGGCCGTGCGCGACATCGGGCTCGAGACGCTCGGCCTGCCCACCGACACGGCGGTGTCGGTGGATGCGTCCTGCCGGGTCCGCGACGTCGAGCACGTCTGGGCCGTAGGCGACGTGACGGGGATCGCGCCGTTCACCCACACCGCCAACTACCAGGCCCGCATCGCCGTCGAGGTGCTGCTCGGCCGGCCCGCGGCTGCGGACTACCGGGCCATCCCCCGCGCCGTCTACACCACGCCCGCGGTCTACTCCGTCGGTCTCACCCCCGACAAGGCGCGCTCGGCCGGGATCGACATCACCGTCGAGGCCAACGAGGTCGGCGACACGGCGCGTGCCTTTGCCGAAGGGGTGAGCGACGGCGGGCGGATCGAGCTGTACGCCGACCTGGCTCGCGGGGTGCTGGTCGGCGCGGCCGGTGTCGGGGTGGCCGCCGACTCGTGGCTGGCCGAGGCGACGCTGGCCATCGGGGCCCAGGTACCCCTGCGCCTCTATGCGCAGATTGTCCACGCCTTCCCCACGTGGGGCGAGGTATTGGAGCCTCCGCTGCGTAGGCTGGCTGCCAAGGCCGAGGAGGTGTGAGGAGGACAGCGATGA
Source organism: Pseudonocardiales bacterium (assembly GCA_003244095.1). Classification (GTDB taxonomy): domain Bacteria; phylum Actinomycetota; class Actinomycetes; order Mycobacteriales; family QHCA01; genus QHCA01. The sequence goes on along the minus strand of QHCA01000437.1, from coordinate 2,993 downwards.
CTGGCGCTGAGGTGGCGGCCCGGCAGTCGGCCGCGCATTCAGCCGAACAGCCGGCCGAACAGCCGGCCGAGCGAGCCGATGAGCAGCCCGGCACTGACGATCAACGGCCTTCGCGGCTGCCCCGCCCGGCCCGCCGGCAGCAATTGCTCACCGCGGCGCAGGACGTCTTCGTCACCCAGGGCTACCACGCCGCCGCGATGGATGACATCGCCGAGCGGGCCGGCGTGTCCAAGCCGGTGCTCTACCAGCACTTCCCGAGCAAGCTCGAGCTGTACCTCGGGCTGCTCGACACCACCGCGGAGGAGTTGCTGGCCCGCCTGCGCAGGGCGATGGACGTCACCACCGACAACGGCCTGCGGGTCGAGAACGCGATCATCGCCTACTTCGACTTCGTAGACGAGAGCCTGGCCTTCCGGCTGGTGTTCGAGTCCGACCTGCGCAACGAGGCAGCGGTTCGCGAGCGGGTCGAACGGTTCTCCCGGGCCTGCATGGAGGCCGTGGCGGACACGATCGCGGCGGACACCGGCGTCCCCCGGGCCCAGGCGGAGCTGCTGTCGGTCGCGCTGATCGGGATCTCCGAGGTCAGCGCCCGCTACTGGCTCGACACCGACCGGGCGGTCGGCAAGCCCGATGCGGTACGCCTGCTGTCCCACCTGGCCTGGCGCGGCATCTCCGGCTTCCCCCGCCAGCCCTAGCCTGCCGCTCCCCTGCTGCCACCGCCATTGCCCCTCGTACGCCCGACATTCCTACGTTGACCGCCGCAAAGGTCATGATCAACTCGTAGGTCGCTCCGGTACGCGCCCGTTTCGCGCACAGCACGGGTACGGCAGACGTCGGGTGCCAGGCCGCTGCACTAGCCTGGGTCTGGACAGTTGCCCGAACAGGAAGGCTTGCGGTGGAGGTCAAGGTCGGTGTGCAGTTCGCGGCGCGGGAGCTCACGGTCGAAAGTGCGCAGACCGCGGCGGACGTGGAGAAGGCCGTCACCGAGGCCCTGTCGGGCAAGACAGGCGTGCTGACGCTGGTCGACGAGAAGGGCCGCCGGATCGTGGTGCCGGCGGACAAGCTCGCCTACGTCGAGATCGCCGAGAGCGAGACCCGGCGCGTCGGCTTCTCCGCCCCCTAGGGCCCGCGCCATGGGTGGCATCGTCAGCCTGTTGATCACCGGCCTGTTCGTCGGCCTGCTCGGCCGCCTCATCGTGCCCGGCCGGCAGCCGATCGGCTTCGTCCGGACGATCCTGGTCGGTATCGGCGGCTCGCTGGCCGGTGCCTACCTCGGCAAGGAGGTCCTGCACTTCGGCGGCGGCGGGCGCTTCATCCTGGGCGTGCTGGTGGCCGCCGTCCTGGTCGTGCTCGTCGAGGGCAGCGTGCGCACCCGCCGCCACTGAGCGCTCAGGCCGACAGCCCGAGGGCGCTGAGCCGGTCGGCATGCGCGGCAGTGAGCCGCTTGATCAGGGCGCCGATCCCGGACAGGTCACCGGAGCCCTGTACCAGCAGGATGATCAGCGCGTCGCGGTCGGCCGCCACCCGCTGGGCCTGCGAGATCGCCTCACCCATCAGCCGGCGGGCCCACAGGGCCAGCCGCCCGGCGACCGACGGGTCGGCCGTGATCGCACTACGCACCTGGTGCACGACGAACTCCGCGTGCCCGGTGTCGGAGAGCACGTCCAACACGAGACCTCGCGTCGCCTCGTCGAGTGCCCCCGAGATCTCCCGGTAGAAATCCGCGGCGATGCCGTCGCCGACGTAGGCCTTTACCAGCCCTTCGAGCCAGTCGGAAGGCCGGGTCGAGTCGTGGAAGGCATCCAGCGGCGCGATGAAGGGCCGCATGGCCTCGTCCGGGTCGACCCCGAGGTCGATCAGCCGGCCGGCGAGCCGGCGGAAGTGACCCAGCTCCGCGGCCGCCATGTCGGCCAGCGCCGCCCGGCCGGCCAGCGTCGGGGCCATCCGCGCGTCGAGTGCCAACCGGTCGAAGGCGGTCAACTCGCCATAGGCCAGGACACCGAGCAGGTCGACGACCGCCGCCAGGTCCGGCGATGACGGGTCGGCCCGCGGCAAGTCCACGTCCGGACCATATCTGGCTGATCACCGGACGGCGGGAGCGCGCGCCGCGGGCGGCTCGGGACACCGTGCCGTATCATGAACATGTGGCGATGCGCGTTCCGCGCTCGCCGGTACTTGTGCGTTGACGTCCCTCTGTCGCGAATGCCGATCTTCCAGCGGCCCGCCAGGCCCCTCGTCGGCGCGTCCGAGAGAGGCAAATCCCTGAATACCGAGCTTGAAATCAGTGATCTGACAGAGCACGACGCGGTCGACGTCGATACCGCCGAACCCCTCGTCGCGAAGGCGCCGGTCACCGAAGAGGACCCGTTGTTCGCCGACCTCGGCGTGCGGCCGGAGACGGTCGGCGCCCTCGCCGCGGTCGGCATCACGCGGGCGTTCGCCATCCAGGAGCTCACGCTGCCGATCGCGCTGGCCGGCAGCGACGTGATCGGGCAGGCGCGTACGGGCACCGGCAAGACGCTGGGCTTCGGCATCCCGATCCTGCAGCGCATCCTCGGTCCGGAGGAGGGCGGCAGCGGCAAGCCCCAGGCGCTGGTCGTCGTACCCACCCGTGAGCTGTGCCTGCAGGTCACCCGCGACATCGCCACGGCCGGCGCGCTGCGCCACGTGCGCACGCTGGCCGTCTACGGCGGCCGGGCCTACGAGCCGCAGGTCAACGCGCTGCACAAGGGCATCGAGATCGTGGTCGGCACGCCCGGGCGCCTGATCGACCTGGCCCGGCAGGGCCACCTCGACCTCGGCTACGTCTCCGTACTCGTCCTCGACGAGGCCGACGAGATGCTCGACCTGGGCTTNNTTCCTGCCCGACATCGAGCGGATTCTCGCGCAGTTGCCCGACGAGAAGCAGACGATGCTGTTCAGCGCCACCATGCCGGGCCCGATCGTGTTGCTGGCCCGGGCGTTCATGCGGCAGCCGGTGCACATCCGCGCCG
>QHCA01000436.1 GCA_003244095.1 Pseudonocardiales bacterium | reverse complement strand
GGGGGGGGGGGGGGGGGGCGGAACGCGCCGGTTGGCGTATTCCACCCGTTCAGCCCAACGGTGACGCTAGGTACGGGACGCCTGACACAAGTCGGCGCGCCCGACACCGAAAGGCGCATCCGTACCCATGACGCAGTCTTGGCTCACCCGCCCCAACTCCCGATCCAACGGATCGCTGACCCGGCTAGCCTTCGCGGTGCCCATCGGGCCGTCATGCTGACGGCTCTTGCCGGCTGCCCTGCCAAGCAGTCGCCGGGAGCAGAGTCCGCAGCTTCGGCGCATGAGTCAGGTGCGGCGCTGCCCGTCGATGTGCCCTCGGAGTCCGCCAGTCCTGCCCCGAGTCCCTCTGCGAGCCCCACGGGCAAGCACGTTCTGGTCGTCGTGGCAGGCGTCGCTCTGCCCGACCGATCGGTGACCCCGGGCGCCGTGATCGCGGGCGCGACCAGGGCGATCGTGTGTGTTTCCGGGTACTCGGCCACGGTCCGCGACGTCAGCACATCGACCCGGGCGGCGGTCTACGCCGGTTACGGGATTTCCTATCCGCAGCCGGCCGGTGCGTACGAGGTCGACCATCTGATCCCGCTCGAACTCCGCGGGAGCAACAGCATGGCCAATCTGTGGCCGGAGCCGCGGGGTGCCGCTGGGGCGGGATTCCCGACCAAGGACAAATTGGAGAACACGCTGCACAGCCTGGTCTGCTCCGGGACGCTGACGCTGGCCAACGCCCGGGCGGCCATCGCCACCAACTGGCCGGTCGCGTACCGCCGGTATGCCGCTCCCATCGCCGCCCACGCCGCACCTCGCGCGGTTGCCCCGCGGCCGCCCGCCCCGGCAGTGCCGGGTCACCCCGCCGGCGCCACCGCCCTCTGCAACGACGGCACGTACTCCTACGCCCTGCACCACCAAGGTTCCTGCTCACACCACGGCGGCGTCGCCATCTTCTACTCATGACGAGCCCGACCCTGGTGCCGGGTCAGGCAGCCTTCGTCGCCTCTTTCGGCCGGGTTCAGCCGTCGCGCTGCGTTGGCAGGCTGGAGCGCAAGTCACGGATCTCGGCTGGGAGCGCAAGCACGGCCCGACCAACCGGATAGACGAACAGGAAATGGTGACCGAGCTCGCAAAGGAACAGGATGCGCTCCACGCACAGGGTCGGACTGACGATCTGAAGCTGGATGCAAAGGCGATCGAGTTGATCGCCGGCGCGCACCAAGGCATCGACCCCGGCGCAGTCGATGAAGGTGACGCCGGACATGTCCACGGCCAGCTCACTGCCGGGAACCGCTGCGGCACCGGTGATCGCGACGCGCAGCGCCTGCGCCGTAGTCACGTCGATCTCCCCGGCCACCCGCAGGGTCGTGGGACCGCCGGACGAGGAGCCGACGACGCTCAAACGGATCATCCGGGCGGGCTCCCCGTCAACTCATCTGCAGCCCGCCCAGATGTCCGGGGCGGCGAGCGGTCCGGCGATTCGACCCGCTCGACACGCACTGTTCCACGGCGGTGTCAGTCAGAGCAATAGTCCGCCATCAGCGGAACCCAGGGCCGAGCAGCGTGCCGACGGTCAGCCGATCTCGCGAACCTGGGTGAGCCTGACATTGTTGCCCGACGGGTCACGGAACGCGGCGTCGATGCCGTACGGACGCTCCTCAGGCTTCTCGACGAACTCCACGCCCCGCTCGGAGAGTTCCTCGTAGCTGGCGTGGCAGTCGTCGGTGGTCAGGAACACCGTCCCGGCGAAGCCCTTTGCCATCAGATTGCGTACCTCGTCGGCCGTGGCATCGTCCATGATCGGCGGCCCCGGGATCGCCATCAGGACGATCGACACATCGGACTGTCCGGCCGGCCCGACCGCGAGCCACCGGAAATCGCCCATCTCGGGAAGGGTGACATCGGAACGGATCTCCATGCCGACCTTGCGGGTGTAGAAGTCCAGGGCGGCCTGCTGGTCATGCACCCACAGTTGTGCGCTGCCGATCTTGATCATCGTCTGTTCCTGTCGCTGGTGAGGTGTCGTCGGGCACGGATGAACCTACGCAGCGGTGGCAGGGGTTGTCTTCTCCAAACATGCTGCCTTCATGTGCCGTCCTGGCCGCGGCCCGACTGGTAGGGCGTGGCTGCGGACGGCCGTACACGCGCAGGACGCAGGCCGGCACTTGCGCGTGACCGGTAGCGGGTGGAAATGATGCGCGGTACGCCGTCGGCGTCGTGCCGTACACCCGGCCGAAGCTTGACGTGAACGAGCCGACGCTGACCAGGCCGACGCTGACGCAGATGTCGGCGACCGAGCGATCCGTGGTGCGCAGCAGGTGCCGGGCCGGCGGCAACGAGGACATCGCCTATGAGTATCACGTGGTGAGCGGCATCGAGGCCCACTGCAGAGCAGTCTGCGGGAGGTACGGCCAGCGGCTTCGCGAAAGTCGTTTCCCTCGTCTGGGAAGGTCGGGTCGTGGAGACCATGGCGCACGACCCGACTGACGGCATCTATCCCACCGGCGGCGACTGGGCACACGCGATGGAGGTACGCGGCGCCGCCCGGTTGCTCTTCGTCAGCGGCACGATGGGGCTGGACGCTGACGGTGTGCCGGGTATCTCGCTGGGGGTGCAACTGGAGCTCGTGTGGGCGAACATCCGAGGCATCCTGGCCTCGGCCGACATGACGGTCGATCACGTGGTACGCGTGACGAGCTACCTGCGCGACGCCTCCTACGCCGGAGCCAATGCGGCGGCCCGGGTCGCCGCGCTCGGCGGTCGGCCGGTGCCGACGACGGCGATCGTCGTGCAGACGCTGGCATCCGAGTGGCTGGTGGAGATCGAGGTGATCGCGGCAGCGTGATCGGCGACGGCCTTCCCGTCAGGTGCGTCGTGCGGCAGCGGACACCATCGGCGTGCCGCTCACCAGCCGACGGCGCCGTCGATCAGCTCTCGGATGAGGTCGGCGTGCCCGTTATGGCGGGCGTACTCCTCGATCATGTGTACGTAGATCCAGCGCAGCGACACCTCCTCGCCGCGGCGCAGCCCGGTGTCGTCGAGATCGTGCGCGGCGGCCGCGGCCCGGCTGTGCTCGCACTCGCTCTGCCAGACCGCCAGGTCGGCGTCCCAGTCGGCGTCGTCGAGCGGGACCAGCTCGCTGTCGTCGATCGCCAGGTCGTACCACAGAGGGGCGGTCTCCGGCTTGCGCAGCAGCACCCGGCGGAACCAGTTGCGCTCCACCTCGGCCATGTGCCGCAGCAATCCGTGCAGGGACAGCAGCGAGGTCGGCACCGGCCGGGCATGCCGCCTGGCGTCATCGAGTCCCTCGCACTTGATCAGCAGGGTCAGGCGATGGAAGTCCAGCCACGCGTCGAGCATGGACCGCTCGCCGAGCATGTATGACGGCTCGTTGCGCCGGGGATCGGACATGTCCTCAACCACGTGGCTCAGTTCCTTCGCGTCGGCACCCGGGCAGTGGCAAAAGGCTATCGGTGCGTTCAACCGCGGAGTCGGACTTGTCGGCAGGGCACGAAGCGGTGTCGCTGGGCATGCTGGTCATCGAGCGCATTCCGGCTTATGGTGCTCGGACCGAACACCACGCCATCGTGTGAAGGGATCACCAATGCGCAGAGGTCGTACGCTCTGGGGAGCGGTCGTCGCATCGACATTCGTGGCGACGATTGCGACGGGGGTAGCGACGCCTGCGGTCGCCGCGCCGACCGGCCAGGCGAACATCAGCGCCGACTATGTTGTGCTCTACAAGGTCGGGGCGAACTCCGCCACGGCCCGGGCCGACATTGCCAAGGCCGGTGGCACGGTCGTCAAGGAGAACGCCAAGGTCGGCTACGCGCTCGTCCGCAGTTCCAGCGCGACGTTCGCCACCGCCGTCGCCCGGTCGGCTTCGGTCGAGGGCGCTGCGCGCAACCGGATCATCGGCACCGCGCCCAAGGCGGTCAGGGCCCGCACCGACGCCGTGGAGAAGCTGACCGCCGACCGCGCGACCAAGCGCACGCCTGGCAAGGCGGTGAACCCAGTCCGTGCGGCGGCGACCGCCATCGCCCCCGAACCGCTGGCCGACCGGCAGTGGGACATGCGCCAGATCGGTGCCACGCCGAGCGGCTCGTACGCGAAGAACCAGGGCAGCCACGCCGTCCGCGTCGGGATCATCGATACCGGCATCGACGGTACGCACCCCGACATCGCACCCAACTTCGACGCCACCCTGAGCCACAACTTCGTCACCGACAACCCGTTCATCGACGGGCCGTGTGAACACGCGAGCTGCGTCGACCCGGCCAACGAGGACGACAACGGGCACGGCTCTCACGTGGCCAGCACGATCGGCTCGCCGATCAACGGGCTGGGCATCGCCGGTGTCGCGCCGAACGTCGACCTGGTCAACATCCGGGCCGGCCAGGACTCCGGCTTCTTCTTCCTGCAGCCGACCCTGGAGGCGCTGACCTACGCCGGCGACATCGGTGTCGACGTGGTGAACATGAGCTTCTTCACCGACCCGTGGCTGTTCAACTGCGTCGCCAACCCCGCTGACTCACCTGCCGAGCAGACCGAGCAGCGCGTCATCCGCGACGCCACCCAGCGGGCCCTGAACTACGCCATCAACCACGGCGTGCTCCCGGTCGCCGCCGAGGGCAACGAGGCAACCGACATCGGGCACCCGACCACCGACGACACCAGCCCGGACTTCCCGCCCGGCGCGGCGAAGCACCGCGACGTCGACAACTCCTGCATCACGGTGCCGACCGAGTCCAACGGGGTGGCCGTGATCAGCTCCACCGGGCCGAGCACCCGCAAGGCCTACTACTCCAACTGGGGCACCGAGCAGACCGACGTCGCCGCTCCAGGTGGCGACGCCTACGACAGCCCGGACAACACGCTCAACGAGAAGAACCTGGTCCTGGCCGCCTACCCGCTCAACGTGGCCATGGCCGAGGGCACCCTGAACCCGGACGGCACGCCGAACACCCCGTTCGTCGTGCGGGACTGCCAGGGCGGCGTCTGCGCCTACTACCAGTACCTGCAGGGCACGTCGATGGCGACTCCACATGCCGTCGGTGTGGCCGCCCTGGTCGTGGCGCAGCTCGGCACGGCGGACGCGGCGCACGGCGGTGTCACCCTCAGAGTGGGCACCACCCGCGCGAAGCTGTTCGCGACCGCGGTGCCGCATGCCTGCCCCCAGCCGCGGCTGTTCCACTACAAGCGCATCCGCACCGACGGGACGATCGCCGAGGCCGACGCCTTCTGCGCCGGACCGATCGGCGACAACGGCTTCTACGGCAACGGCATCGTCAATGCCTTCCGGGCGGCGACGACGCACTGACTCGCCTCAGACAAAGAAGCGCCCCGGCCGAGCCCTCCACGGAGGGCTCGGCCGGGGCGTTTGCCGGCTCGGCCGGGTCAGGTGACCTCGGTGAGCGTGCCGATCGCCACGTCGTAGACGAAGCCGCGCACAGAGTCCTTGACCGGGATGGACGGCTCGGCCTTGATCCGGGCGATGCTCTGGCGTATGTCGATGTCGAGGTCGTTGAACGCCTCGGCGGCCCAGGTCGGCTTGACCCCGGTGTCGGCGAGGATCTGCGCGCGGAAGTCGTCGTCGGTGAAGGTGAGCATGCCGCACTCGGTGTGGTGGATGAGGACGATCTCCTTGGTGCCGAGCAGTCGTTGGCTGATGGCCAGCGAACGCAACACGTCCTCGGTGGCCACGCCGCCGGCGTTGCGGATGACGTGCGCGTCACCCTCCGACAGGCCGAGCAGCCCGTACGGACTCAGCCGCGCGTCCATGCAGGCGACGATCGCGACCTGCCGGGCGGGCGGCAGGGGAAGGTCGCCCTTGTCGAAGGATGCCGCGTAGCGCTCGGCGTTGTCGAGAAGTTCGTCGGTGACGGTCATTGATTGCTCCAAAGGTCTGGTCGGGAGGTGGCAACAGCCGGAAGGTCTGCGAACGGCGGCGCATGCTCAGCCGTGAGCCGGTGACGTGCTGTCAGGCCGGACAGGCGGCGCTGCTGATCAGGCACAGGTCGATGTGGAGACGCTCCACGAAGGCCAGGCGCTGTCGGGACACCGCGCAAGATTAACCAGCGCTATCCGCCCGGTCAAAGAGCGGTCCTGACCGGTGAGACCAGCGGTGGTCCGGCGCTCACCGGAGCGGGGAGGCCGGCCCGGCCGCCCTCCATTCGTGTTCGAGGAGGCCGAAGATCAACTCGTCGCCCCAGTCGCCCTTGAAGATCTCGCTGTGCCGCAGGTGCGCCTCCTGGGTCATGCCGAGGCGACGCAGTAGCGCGGCGGAGGCGACGTTGCGGGCGTCGGTGCGCCCGATCACGCGGTGCAGGGCCACCGGCCCGAAGGCGATGTCCAGGACGGCGGTGGCAGCCTCTCGTGCGTAGCCCTTGCCCTGCTCGGCTGGGTGGAACACGAACCCGATCTCTCCCTGGCGGTGCTTGGCGCTGTGCAGCCGGAGGGTGATGTCGCCGATGACGCGGCGGTCCTCGCGGCGTTCCACCGCCAGAGCCAGCGCGTCGCCGTCCTGGCGCAAGCTGGTCAGCGCCATCCTCTTGGCCAGGCTGTCGACGACCTCCCGGCGGGTGAGTACGTCGCCATAGAGGTAGCGCACCACCTCCGGCCGGGAGCGCATGGCGAGGACGTCGTCCACATCCTCGGGCCGGAAGGGGCGCAGCACGAGGCGATCGGTCGCCAGGGCCGACCGCACGGTGAACATCGCCCGATCCTCTCAGGCCGGGAGCCTCAAGGAGCGGTCTCCGCGTGTCGACACAGGCGACGGGCGAACCGTGTCGTCCGTCGCCGACGTCCAGGAGACTTGTGCCGTGTCAGATCCGTGGCTTCCCATCGAGCCGGCCGGGCCAACCCTGACGGGCGGTCACCCGACTGCGGTGGCCCACAGCCCGGCTTATGACCCGTACGCCCCGCCGAACGTCCCGGCCGGCCCACCGCGGGCGCGTCGCCGGCGCGCGGGGCTGGTGGTGCTGGCCGTCGCAGCGGTCGTGGTGGTCGTCGCGGGCGGTGTCCTGCTTGCCGTGCAGGTCGGCGGCGCCATCTCCAGGGGCGTTGCCGCCGGATCGGCCGGCGGTGTGGTGAAGATCGACGGGCCCTCGGGCGACCGGTTCTCGATCCGGCTGCCACCGGGGTTCCGGGACGGTGGGGACAGCGACCTGCACGGCGGCTACCTGGGCGCGGTCTCCGACCGCCACGACACCGTCTATCTCGACATCTACACCAGCCGGCGCACCCAGTCACAGAGCGGTGACGTGGACGCCGTGGCCCAGCGGGTCCAGGCCGACAACAGCGACCACGGCGCGAAGACCGTCCTCGACGTGCGCGACGTCACCGTCAGCGGCTCGACCGTCGCCCAGTGGCAAGAGAGCTATCCGGCCGACCGCGACGCACCGGGCTACAACCAGCTGACGGCGGTGACGCTCATCGGGGACAACGGCGAGTATCTCGAGATCGACTACTCCGACGATCCCGGCACGTTCGACCGTGCCGACGCCTCGCTGGCCGTGGCCGCAGTCGTCAGCTCGCTGCGCACTATTCGCTGAACCGGGTGAGGGCGATGCCCGCGCACGCCACGGCGCCCCCCTCATGCCGGCCAGGTACGCAAGAGCATCGCCGGCGGCGCCGAGCGGCTGCCGGGCTGCCTCGAAGGATGACGGGGTCGAGCGGCTAGCTCGCGAGGCGGCCCCGCTCGAAGATCATCGCGCCGCCCCGGTCGTAGACCTTGCGCCAGGCGGGTGACCCTTCGAGCGCCGCCACGTCCAACAACGGCAGGCGACCGGGGAACACCCGCGGCCCGACGTAGACGTAGCGCACGTGCCAGGCGTCGGCCGCGCGCCGGGCCCGCGCGTCGGTGTCGATGCGACCGATGTTGGCCCGCAGGTAGATCCGCTCGCCCCAGGCCGACTTCGGGTAGGCGTGGGTGGCCATGGCGAACACCGGCGGCACGCCGTCCAGCGGGTACATCCACCCGGAGCCGTCGGTGATGTCGTTGAGCACCCGCTCGCCGGGCCGGTGGTGGGCGGCCAGCCAGGCGAACGCGGCCCGCTGGTCGGGGCCGGCCAGGCTCGCGTACCGGAAGCTGTAGGTCACCTGGCGGGCACTGGCCCGGTACTCCGGTGCCAGGGCAGGCCCGGCGAGGGCAAGCGCCGTCACGGTCCCCGCCGCGGCTACCGCCAAGCGGGGCAGGCGCACGCGGCCGGCCACGGCCGTCACCGCACGCACGGCGGTGGCGGCCCCGAGGCCGGCGTACGTCGCGACGAAGAACAGCTCGTTGATCACGACCCGGTCCCAGCGGCCGTACCACGGTGTGGCGAGCAGGTCGCCGAAGCCGGTCCGCGTCGCCGAGACGTAGGTCAGCCAGGCGAACGCCGCCGCGGCCACCAGCCAGCCGGTCGAGCGCAGCCGGCCGAGCGCCATGAGGACACCGAGGACGAACAGTGCGCTGAGCACCGTGCGACCGAACGAGTCGGTGCCGAGGAACGTGCTCGTGACGTCCCGCAGGGCGACGCCTGAGTCCTGCGGCAGCAGCCGGGCCACCGACTTGCGCTGGTCGGCATCTGCGACGAACTGGCCGAACTGCAAGGCGATCACGGCACCGACCACGACCGTGCCGATCAGCCATCGCGCCGCCAGGTCACGGAAGGCGACGAGCGGTTTCGCCGGCCAGCGCGGCAGCAGCACGAGCGGGATCGTCAGCACCGCGACGGTCACCAACTCGGTGACGTGCAAGGTGAACAGCCCCGCCCAGGCGATCCCGAGCAGCGCCCCGCCCGGCACGATCCGGGAATCCGTCGCGATCCCGGCCATCGCGTCGACGACGGCGGGTAC
>QHCA01000435.1 GCA_003244095.1 Pseudonocardiales bacterium | reverse complement strand
TTCGCCGACTTCCTGCGCAAGGTTCCGGTCACGGTGTGCAACAAGCGCGTCATCGAGTCGCTGGTCAAGGCCGGCGGTTTCGACTCGCTCGGGCACAGCCGGCGCGGGCTGATCCACGTACACGCCGAGGCCGTCGACTCCTGCATGGACGTCAAGCGGGCGGAGGCGGTCGGGCAGTTCGATCTGTTCAGCGACGGCGGGGCGGGTGACGACGGGCCGGGCGGGCTGGCCTTCGATGCGGTGATCCCGATGGGGGAGTGGCCCAAGGCAGACCTGCTCCGACTCGAGCGGGACATGCTCGGCCTGTACGTCTCCGACCACCCGCTGCTGGGCGTCGAGCACCTGCTGGCGCCGCTCACCGACACCTCCGTCGCGGCGCTCACCGCCGAGGTGGTGCCCGACGCACAGATCGTGACGGTCGCCGGGATTCTGTCGACGCTGACCCGCAAGGTCACCAAGAAGGGCGATCCCTGGGCGCTGGCGATCCTGGAGGACCTCGAGGGCGCCATCGAGGTGATGTTCTTCCCGGCGACCTATCAACAGGTCGGCATGCGGCTCGCCGAGGATGCGGTCGTCGTGGTCCGTGGCCGCCTCGACAAGCGCGACGACGTGCCCAAGCTGATCGCGATGGACCTCTCGCTGCCCGACGTGTCCAACGCCCCGCGCGGCCCTGTGGTCGTGTCGCTGCCGGCCGCTCGGTGCATTCCGGCGCTGGTGGAGCGCCTCAAGGAGGTGCTGGCGACCCATCCCGGCACGACCGAGGTACACCTGCAACTGCTCAACGGCGAGCGCCGCACGGCAATGCGGCTGGACGACGGCCTGAGGGTCGCGGCCACCCAGGCGCTGTACGCCGACCTCAAGGCCCTGCTCGGCCCCGGTGCGGTCGGTTAGGTCGAGCGAGCATCGAGCGCAGCGGTGCCGTCAAGCAAGCGAGGAGCGAGCTGACAATCAGCGCTCAACGGAAGATGACGGTACGCGGGCCGTTGACGAACACCCGGCGTTCGGCGTGCCAGCGCACCGCGCGGGCGAGCACCTGGCACTCCACGTCACGGCCCACCGCGGCCAACTCCTGCGGGCCGAGCGAGTGCTCCACCCGTACCGTGTCCTGCTCGATGATCGGCCCCTCGTCGAGGTCGACCGTCACGTAGTGCGCGGTGGCGCCGATCAGCTTGACGCCGCGTTCGTGGGCCTGCCGGTAGGGCCCTGCGCCGCTGAAGCCCGGCAGGAACGAGTGGTGGATGTTGATCAGCCGGCCAGCCAGCGCCGAGCAGACCCGCTCGGAGACGATCTGCATGTAGCGCGCCAGGATCACGGTGTCCACGGCGTTGCTGTCGACCAGCTCCAGCAACCGGGTCTCGGCCTGCTCGCGGCTCTCCGGGGTGACCGGCACGTGGTGGTAGGGCACGCCGTACCGCTCCACCAGCGGCCGCAGCGTCTCGTGATTAGACACGATGGCCGTGATCTCTACGGGCAGCCACCCGGTGCTCCAGCGGTAGAGCAGGTCGTTGAGGCAGTGTCCCTCCCGCGACGCCATCAACAGCACCGCGGGCCGCTCCGCCGAGTCCGTCACGGCCCATGTCATGCCGAACGCGTCGGCCACCGGCTCTAGGTGCGCCCGCAGGTCGGCCAGCGTCAGAGCCGCCGGCACCTGGACGTGGACCCGCATGAAGAACTGCCCGGTCTGGTCGTCGCCGAACTGCTGGCTGACCCTGATGTCGCCGCCGCGCTGGGCCAGCGCAGCGGCGACGGTGGCGACGATGCCGGGCTGGTCGGGACACGACAGGGTCACGATGGCATCCGAGAGCATCTGCCCACCCTAGGGGGCCGGGTGCCGGCGGCCGGTGCGACGATCACGCCGTGCAGGTCGAGCAGGTCGAGCCCCGTGGCGTCGCATTCCGGGGGGCCGTCTGGGAGGGCGGTACGACCACGCCGTACGACGGCGCCGTCGTGGTCGACGGCCGCGGGCGGATCGCCGCCCTGGGCGCGGCGGTGGACCTGCCCGAGGGGCTGCGGGTGTTCGGCGGCGCGGGCTGCTGGGTCGGGCCGGGACTCGTCGACGCGCACGTGCATCTGGCCTTCGGCGGCGCGGAGCTGGCCCTGCGCGGCGGCGTGGTCGCGGTCCGCGACCTCGGCGCTCCGCTGGAGCTGGCCCGGAGGTGGCGCACCGACGGCCGGCCGCCCGTGGGCAGTGCCCGGGTGGCGACGGCCGGCCCGGTGGTCACCGCACCGGGCGGCTACCCGTCGCGGTCGTGGGGCGCCGACGGCTTCGCGATGTTCCTCGACGGTGCCGACGGCGCGCCCGCCCTGGCGGCCCACCTTGCGGCCGCCGGCGTCGACCTGGTCAAGGTGGCCCTCGAGCCGGCCGGCGGCGCGCCGGTGCCCGCGCCGGCCACGGTGCGCGCCCTGGTCGACGCCGCACACGAGCACGGCCTGCCGGTGACCGCGCATGCGCTGACGGTCGCCATGGTGCGCCGGGCCTTGGATGCCGGTGTCGACGAACTGGCCCATACCCCAGTCGAGCGGCTGCCCGAGGATCTCGTCGACCGGATCGCCGCGGCCAGGGTTGCGGTGGTCTCGACCCTGCAGTGCTTCTTCTCCGGTGGCGAGGGCGGGGCAGCCGCCGCCAATGCGGCGGCCCTGCACCGGGCCGGCGTCCCCCTGCGCTACGGCACCGACCTGGGCAACGCCGGTACGCGTCCCGGGGCCGACCCCCGTGAGCTCGACCGGCTGGCCGACACCGGCCTGGGGCGGCTCGGGGCGCTGCGGGCGGCGACGGAGGGCGCGGCGCGGGCGTACGGGATCCGGGCGGGCACCGGCCGGCTGACCCTTGGCGAGCCCGCCGCGCTGGTCCTCCTGGGCGGCGATCCGCTGCTGGAGCCGGTCCTGTGGCGGGCGCCGATGGCCGTGTGCTCCGACGGGGTTCTGGTTCTGCCGTAACCTCGGACGCGTGGACACGCAGACCGGCTACGGGGACCTGCGCGCGTCGGACCCGGTGACCGCGCGGTGGCGGTTGTCGGTGGCCGAGGCCCGCGCCGCAGTCGTGACGATCGTCGTGCTGGCCGCCGTGGGCGGCGGGCTGGGCCTGCTCTGGTCCGCGGTGAGCCCGCGGGTGCACGTGATCGTCACGGCCACCGGCCCCGACCTCGTGCACTACGGCGGCAGCGAGTTCTTCGGGGGGGAGGGCAGTTTTGTGATCATCGGCGCGGTGGCCGGGATCCTGGCCACCCTCGTGGCGTGGTCGCTGGGGCGGCGCTGGCGCGGGCCGGTGCAGTTGGTGGCCCTGACGCTGGGCTGCCTGGCATGCGCGGCGGTCGCCTGGCAGGTTGGCAGCCACATCGGGCTGTCGCACTTCCACGATCTGCTCAAGAACGCCGGGCAGGGCCGGCGCTTCACCAAACCGGTCGATCTGCGCGGCAGGGTCGCGCTCGTCGCGCAACCGTTCACCGCCGTCGTCACGTACCTGGTGCTCGTCTCGTGGGTGGCCCGGCCCGACCTCGGTGCATCCAACTCAGTTGAGCCCCATGGGGACCTGCAGCTCGGCGAGGGCGACCGGCACGGCCCGCAGCCGACGGAGCATGGTCACCTCCCGCTTCAGCAGCCGTAGCTCCGCGCGCAATCGGCTCACCCCGTCGGGGGCGGCGAGCAGCGCCTGCTGGTCGCCGAGCTCCAGCGGGGACGTGGCCGCCACCAGGGCGGCCAGCAGCAGCGGGTCGTCGGGCAGGTCGGCGAGCACGGTGACCAGCTCACCGGCCTGCTCGGTGCCGGCCAGCGCCGCGACGTAGTCGCCGTACAAGGCCTGCACGCTCCGCGCCAGCAGCTTGGCCTCGTCGGCCGGGCCGACGTCGTCGGTCAGCCGTTCGATCTGGGCCTGCAGGTAGGGCTGACCGGCCTGGTCGAGGGTGCCGACGCGGAACCGGTCGGTGCCGATGGCCACCACCTCGTAGGTGCCGTCGGTCAGCTCGGACGCCTGGTGCAGGACGGCCGTGCACCCGATCGGGTACAGCGCCTGCGCACCGTCCGCGCCCACCTCCCAGCCCTGCCGGATGGCCACCACGCCGAACTCCGCCGTAGTGCCCTCCGGCACGCTGAGCAGCCGCTCCAGCAGGCTCAGGTAGCGCGCCTCGAATATCCGCAGCGGCAGGACCATGCCCGGAAACAGGACGGTCCCGAGCGGGAACAGCGGGATCGTCTCGATTGTCATCCCGCTCCTCGCTTGCTTGACGACACAGCTGGCGCTCGATGCTCACTCGACCCACCCGAGAGTACGGGGGAGGCCGAGGCGCTCCCTAGACTTGCAGGTGTGCTGACCCGTATCGATCTGCGCGGCCGTGCCGGTGAGGCAGGGTCGGTGTTGCCCCGGGCCGCCCTCGACGTGGAGGCGGCGGTCGACGCGGTACGGCCCATCTGCGAGGCGGTCCGCACCGCTGGGACGGCCGGCGTCGTCGAGTGGACCGAGCGGTTCGACGGGGTGCGCCTGGGCACCCTCCGGGTGCCGGCGGCAGCGCTCGACGCGGCGCTGGCCGGGCTCGACCGGGACGTCCGCGTGGCGCTGGAGGAGGCGATCCGGCGGGTCCGCCGCGTGCACGAGGCCCAGCGCCGCGCCGACGTGACCGTCGACGTGACAGCTGGGCTGAGCGTGACCGAACGTTGGGTGCCGGTCCGCCGGGTGGGCCTGTACGTGCCGGGCGGCCGGGTCGCCTACCCGTCGTCGGTGGTGATGAACACCGTGCCGGCGCAGGTGGCCGGGGTCGACTCGATCGCCGTCGCCTCGCCCCCGCAGGCCGGGAACGACGGGCTGCCGCACCCGGCGATCCTGGCCGCCTGCCGGCTGCTCGACGTGACCGAGGTCTACCGGGTGGGCGGGGCGCAGGCGGTGGCGATGTTCGCCTACGGCACCGACGAGTGCCGCCCGGTCGACCTGGTCACCGGCCCGGGCAACGTCTACGTCACCGCCGCCAAGCGCCTGCTGCGCGGCGTCGTCGGCATCGACTCCGAGAACGGCGCCACCGAGATCGCGATCCTCGCCGACGACACGGCCGACCCGGCCCACGTCGCCGCCGATCTGATCGCGCAGGCCGAGCACGACCCCCTCGCCGCCTGCCTGCTCGTGACACCGTCGCTGGAGCTGCTGGATGCGGTCGACGTCGAGCTGGGCAAGCAGGTCCCCCGGACCCGGCACCGCGAGCGGGTCGAGGTGGCGCTGGCCGGCCAGTCGGCCCACGTGCTCGTCGACGACCTCGACGCCGGGATCGGCGTCGTCGACTCCTGGGCGGCCGAGCACCTCGAGGTGGTCTGCCGTGACGCCCGCGCGGTGGCCGCCCGGGTGCGCAATGCCGGCGCGGTCTT
>QHCA01000434.1 GCA_003244095.1 Pseudonocardiales bacterium | reverse complement strand
GGGGGGGGGGGGGGGGGCCCCGGCGGCGGCCCGGCCGCCGGGGGGGGGGGGGTCGCGGCTTTCTGCCGCGGCGGCGGCGCCCGCCACATCGGCCCGGTGGTCGTGCTGCCGGAGTAGCTCCTAGGCCGGCCCGCGCCGGCGCTCGCGTACCCGGTCCACTGACAGCCAGGTCCGAGGTCGCCAGATGAGGTACGCCGACATCACCGCGAAGACCGAGTCGCGGAGCAGGTCCAGCGTGTAGTGGGTGGGCACTCCCGGGGCCAGTTGCCCGCCCGGGGAGAAGCAGCCGCAGTCGATGCGCAACCCGCGGATGGCGGCCGTGGCGATCCCGGCCAGGTAGATGACGTCGAACACCGCCGACGCGGCCGCCGTCCTGCGGGTGAACAGCCCCAGCGCGAGGAGGACGCCGAACGCCAGCTCGATCACCGGCAGCGCGTATGCGGTCGGGGTGACCAGCGGGCCGGGGAGGAGGTGGTAGGCACGTACCGCGTGGACGTTGGCCGACAGGTCGCGGATCTTGTAGAGGCCGGCCAGCAGCCAGACCGCGGCGGCAGCCAGGCGCAGCACCGTGCCGACCGTGATGCCGACCGGGCCGCCCAGCGCCCGATGCTCGGTCACCGCCCTCCCTCCGGTCGCTCTCCCGTCTGCGGTGATCATGCACGCTTGCCATCCGACAGGCCGCCCGGCCGCGCATCTCTGCATGATCACCACGGGGGCCCCGGAGGGAGGGGGGCTGGGCGGTGGCTGGGCGGCGGCTCAGGCGGCCGGTGTACCGCCGGCGAGCACGGTGGCGAGGGTTCCGGCGTCGGCGTTGCCGCCGGTGAGCACCACCGCCACCCGGCGACCCCGCTGCTGGTCACGCTCGGCCGACAGCGCGGCCAGGGCGATCGCACCCGCCGGCTCGGGCAGGTTGTGGGTGGCGCGCAGCATCAGCCGCATCGCCTCGGCGGTCTCGGCGTCCGGCACGGTCACCACCCTGGCGGCACCCTTGGCGATCACCGCGCACGCCGCGGGGTCCGGCTCCCGGCAGGCCACCCCGTCGACGAACGTCAGAGCACGCTCGGTGCTCACGATCCGCCCGGCCGCCAAGGACCGCGCGTACGCGTCTGCCCCGGCAGCGACCACCCCGACGATCTCGGTACGCAGGCCGAGCAGGTCGCGGACCGCGATCAGCCCGGCGATGCCCGAGCCCATCCCGACCGGCACGTACACCGAGTCCAGGTCGGCCACGGCGGTGAGCAGTTCGAGCGCGTACGTTGCCACGCCGAGCACCAGGTCGGGATGGAAGGGCGGCACCATACGCAGGCCTCGACTGCCGGCCAGCTCTGCGGCCACCCCGCGAGACTCCTGGAAGTCGCTGCCCGACACGACCACCTCGGCGCCGAGGGCGCGCATGGCGGCGTTCTTCTCCGGGTTGTTGCCCTCGGGTACGACCACGACCGCCTGCAAACCGGTCGTACGCGCGGCGAAGGCCAGGCTCTGGCCGTGGTTGCCGCGGGTGGCGCTGACCACGCCCGCCGGGGGAACGGGCTCGCGCGCGAGCCGGTCGAGGTGCACCAGCCCGCCGCGCACCTTGAAGGCGCCGATCGGCGTGTGGTTCTCGTGCTTGACCCAGACCTCCGCGCCGACCGCCTCGGACAGCAGTGGCCAGCAGATCTGCGGAGTCGGCAGCATGGCCGCCGCGACGGTCCGGCCGGCCGCCGCCAGCTCGGCCAACCCGAAATTCGTCACGCCGTCACCGTAACCGGCCGAGCGCCGGGCGCCGGTCTCCCCGGCAGCAGGTCCACAGCCGCCTCGGGCTCGCCGTAGACCATCCCGACCGGCACGATTCCCGCCCACCACGGGCCGTCGAGATCTTCCGGCTCGTCGGCCACCCCACCGGCGCGCACCTTGGCCGAGACCTCGAGCAGGTCGAGGGCCAGCAGGCTGGTCGCCGCCAGCTCCTTGCGGCTCGGCGGGCGGCAGCCCTCCGAACGGCCGGGCCAGACCCGGTTCACGACCGCGTCGAGAGCGGCAGCGCACTCGGCTGCGTCGCTCACCGGCCGGGCCACGCCGTGCACGACGACGCTGCGGTAGTTCATCGAGTGGTGGAACGCCGAGCGGGCCAGCACCAGGCCATCGATGATGGTGGCCGCGACGCACACCGCAACGCCGTCGACAAGACCGGCCCGCGACACCGACGCCCCCGTCGACCCGTGCAGGTACAGCCGCTCGCCCACCCGGGCATGGATCGTGGGGATCAGCACCGGCCGGCCGTCGCGGACGTAGGCGAGGTGGCAGATCAGCGCCTCGTCGAGCACCGCGTGCACGGTCTGCCGGTCGTAGCGGGCCCGCTCGGGCCGCCGGGAGGGAGTGGTCACCGCGGTGACGGGATAGCTGTCGGTCTCCATCAACCAAACCAATCGTACTAGTGCATAATGAGCTTCGTGCCAGTACGTTACTCGCCAACCGGCTCGACCGCCAAGGAGATCGCCGCCGGCGTCGAGCGGGCGGTTTCCGCCGGGTCGCTGGGCCCGGGTGTCGCGATCCTGCCGATCCGCCTGATGGCCGCCGAGCTCGGCGTCAACCCGAACACGGTCGCCGCCGCCTACCGGCTGCTGCGCGAGCGCGGCATCGTGGAGGCGGCGGGGCGGCGCGGGACCCGGGTGCGCTCCCGGCCGCCCGTCACGCCGGTCGAGCGGCGGCCCCTGGAGATCCCGCCAGGCGTGCGCGACCTGTCCGACGGCCGGCCGGCGATCCGGCTACAGCCGCGGCTGGCCGGGCACCTGCGCCGCGGGGCCCTCGCGGCCGCGGGCCGCGGATACGGCGACGGCGATGTCGCGGCCGGCCTCGCCGCCGGTGCCCGGGCGATGCTCGACGCCGACAGGGTCCCCTCCGACCACCTGGCCGTGACGCACAGCACGCTGGATGCCGTCGAGCGGGTGCTTCGGGCACACCTGCGCGCCGGCGACCGGGTCGCGGTCGAGGACCCGGCCTGGGCCAACCTCACCGACCTGCTCGCCGCGCTCGGCCTGGTCGCCGAGCCGGTGGCGGTCGACGACGACGGCGTGCTGGCCGAGCCGCTGCGGCGCGCCCTGGCCGCCGGGGTGCGCGCGGTGGTCGTCACGACGCGGGCCCAGGTGCCGATCGGGGCGGCCACCTCGTCTGGCCGGGCCCGGGAGCTCCGCAGGGTGCTGTCCGCCCATCCCGCCGTACTGCTGGTCGAGGACGACCACGCCGCCGGGATCGCCGGCGTCGCGCCCGCCCCGCTCGCCGGGGCCACCGGCTCGTGGGCGTACGTCCGGTCGGTGTCCAAGGCCTGGGGCGCCGACCTGCGCCTGGCCGTGCTCGTCGGCGACGCTACGACCGTCGGGCGGGTCCGCGCCCACCAGGCGCTCGGTCCCGGATGGGTGAGCCACGCGGTGCAGGAGGCCGTCGCCGACCTGTGGGGGGACGAGCGGGCGACGGCGCTGGTACGTAGGGCAGAGGGTGAGTACGCCGATCGCCGCAGCACCCTGATCGGCGCGCTGGCCGAGCGCGGAGTTCGCGCGCACGGCCGGTCAGGCGTCAACGTGTGGGTGCCCGTGCGCGACGAGACGACTGCCGTCTCCGCCCTGCTCGGTCAGGGCTGGGCGGTCGCTGCGGGTTCGCGGTTCCGCCTGGCCACCCCACCGGGGCTGCGGATCACCGTGGCGACGTTGACGGCGGCCGAGGTCGGGCCGCTGGCCGACGCCGTGGGGAGGGCGGCGACCAGCGCCATTTCCCGCGGGATATAGCGGCTGACTGCCCCCTCGCTCCGCTCGATGCTGACTCGCCTAAATCCGGGCCGCAGCCTGGCAGGCAGCGGCGTTGTGGCAGTTCACCAGTGCGGTCAACGTGTGCTGCAACGGTGCTGCCCGGGCCAGCGCGGCCGGTCCCGCGAGGTTGTGCAGCTCGTCAGGGTCGATGGTCGTGTCGTAGAGCTCGCGCTCGCCGCTGTCGTACTGCACGAAGAGGCTGGTGGCAGTACGGATGGCCGCGTACGTCGGCGGGTTGCCATTGGCCGCCGGGGTCGTGTCCGGGTCCCCGCTGCCGAACTCCGGGCCGTGATGCTCGACGAGGACGGCCTGCTGCCAGGCGCCCGGGGGCGAGCTGCCGTGCCACAGCGGCAGGAGGCTGGTGCCGTCGACGGTCGGAGGGACGCGGGCGCCACCGATCGTCTCGAACGTCGGCGCCAGGTCGATGCTCGACGCCAACTGGCTGACCGTGCTGCCGGACGGCACGCCGGGGCCGGTGACGACCAGCGGGACCTTGATGTCGGTGTCGAAGGCGGTCATCTTGCCAGGCCGCATCCGGTGCTCGCCCATGTGATAGCCGTTGTCGGAGCTGAACACCAGATAGGTGTTGTCGGCCAGCCCCTTGGCCCGCAACTCCTGCTGGATGCGGCCGATCATGTCGTCGACGGCGATCACCGACTGCGCCCGCTTCCGGTACTCATGGTCCATGTCGGCCGTGTCGCGGGGGGTCAGCGGCGGGATTCGCTGCAGCCACGCCGGTGCGCCGGTCGGCAGGGCGTCGTACGCCGGTGTCCGCGGCGCCGTCAGACCGGGGAACCGGTGGGCGTCGCGGGGGGCCGGGATGCTCGGCCGGTGCGGCGCGAAGGTCGCCACCTCGAGCACGAACGGCTTTCCCGCGGCGGCTGAGCCGTCGATGAAGGACACCGCCTTGCGGGACACCACATCGGTCAGGTAGTCCTTCGGGTCCTTTCCGTACCGGTGCACCGTGCCGTTCTCGTTGAGCTGGTAGTTGAACTCCTTGTACGCGTTGCCGGTGCCGTCCCACTCGTCCCAGCCCTGCGGCACCGGGTCGGTCGGCTGGTAGCGGTTGAGGTACTTGCCCATGAAGCCGGTCCGGTAGCCGGCCTTGTGCGTCGCGACCGCGAAGGTTTTGGGGTCGTTGCCGTGCTTGACAAAGGCGTCGTAGCCGCCGTCGTTGCCGCTGTTGGTGAACACCCCGTCGTCGTGGGGGTACTCGCCGGTGAAGATCGCCGTCCGTGACGGGCAGCACAGCGAGTCGACCACGTAGTAGTTCGACATGGTGCTGCCGGCCTTCTGCATGGCCTGTACGTGCGGCAGGTACGGCAGGAGGTTCGGCGCGAGGTCGTCGGTGAGGACGAAGACGATGTTCGGCCGGGTCGCCACCGCCTTGTGCGCCGACCCGCCCCAGGTGCAGCCCGCGAGCAGCAGACCGGCGGCGGCGACCGCCGTCAGGACGTGCCACGTGCGGTGCGACCGGGTCATGGAGCTCGCCTTCGTCGGCTGGGTGTGTGCCCATCCAGGCACGGTGCCCTGCCACGATCATCACACCGTGCGGTGAAGGTCAGGCCCTCCCCGCACGGTCACACAGCGGCTTCGGATGCGGCGCGCCACCGCCAGGTCCGGCGGCAGACGAGCACCACGGCCAGCAGGCCCATCCCGGCCAGGGCGATCAGGCCCCTGTTCCGGTTGGCTGTCGTCCCGGGGTGATAAGGCTCGCCGACGCCGGTCTGCACCGATGCCGGGGCGGCCAAGGTCGGCCGCAGGGTCTGGGTGATCCAGCCGAGGCTGCCGTCCTTCTGGGAGCCGATGAGATAGAGGACCGTCGCCCGGCCGGCCACGACGGGGACGCTCTGGTTGGCGACCACTGGTTCGGTGCCGGCGAGCGGGAGTACGGAGACCGCGTGCGCGCCCGGTGCGACCTTGATGGCCGACTGCTGCGGCGCCTGGATGCCGTTGGCCAGCATGAGCGAGTCGACCGTGACGCGCACCGACGGGGCGGCGGCGATGTCCCGGACGGCCAGTGCGGTGGCACCGCCACGGGCCACGGCCAGGTCGTCGTCGAACGCGGTGATCTGGGGGTTGCCCTGGGCGTCCAAGCCCACGCCGAGGGTGGTGTGCGTACCGGCCGTGACGGGGATCATCCGGTCCAGCACCGGCTTGGACGACGCTGCCGCGCCGGCCGTCCAGATCTGCACGCGATGCATGCCGGCCGGCAGCTTCAGCGAGTCGGTGACCCGCTCGGGCGCGAACCCGCTCAGGATCATCTTGCCGTCGACCCGGACGTCGGCCACCAACCCGCGGACGCCGTGCACCACGGTCACCTCCGCCGGCGCCGCGGCTGTGGTCGCGGCCTGGGCGGGTGCGCCGGGCAGAAGCAGCACGCCCAGCCCGGCAACGCCGAGGAACCGCAGACATCTACTACGTGCTGTCACCTTGCAACCTCCTGGGCTGATGGAAACGCGATTAACGAGCCCCGGGCGGGACAGTAACGGGTCGAGAGTAAATCGGCACCAACTGTGACGCGTTCTGCCTCGTTCGCATACGCAGTGTGAAAGGTGCTATATACAAGGCCCGTTGGCGACATCGAGCCCACGGGTGTCGGTCTCAAGGAGGGGACGATCAGGACGCCGGTGCACAGGACAGTCGGCACGCTCGTCCTCGGTCTCGGCGTGCTCGCCGGCGTCCTGTGGACACCCGGCGCCGCCGCTGCGGCGACCCCCGACCCCGCCCTGCGCCTGGCTGCCGTCGAACCCGCCGGCGACGTCGGCGCGCGGTTGACGGTCGCCGTGCCGTCGACACTTGCACGTCAGGCACTGCCCGTCTCAGCCTTCCACGTCCGCCAGGCCGGGCACCCGCTGCCGGTGACCGTGCGACGGCTCACCGACGCGGGCATGGACGTGTTTCTCGTGCTCGACACGACCGTCCGCCGGGACACCTTTGCCGCGGAGCAGTCCTCGGCGGCCGATCTGCTGCGCAGCCTGCCAACCGGCGTTCGCATCGCCACGACCACGACCGACCTCGGCGCCCTCCACGTCCCCGAGGCCGTGTCCGGCAGCCTGTCGGCACTGCGCACGCTGGCCGCCGTACGCCCGCAGGCCACGACCTTCCTGCCCGAGCGGCTGAACGCCATCGCCGCCCTGCCGGTCGGACCGCGCCGGCGGGTGATCGTCCTGCTCACCGACTGCCTCAAGCCGGACATGGGCGACCTCAGCCCGCTGCGCACCGCACTCGCCACCGGCAAGCTGCAGCTCGATGTCGTTGCGCCCGGGGCAGGTTGCCCGTCAGAGCTGTCGCTGCTGGCCGGCAGCGCTGGCGGGCTGGCCGTGACCGGCGACGTCCTGGGCCGGCTCGACCAGGCGCTTGACGCCGTGCTGCTCGACCTGCTCGGCCAGTATCAGCTCTCCGTAGCCGGGTCACCCGACCGGCGGCTGATGACGGTCACGGTCGACTACGCGGGCGTCCACTCGACCACCGGCGTGCCCTCCAGGGTCCCGCCGTCCTCCCTGACGGCGGGACCCGTGCATCAGCCCGTCCGACCGTCCTCGCCGCTGCTCGCCACCCTCGCCATGGTCGCCGCGATCGCCCTCGCGGCATCTCCGGTGATAGCCGGCCGCGCATACTTCAGCCGAGGAGCTGGCCACCGAGCGGCGTGATCTACTCTCGCTCATGACCACTGCGGACAAGGCCACCCTCCTGCGGCGCCTGCACGCCGATCCCGCCCTGCTGGTGCTCGTCAACGTCTGGGACGTCGCCTCCGCACGCGTCGTCGCCGCCCTGCCCGGCTGCGCCGCCCTGGCCACGGCGTCGCACTCGATCGCGGCATCGGCGGGGGACGACGACGGCGGGCAGAACCCCCGCGAGGAGATGCTGGCCGTCGGCGGGGAGATCGCGGCAGCCGGCGAC
>QHCA01000433.1 GCA_003244095.1 Pseudonocardiales bacterium | reverse complement strand
CTCGCCGGCTGCGGCGGCTCCTCCGCCAAGCCGCCGTCCGCGCCGGCTCGCGCCGCCGACTTTCCCAGCCCGGCCGGTCGCACCCTGCAGTCGCTCAGCAAGCTGCCGGCCGGGCCGAAGCTCGCGCCCAGCGTCTCGCTGCTGCGCGTCGGGTCCAACCGCTTCGGCTTCGCGCTCTTCACCCCCGACTTCAAGCAGGTCAGCAATGCCGAGGTCGCCATCTACACGGCCGATGCCCACGGCCGGCAGCTCGCCGGCCCCTACCCGGCGCATCTGGAGACGCTCGCCGTGACACCCCAGTTTCAGAGCCAGACGGTGGCGCAGGACCCGACGGCGGCCCACTTCGTCTACGTCGCCGAGGTCCCGTTCACCCACGCGGGCACCCAGAACCTGATCGCCGTCGAGCGGATCGGCGGCGTCGGGCCCTGGGTCTCGTGACCGCGTAGTCTCACGGGTATGTGCCGAAACATCCGAACCCTTCACAACTTCGATCCCCCCGCGAGTGACGAGGAGATCAGAGCCGCGGCGCTTCAGTACGTGCGCAAGATCAGCGGCTTCGCAAAGCCCTCCCGCGCGAACGCGGAGGCATTCGATCGCGCCGTCCATGTCGTGGCAGAGGCCTCCGCCGAGCTGCTCGGCGAGCTCCAGACTGCCGCGCCGCCACGCGATCGCGACGTCGAAGCGGATAAGGCCAGGGCGCGGGCCCAGCGCCGGTTCGCCGCCTGACAACTACCGTCCCCGAGTGGCACACTGGAAGCGGCTCTCGCCGCCAGAACCGTCACGAGAAGGAGTGCGATGGGCGAACAGGTCACCGCAACGGTGTTCACTCGCGACCAGCGCCGCCGCTATCGCTACAAGGTCAAGCGTTGTCTCGAGGTCTTCGCACGGATGCTCGCGGAAGCGCAGTTCGACCCTGAGCGGCGAGCGGTCGGCCTCGAGATAGAGCTGAACCTGACCGACAGCGCCGGCGATCCGGCGATGGTCAACGCTCAGGCGCTCGAGCTGATCGCCAACCCCGATTTCCAGACCGAGCTCGGGCAGTTCAACCTCGAGATCAATATCCCGCCGCACCTGATCGGCGGGAACGTCTTCAGCGAGCTCGAAGAAGGAGTGCGTGCGAGCCTGAACGACGCCGAGGATCGGGCGCACGACGTCGGCGCGCACATGATGCTGATCGGGATCCTGCCGACGGTGACCGAACGGCATCTCAACGCCGACACGTTCAGCGCGAGCTCACGCTACGCGCTGCTCAACGAGCAGATCTTCGCTGCCCGCGGCGAGGATCTGCACATCTCGATCGATGGCGTCGAGCGGCTCTCGACCTACGCGGACACGATCGCGCCCGAGGCGGCATGCACCAGCGTGCAGTTCCACCTGCAGGTCAGCCCCGACGAGTTCGCCGCCAACTGGAACGCCGCCCAGGCCATCGCCGGGGTCCAGATGGCCCTCGGTGCGAACTCGCCGTACTTCTATGGCAAGGAACTGTGGCGCGAGACCCGGATCGCGCTGTTCGAGCAGGCGACCGACACCCGGCCGGCTGAGTTGAAGGCACAGGGCGTCCGCCCGCGGGTGTGGTTCGGCGAGCGGTGGATCACGTCGATCTTCGACCTGTTCGAGGAGAACGTACGGTTCTTCCCGGCCCTGCTGCCAGTGACCGACGACGAGGACCCGGTCGAGGTTCTCGACCGGGGCAACGTGCCGCAACTGGCCGAGATGCGCCTGCACAACGGCACGATCTACCGGTGGAACCGCCCAGTCTACGACATCGCCCGGGGCAAGCCGCACCTGCGGGTGGAGAACCGCGTGCTGCCCGCCGGACCGACCGTCGCCGACGTCATCGCCAACGCGGCGCTGTACTACGGACTCGTCCGTCGCCTCGCCGAGGACGACCGGCCGATCTGGTCGCAGATGTCGTTCTCGGCCGCCGAGGAGAATTTCCACGCCGGCGCCAAGGACGGCATCGGCGCCCAGCTCTACTGGCCGGGCCTGGGCCAGGTGCCCGCTGCCGAGCTGGTCTTGCGGCGGCTGCTGCCGTTGGCCCACGAAGGGCTGCAGCGCTGGGGCGTGTCCACCGAGGAGCGCGAGCGGCTGCTCGGGATCATCGAGCAGCGCTGCATCACCGGCCGCAACGGTGCCACCTGGCAGGCGCAGGCGGTGCACCGGCTGGAGACCGAGGGCAATCTCGACCGGCCCACCGCCCTGCAGGCGATGACACGGCGGTACCGGGAGCACATGCACACCAATGAACCGGCCCACACCTGGCCCACCGAGAAGCCTGTGTAGCAGCCTGGCCGAGGAAGGTACGCGATGGCACGTGCGGGCACCCTGCGACGCAGCGCTGACCCGTCAGGGCAGCCGGCCGGCCGGAGCCGGCCCGCGTCCCCGCAGTCCCGCTCTCCCCCGCCCAGGTGTTGCAGCTGCAGCGCCGCTGCGGTGGTCGGCCTGGACCCGAAGCAGGCCGCCAGCGTCGCACAGGCCCTCACCAAGCTGACGGCGCTGGGTCCGACCCTGCAGGCGGGGGCGACCGCCCTCGACTTGCCGTACGCGTCGTTCCAGAAGGCTCAGGCGCCGAGCGCAGGGTGCGTCATCGCCGCAAGCCGTTCCTCAACCGAAACAGCGTGTCAGCTCTTGGCGCGCTGGAATGTGTCGGCGTTGGTCAGGGCGGCGTGGGCCCAGGGCAACTTCATCAGCTCGGGCGGTTGCCCGGGCTGCGGAGACTTCACCGCCGAATCTGCGATCACGTGCCACAAGGTTTCCAT
>QHCA01000432.1 GCA_003244095.1 Pseudonocardiales bacterium | reverse complement strand
AGGGCCTGGCCCAGCGGATCGTCGACGGTGACGTGCCCGAGTCGCTGCGCGACAAGCGGCTGGTGTCGCTGGACCTCGGGTCGATGGTGGCCGGGGCGAAGTACCGCGGGGAGTTCGAGGAGCGGCTCAAGGCGGTGCTCGACGAGATCAAGGGCGCGGAGGGCCGCGTGATCACGTTCATCGACGAGCTGCACACGGTGATCGGAGCGGGCCGCGCTGAAGGATCTATGGACGCCGGCAACATGCTCAAGCCGATGTTGGCGCGCGGCGAGTTGCGGATGGTCGGGGCGACCACGCTGGACGAGTATCGCGAGCGGATCGAGAAGGATCCCGCCTTCGAGCGGCGCTTCCAGCAGATCTACGTCGGCGAGCCCAGCGTCGAGGACACCATCGCGATCCTGCGCGGGCTCAAGGGCCGCTACGAGGCGCACCACCAGGTGACGATCAGCGACGCCGCCCTGGTCGCCGCCGCCACCCTGTCCGACCGCTACATCACCGCCCGCTTCCTGCCCGACAAGGCCATCGACCTGGTCGACGAGGCGGCCTCCCGGCTGCGGATGGAGATCGACTCACGTCCGGTGGAGATCGACGAGTTGCAGCGCGCCGTCGACCGGCTCCGCATGGAGGAGCTGGCACTGTCCAAAGAAGATGACCCGGCGTCGCTCGACCGCCTGCAGCGGCTGCGCCACGACCTTGCCGACAGGCAGGAGCAGCTCGACGCGTTGAACGCCCGGTGGGAGCGGGAGAAGGCCGGGCTCAACCGGGTCGGCGAGCTGAAGAAGTCCCTGGACGAGTTGCGCTCGGCCGCGGAGCGCGCGCAGCGCGAAAACGAGCTGGACACCGCCTCCCGGCTGCTCTATGGCGAGATCCCTGCCCTGGAGCGCGAGATCGCGGCTGCTTCGGACGACGCGGAGCGCTCGCAGGACGGCGATGACGTCGTGCCGGCCGAGGCCATGGTCAAGGAGCAGGTCGGCGCCGACGATGTCGCAGAGGTTGTCAGCGCCTGGACCGGCATCCAGGCCGGCCGGCTCCTGGAGGGCGAGACCGCCAAGCTGTTGCGGATGGAGGAGGGCCTGGGGGCTCGGCTCGTGGGGCAGCACCGCGCCGTGCGGGCGGTGTCCGACGCCGTACGCCGCGCTCGCACCGGGGTGGCCGACCCGGACCGGCCGACCGGGTCGTTCCTGTTCCTCGGGCCGACCGGTGTGGGCAAGACCGAGCTGGCCAAGGCCCTTGCCGCGTTCCTGTTCGACGACGAGCGGGCGATGGTCCGCATCGACATGAGTGAGTACGCGGAGAAGCACTCGGTGGCCCGCCTCGTCGGCGCGCCGCCCGGGTACGTCGGCTACGAGGAGGGCGGCCAGCTCACCGAGGCGGTGCGGCGCCGTCCGTACTCGGTGATCCTGCTCGACGAGGTCGAGAAGGCCCATCCGGACGTTTTCGACGTACTGCTCGCGGTGCTCGACGACGGCCGGCTGACCGACGGGCAGGGCCGTACCGTCGACTTGCGCAACACCATCCTGATCATGACGTCCAACCTGGGCTCGGGGTTCATCTCCGACCCGACGATGAACGAGGCCCGCAGGCGTGATGCGGTGATGGCGGTGGTGCGCGAGCACTTCAAGCCGGAGTTCCTCAACCGGCTCGACGACATCGTGATCTTCGACGCCCTGACCACCGACGAGCTGGCCAGCATCGTCGGCCTGCAGGTCGACCAGCTGGCGCGGCGGGTCGCGGGCCGGCGGATCACGCTGCAGGTGACCGACGCGGCGCGCGAGTGGCTGGCGATCACCGGGTTCGACCCGGTCTACGGCGCCCGGCCGCTGCGCCGGCTGGTGCAGTCGGCGATCGGCGACTCCCTGGCCAAGGCGCTGCTCACCGGGGATGCCCGCGACGGCGACACGGTCGTGGTCGACCACGAGGCCGCCCGTGACGGGCTGATGATCCGCCGAGCGCCGGCCGCGCCCGGTCCGGGCTGATCCGGCGGCCAATGCCGAACTCACTCTCGGCGACGGCAGGCTGCTGCCTGGGCTCGTCGTGCTGCGCGGACGCCTGGTGTCTCGATAGCCGCAACTCCCACTGGGAAGCGGAGTGACTCCGGCATAGCCGAACGGGCCAACGTGACCTGCTACAAGGAATCCATCGACGGCGTCAGGGCGTGTGAACGGCCGCCGCCGCCCAGTCCCATGGCGGGTCGGGGCCGGCCGGGTTGGTGCCGATGCGGCGGAGTCGGTATCTGTGGTGTTGGCGGGGTGTGCGGTGGGGGTCGATCCAGGGCGGTGGTCGGAAGGAGGGGAGGCCGTGATAGTCGAGGGCGACGGTCCAGCCGTGGTCGTGGACGGCCTGGTGGTGGGGTAGGCAGAGCAGGGTGAGGTTGTGCAGGGCGGTGTCGCCGCCGTGGGCCCAGTGTCGAATGTGGTGGGATTCGCACCAGCCGGGGGGCCGGTGGCAGCCGGGGAAGGCACACGCCTCGTCCCGGAGGACCAATGCTCGGCGCATGGGTGGGGGGACGGTGCGGGAGGCCCGGCCGATGTCCAATGGTTGTGATGGCCCGCCGCAGACAACGGGGATGATCTTGGCGTCGCAGGCCATCCGCCGGGCAGCCGATACGGAGAGTGCTTCCCCGTCGGGGAGCAGCCCGGTGCCGGCGAGCTGCCCGCTGAGCGTGTCCAGGCCGATGGTGACGACGACGGTGGGTGTGATCCCGCCGGAGGCCGGCAGGTCCCCGGCGGCGAGTGCGTGGCGGGCGAGGTCGGTCAGGGCGTCGGCGTTGCGCTGTGCTGCTGTGCGCGGGTCGGGGGTGCCGTGTTCGGCCGGGCCGGGTGCGGTCAGCGGGTCCAGGGCGGCGCGCAGGACGGCGGCGGACTCGCCGTCGAGCAGGCCGCGGAGGATGGTCGTGCCGTCGTGGGCGGCGATCAGGTGCAGGTAGCGGCGCTCCCGCTGCCGCCGAGCCCGCTCGTCCGGGTCGGGGTCGACGGTCAACGTCTCGGCCAGCGCCCGGCCGGCCTGACCTAGTTGCACCGGGTCGAGTGCGGCGGCGTGGCCGATCAGGAACTCTTCCGCCGCCACCCTGACATCGGCCTCGACCCGGGGCAGGGCGGCCAGCACCCGGGTGATGACCTGCGCCTGCCCCGCGTTGACCGTCCCGGCGGCCAGCGCCGCGCCGGTCGGCCGGCAGTCGGACTGGACGGCCTTCGCGACCCGGACCAGCTCTGCTGCCTCCCGCGGGTGCGCCCGGACCCGGCAGCGCAGCCAGCCCGCCGTTGACGTCGCGGTGGCCGCCCCGATGTTGCGGCCGTCGGCCTCGGCGACCGCCGCCAGCTCCCGGGCGGCCAACCGTGCTTTCACCACGGCCATCCGGTCGAAGAACCGGCCCAGGTCCTGGGTGGACAGCGACCACATGTTGGCCTGGCCTAGGTCGTCGAGACCGGCCTGCACCCGGTCAAGGGCGGCCAGTGCCCGATGCTGCACCGGTGGTGCCTGACCCTGCGACATGATCTGACCGTAGCCGGGGGGTACGACAATCTGCCCGGTCCGGGAACCCTTGTGGACAAAGAACTTCTGGCAACTCCTGATCTGCCAGCCGCCGGCCGGTCAGTCGAGCGGAGGAACCGTCGCGTCGATTGCGTCGCGCTCGTCCTGGACGAGCACGGCCTGCTCGCGGATCTTCGACTCGTACGCAGCGAAGTGGTGGCCGCACCAGAGGAGCTCGTGCAGGTCCTCGCCGGCCGCGAACGTGGTGCGCACGAACGCCCGGGCGCCGCACCGGTCGCAGCGCTCGGCTGTCGTGACCGCGACGACCCTCGTACTGGACTCGATGACCATGAGACCCCCCTCCAAGCGCTGTCGCTCATTAGTACCAGTCGCACGGCCGGTTGGGATCGGATGATCGGTTACAGGACAGTTCCGTGTCTTCCCAGGCTCCTCGGGTTTTACCCCCGAAACCTGATGTACGCGCGCCGGAAACCCGCTGCGAATCAGACAGCGACCTAGAATACTCCCAGCCGGGCGGATTCAAGCATGAAGACCCCGGCTCGGTCAGAGGAAGCCCAACGGCCGGTCGGCGGCCGACCCGGCGAGGACCCGGCCGGGCTCGGTGTCGAGCACCTTGTGCAGCAGCTCGCCGTACACCGACCGGAAGTCCGTGCTCACGTGCAGGTCACCCTGGTCGAGTCGGCTGAGGCTGGGCTGCTCGCCGTAGAACCCGCCTCGCACCGGCGAGCCCGCGACGAACATCACCCCGGCGGTGCCGTGGTCGGTGCCGTCGCTGGCGTTGGCCCCGACCCGCCGGCCGAACTCCGAGTACGCGGCGAGTACGACCGACGCCCCGGCCGGGTGCCTGCCGACCGCGGCCAAGAAGGCCGACACCGCGGCGTCCACCTCGCCGAGCAGCCGGGACTGGGTGTCCTTCTCGTCGGCGTGGGTGTCGAATCCGCCCAGGCTGACGGCGTAGACCCGGGTCGGCGCTCCGGAGGTGATGCAGCGGGCCACGATGTCGAGCTGGGCGGCCAGCTCGCCCTGGGCGCGCTTCGGGTCAGCGGCGCCCGCCCCACCGTTGACGGCACTGCCCATCCGCCCGGCCACGGTGAACAGGTCGGCGTTCGCCACCGCGGCGGCGGCCTGCATCGCCGGCTCGCCTGGCGCGGGGCGGGCCAGGGCCGACAGGCCCGAACGCAGCGCGCCGTCTGGCAGCGTGAGTCTGCCGATCGGTCCTGCCTTTAGCGGAATGGTCGAGCCGGCTCCTCTTGATCCTGCCAGCAAAGGCGGCAGCACCGGCCCGAGAGAGACCGCCCGCAGCGGGTCGTGCGGCAGGGCGTCCAGCCACCGGCCGAGCCAGCCGGTGTGCACGGGCGCGTCCGGGGAGCCGCTCTGCCAGATGTCCATCGACCGGAAGTGGCTGTGGTCGGGTTTGGGGTAGCCGACGCCGCGGATGATCGCGAGCTTCTTGTCGCCCCACAGGGCGTGCAGCCCCTTCATGGCCGGATTGAGGCCCAGGTCGTCGCCGAGCCGCAGCACCTCGTTCTCGCTGTAGGCGAGGTGCGGGCGAGCCGTGCGGTAGGCCGGATCGGCGTACGGCACGACGGTGCCCAGGCCGTCGTTGCCGCCGTACATCGTGAGCAGCACCAGGATCTTGGCGTCGGCGGCCCGGGGGTCGCGCAGGCCGGCGGCGATCAGGTCGAGCCACGACCGGGAAGTGGCGCCGGCCACGAGCGCACCGGCGCCCACCACTCCGGAGGCGACCAGGAAGCGGCGGCGGGTCACGGTGTCCATGGCGGGAGGCTCCTCAACTCACGACGTACTCGGGTGCGACCAGCGCGAGGGTCACCAGCCGCTGCGGGTCGGTGCTCGCGGCGGCCAGGGCGGTACGGGTGCGCGGGGTCCACGAGTCGACCGACAGCAGGCGGGCGACCCCGTCGATCCGGGCCGCCGGGACCGCGGCCGTCACGGCAGCCAGATCGGCCCGCCCGGCCGCCCACTCGGCGAAGCGCAGCCGGGCCTGCGCCGTCGAGGCGGTCAGCCAGGCCGACCCGGCCGGCCAGCCGCCGACGTTCGGCGGTGCGAAGGGCACCTGGCCCATCCCGTGCAGCGCGTCGATCGCTTCGGGCGCTGCCCCGAGCCGCAGGGCGCGCAGCGTTCCGACCACGTACTCGATCGGCTGCTTGACCAGCGCATGCCGGACCGCCGGGGACCGGAAGGAGGCGTCGAGCAGCATCGCCCGGACCAGTGCCCGCACATCCTGGCCCGGCCCGTACGCGGAGAGCAGCCGGGCCAGCACGTCCGGCGACGGGTCGGCCGGGCTGACCAGCCGGTGCCACAGCCGGGTCGCGACGAAGGCGGCCGAGGCGGGCTGCGCGACCAGCAGGTCGACCAGCGACTGGTCGTCGAAGTCGGCGGTCCTGCCCAGCACGGTCTTGGGCTTGTCGTCGTGCCCGGCCGGTCGCAGTGCCGCGGCCCCGGTGACCCGGTCGACCCGCCAGCCGGTCAGCGCCCGCGCGGCCTCGCGTACGTCGTCCTCGGTGTAGTGCCCGATGCCCAGGACGAACAGCTCCATGAGCTCGCGGCTCAGGTTCTCGTTCGGCAGGGTGCGCTTGTTCTTCGGACCGTCGAGCCAGAGCAGCAGCGCCGGGTCCTGCACCATCGCCCGCGCCAGCATGCGGAAGTCACCGGTGCCGTGTGCGCGCAGCGTCTGGTTCTGCCGGAGCATCAGCCCGGCGCTCTTCACCTTCTGGATCGAGGTGGCCCAGTGGTCGTGCCAGAGCAGGGTGAGCTTCTCGCCGAAGGGCTCGTCGGCGCGGACCATCCGGTCCAGCCACCAGGTCACGAGCGTGTTGGCCTGGGTACGGCGGGCCTTGGCGTACGCCCGCTTCTGCTCCTTGCCCGCGCCCTTGGGCGGCCGGCCCGCTGCCGCGCCGAGGCCGGGGGGCGGCGTCGCGGTCGCGCCGGCGTCCGGCCCGCTCGGGTGTAGCAGCTGCCCGACGGTCGCCTCGTAGCCCGCGGTCACCGCCGCGTCGAGCTCGTCGGGGCGGGCGCCGAAGCCGGCCCGGCGGTACAGGTGGGCCAGTTCCGCTCTCGCGCCGGCCGCTGCGGTGTCTTGCATGCTGTCTACGGTGCACCGGCCACGTTCGGGCAGCGTACGAGCCGTCTAAGGTGTGCGGAATGTCCACCGCCCTCGTCACCGGTGCCACCGCGGGTCTCGGTGCCGCGTTTGCCCGCAATCTGGCCGGAGATCGTCACGACCTGGTCATCGTCGCCCGCGACGCCGACCGGGTCGCGGCCGCAGCCAGGGAGCTGGCAGCCGGGCACGGCGTCGACGTCGAGGGGCTGCCGGCCGATCTGACCACCGACGAGGGCTGCGCCGCGGTCGAGGCGCGGCTGGCCGACCGTGACCGGCCGGTCGACGTACTGGTCAACAACGCCGGCATCGGGCTGGATGGCACCTTCGTCAGCCGGCCGGTCGAGGACTCGCTGCGGCTGATGCGGCTCAACGTGACGGCCGTGCTCCGGCTCACCCATGCGGCGCTGCAGCCGATGATCGCCCGGGGACGCGGCGACATCGTCAACGTCTCCTCGGTCGCCGGCTACACCCCTGGCGGGCGCGACTCGATCTACGGTGCCAGCAAGGCGTGGGTCACCATGTTCTCCGAGTCCCTGTGCGGACAGACGGCCGGCAGCGGGGTCCGCGTCATGGCCCTGTGCCCGGGGTTCGTGCACACTGAGTTCCACGACCGGGCCGGCCTGAACATGAGCGGGGTCCCGGGCTGGATGTGGCTCGAGGCCGACGAGGTGGTCAACGCCGGCCTGACTGCCCTCCGGCGGGGGCAGTCGGTCTGCGTGCCCGGACGGCAGTACAAGGCCATCGTCGCCCTGGCCCGGCACGCGCCGCGCGGCGTCCTGCGTAAGGCGGCCAAGCGCGCCGGCTCCCGGCTGCGCTAGCGGCTCAGCGCAGCTCCTGGATGCGGATCAGGCTGCCCGCAGGATCGCGGACGGCGCAGTCACGAACGCCGTACGGCTGCTCGGTCGGCTCCTGGACGACCTCGGCGCCACTGGCCTGCACCCGCTCGAAGGTGCCGTCGAGGTCGGCGGTGGCCAGGAGGATGACGGCGTAGCTGCCCTTGGCCATCATCTCGACGATGGTGCGGCGCTCGTCGTCGGTGATGCCGGGCCCGGCGGCCGGCGGATGCAGGACGATGGACGTGCCGGGCTGGCCGGCGGGGCCGACCGTGATCCAGCGCATCCCGCCGTACCCGACGTCGTTGCGGACCTCGAA
>QHCA01000431.1:5000-8251 GCA_003244095.1 Pseudonocardiales bacterium | reverse complement strand
CGGCTCGACACAGGGCTTCTCATGACGCCTCATACTAGCACGGAACGAACCGTTCCGTTCTGTTATGCTTGGCTGGACCAGAACGATCCGGTCCGACTGAGAGGTGTGTCATGTCAGCGTCTTCTGACCCCCAGAACATCCGTCTCTTCCGCGTCGCCGTCTCCGATAACGAGCTAACCGACCTCAAGGACCGCCTTGCGCGCACGCGCTGGGCGCTGGACACCCCAGGTGAGGGGTGGTCTCGTGGCGTGCCGACCGCGTACCTGCGCGAGCTCAGCGAATACTGGCAGACGGCCTTCGACTGGCGCGCCGCCGAGGGCCGGCTCAACGCCCACCCGCAGTTCCTGACCGAGATCGACGGCTACGACCTGCACTTCCTGCACGTCCGCTCAGGCAACGACGACGCCACGCCGCTGCTGCTCGTGCACGGTTGGCCGGGCTCGGTCGCTGAGTTCCTCGACGTCATCCCGCTGCTGACCGAAGACTTCCACCTCGTCATCCCGTCGCTGCCCGGTTTCGGCTTCGGCGGGCGGCTGGAGGACGAAGGCTGGACCTCCAACCGCATCGCGCAGGCGTTCGTGACGCTGATGAAGCACCTCGACTACGAGCGCTACGGCGTGCAGGGCGGTGACATCGGGGCGTTCGTCGCGCCGATCATGGGCCGCCTGGCCCCCGAGCGGATCATCGGCCTGCACGTCAACGCGCTCATCACGTTCCCGTCCGGTGCCGAGGGCGAACTCGACGGCCTGACGCCCGAGGAGTACGGCCGGCTCGAGCGGCTGCAGAACTTCCAGGACGACATGATGGGCTACAGCCAGATCCAGGGCACGCGGCCCAAGACGCTGATGCACGCCCTCAACGACTCCCCGGCCGGCCAGCTCGCCTGGATCGTCGAGAAGTTCCAGGAGTGGACCGACCCGAGCTCTGCCACCCCGGAGGACGCCGTCGAC
The DNA here is from genome assembly GCA_003244095.1 of Pseudonocardiales bacterium. GTDB lineage: Bacteria > Actinomycetota > Actinomycetes > Mycobacteriales > QHCA01 > QHCA01. The sequence continues at coordinate 7,301 of QHCA01000431.1, read as the reverse complement.
CGCGACCACCTGCTCACCAACACCTCGATCTACTGGTTCACCCAGACCGCCGGCTCGTCGGCCAACCACTACTGGGAGACCAACCACGACCCGTCGACGTTCGCCCCGCAGCCCAAGAGCGACGTCCCGCTGGCCGTCCTGCTCTCGCAGACCCAGGACATCACGATCCGCCGCCTCGCCGAGCGCGACCACACGCTCAAGCGATGGACCGAACTCGAACACGGCGGGCACTTCATCGCCATGGAGAACCCGCAGGCGCTCGCCCGCGACGTCCGCGCGTTCTTCACCGAACGAGGCTGACCCGGCACACAGCACGCCGATCCTCTGCGGGACGACGCGACGCCATCGCGCCAGATAGCGATCCGATCGGGCCACGGCGGCTGTTGATGTTAAGGGAGATCTGCGGTCCCCCGGGCGTGAGGAGGATTGGAACAGTGGTCGGCTCACAGTCCTTCTGTCCCGCGTCAAGATTCCTGGCAGAGGTCGAGACTTTAGTCTCGACCCCCGAAGGAGTTGATCATGGCCCGTCCGACGGCGTTGCCGATGGAGGAGAAGGTCCGCATTGTGCTCGCAGTGATGGCCGGTGAGCTGACGGTCGTGCAGGCGGCTCGGTAGGCGAAGGTGTCCGAGCAGTCGGTGAGCAACTGGAAACGCCAGTTCATCGAGACCGGCCGTGCGGGGCTCGCGGCCGGCTCACTGCACACCGGGGCGGTCCGGGCCTACGACACCCTGCGCGTGCTCCAACGCGACGGCAAACCCCCTCCACGATTCCAGGGGAAGCTCAGTCGGCGTCATCGAGGCTGGCTAGCGGCCCGCGGAAGGTGAGGTCGTCGGCCAGCAGTGCACGTAGCGTCGTGAAGTCCTTGTCCTTCCAGGCGCGGAAGTAGGTGGCGGTCAGGGTGCGTGGATCGTCGCTCATCGGTAGGTTCCTTCTCGCTGGATGGGTTTCCGCTCTGTCCCTCGGATGGTCGGCAGCACGGCGGCTCGGGTCATGACGCGGTGGGCAGCGCTGGCCGGGTATCGACCATCGGTGATGGTTTCCGGGCGTGGACGGTCGCGGTTCGTCTCGAGTCCGGGCGGCGAGTCGTCTGAAGGCGCGGCGCTGACTGTTGGTTTGGACCAGCGGGCCGCGACCGCGCCGGCCAGGGCGAAAGTCATGCCAGCCAGGCCGAGTGCCAGTGGTAGCCGGCTCGGGTGAGCGGCGATGATCAACCCGAGCAGCGCGACGCCCAGGACGCCGCCGAGTTGGCGAGCGGCGTTGAGGACACCGCTTGCGCGACTGGCTTGCTCGGGCGGGGCGCTGGCCAGCACCAGTGAGGTCAGCGCCGGAACGGACAGGCCGGTGCCGGCGCCGAAGACGACGAAGCCCGCAGCGGCCAGCAGGTAGCCGGTATGCGGGCCGAAGAACACCAGCACCAGGCAGCCGGCCGCGGCCAACCCCATGCCGGCGGTCAGCGCGAGGCGCGGGCCGTGGCGTGCGGTCAAGCGCCCGGCGAGCAGGCCGCTGGTGGTCGCGGCGATCACGGTCAGCGGTAGGAACGCCAGCCCAGCCTGAAAGGCGGTGTAGTGGCGCTGCTGCTGCAAGACGATGCTGAACACGATCAGCATCCCGTAGAGGCCGAAGTTGAACACCGCGGCGACGAGCAGCCCGGCCCGCATCGGCGCCCCCGCCACCAGGGATGGCGCCAGCATCACCGAACGCCCGTGGCGTTCCCGGGAGCGTTCGACCGCCCAGAACCCCGCCAGCATCACCGCGCCGCCCACCATGGCGGCGACGACGGGCAGGGTGAGGCCGCGGCTAGCGGTCTCGACCAGACCGGCGACCAGCGCGGCCAGCCCACCGGCCGCGAGCGCCTGCCCGGGCAGGTCGAAGCGCTCGGGCTTCCCGGCGGGGGCAGGAACGTGGCGCACGATCAGCCAACACGCCGCGGCGATTACCGGCAGGTTCAGCAGGAAGATGCTGCGCCAGCCGGTCGCGGCGACCAGCACACCGCCCAGGGCCGGCCCGGCGGCGAAACCGACCCCGGACACGCCGGCCCAGAGCCCGACCGCCCGGGCCCGCTCCCCCTCCTGCTGATACATCCCGGCGATCAACGCCAGGCAGCCGGGAGTCAGCAGGGCCGCGCCGACGCCCTGTACCGCCCGCCCGGTGATCAAGACCGTGGCGGACGGGGCCACGCTGCACAGCAGCGACGCCGCGGCGAACACGACCAGCCCGGCCAGCACGACTCGGCGCGGCACTGTTGCGTTCAGCCATCGGACCGGGCACGAAACTGGTGTCATGACATCCTCGTCGGCCTC
>QHCA01000431.1:0-4857 GCA_003244095.1 Pseudonocardiales bacterium | reverse complement strand
CGGACATGCCGTCACGTGCCCGGTGATCGCTGGTTCGTCGACGAGACCTACGTCAAGGTCAACGGACGATGGACGTACCTCTACCGGGCCATCGACCAATACGGGCAGGTCATCGACCTGTGGCTGTCCGCCAGGCGCGACCTGACCGCCGGCCGGACGTTCTTCATCCGGGCACTCGCGACCGGCGCCGTGCCGGTCGAGGTCACCACAGACCGGGCACCGGTCTACCCGCGGATTCTTGACGAGCTGGTCCCCGGCGCCCTGCACACGACAGAGCAATACGCAAACAACACGATCGAAGCCGACCATGGCCAACTCAAAGCCAGGCTCCGACCGATGCGTGGACTCAAGACCTTCCGATCAGCCCGGATCCTTGCCGCCGGTCACGCGTTTGTCCAGAACCTCAGACGCGGCCACTACGACATCGCCGTGGACGCACCGGCCCACCGTAGAGTCCCGGCGGCCTTCCACGAGCTGGTGCACGCCATCTGATTCCCCGCGGGCGGACTCACCCATGCCACGCGATCACCCAACGCAACAGAGCCGTCGAGGGTCATCGAGGGATTCGCGTGGCCAAGTTGATCGGCGACGTGCCGAGGTGTGAATCCGGCTTCATCGAGCCGAGTCGCCACGGTCTTGCGGAAGACGTGCGACGTGACCCACGACCACGGTCCGTCGTCGCATCGCAGCCGCTGTCCACGCGGGCCGGTCTTGAAGGAACCGTCGGCCTGGAGCTGGAATCCGGTGCCGGCGCAGTCGTCACAGTCGAACGAGTCGAGCAGCTGTCGCAGGTCGCCGGAGGCGTTGGACGGGTCGCGCAGCACAGGCGCGAGCGGCGCGGTGAACACGACGCCGTCAACCGAACGAGGCTCCCTACCGCGCACCATCTGCACTGCGAAGTCGGGCACGGCGACGACACGCCAGCCGGCCACGGTCTTCGGTCGTAGCTGCACGATCAGCCCCTCCTTCGGCACCCGGACCACGGTCGCGTTGACCTCCCACGTCTTCGCGTTCAAGTCGAGCAGCGGCTTGCCGTCGACATTCGCGGCGTGACGCAGTGCGAGAGCCTCGCCGATGCGGCAGCCTGTGGCGAGCATCCAGTCGACGAGGTCGGGGATGTCCAGCGCGACGGCGCGCCGCGTGGACGAGTCGCGCACCGGGTTGACCGCGACCGCGCCGTCTTCGATAGCGAGACCGAACATGCCCGACAGGCACGCCTTAGCCGACTTCGCTGCGCTCGGCCCGTGGCGCTCGGCGATCACCCGCAGCGCGCGACTCACCACTCCGGCGGACACCTCGCGCAGGCGTAGCTCGCCAAGCGCCGGCACGACCTGGCTGCGGATCACCGAGCGGTAGGTGCGCTCGGTTCCGGTCGACCAGCCGTGGGGTGCGTCCAACCAGAGCTGGGCCAGGTCCGAGACGTGGTTGGAGGCGACGGTGGCGCCGGCTCCCCCAGGCGTTTGCCGATTGGCGAGCTCGATCTTCAACGCCCGCTCGGCCGCGGCCCGCGACGAGGCGTACTTGGCGACCAAGCGGACCCGGCCGTCGAAGTCGCGGAACTTCGCGCGCGCCTGCATCTGGCCGTTGGCCATCGGGACGAAGAGAATCTTCCCGGCGGTGCCGAGCGGCAGTGGTGGGCGGCCCACAGAGCATCTCCAGTCATCCCTATTGGATGACTAAAGGATGACTCCTCGACCCCCAAAACGCTAGAGGCCGCGTATTTGCTCCCCCGACTGGACTTGAACCAGTAACCCTTCGATTAACAGTCGAATGCTCTGCCAATTGAGCTACGGGGGATGGCGCGCCGCAGCGCGACCGGCTCAGACTACAACACCGCGGAGGGGTGTCCGCCCGACACGAGTAGGGCATACGGTGGGAGGCACTTCAGTTCGGACTGCCCAGGGAGACGCGATGCGCAAGCTCACATTCCTCGTCGGATTCGGCGCAGGCTACCTGTTAGGTACCCGCGACGGTCGGGCCCGCTACGAGCAGATCGTCCGCTCGGTACGCGAAGTCAAGGACAATCCCGCGGTGCAGGAGACGGCCGGCGTCGTGCAGGCCCAGGCGATGGACTTCATCGCCAAGGCACAGGAGAAGGTCAATGCGATGGCCGGCGGGTCGATCGCGGACAAGGTCGCGGCCTACTCCAACCGGAGCATGGCCGACGCAGCCGGCTCAAACGGCTTCGTCCGCTAGCCAGGCGGCATAGTCCCGGCCAACCAGGGGAGATCATCGGCATGTCCCCCCGGCTACGCCGTGTCGACTGCAGCCAGCCAGGCCTGACCCGCAGGCGGCACGGGCGCGGTTTCCGCTACCTCGACGCCTGCGGCGACCCGATCACCGACCCGGTGCTGCGGGCCCGCATCGAGGGACTGGTCATCCCGCCCGCGTGGCGCGAGGTCTGGATCTGCCCTGCACCCAACGGCCACATCCAGGCGACCGGTGTCGATGCGGCCGGGCGGCGACAGTACCTCTACCACCAGGTGTGGCGCGAGGAGCGCGACCTGGAGAAGTTCGACCGGATGCTCGACTTCGCCGAGCGGCTGCCCGCCGTGCGCGAGCAGGTACTCGCGGCGCTGGAGACCCGCAGGTTCACCCGGGAGCGGGTCTGCGCTGTGGCCGTCCGACTGCTCGACCTCGGGTTCTTCCGGATCGGCGGCGAGGAGTACGCCGAGACGAACAACACCTACGGGCTGGCCACGATGCGCCGCGAGCACGTCAGCATCGCTGGTGGTGTCGTGACCTTCGACTACGTCGCGAAGAGCGGCAAGCAGCGGGTGCAGCACGTCGCCGACGAGTCCGTCCTCAAGGTCGTACGCGGTCTGAAGACACGACAGGGTGGCGGCGAGGAGTTGCTCGCCTACCGCGTGGGCAACGGCTGGGTCGATCTCAAGAGCTCGGACATCAACAGCCATCTGGCCGAGCTCGCCGGCGGTCAGATGACGGCCAAGGACTTCCGTACCTGGAACGCCACGGTCCTCGCCACGGTCGCCCTCGCGGTGTCGGGCAACGCGGCCAAGTCCGACACCGCGCGCAAGAGGGCGGTCGCCCGCGCCGTGAAGGAGGTGTCGGAGTACCTCGGCAACACCCCGGCGGTGTGCCGCGCCTCCTACATCGACCCGCGGATCATCGACCTGTACGAGAACGGGCGCACGATGGACCAGGTGCTCGACCAGCTCGGGGCCGAAGTGGAGTACGGCACCCTGGCCACCCAGGGCGCCACCGAACAGGCGGTTCTGGCGCTGCTCCGCGGGCCGAAACGCATCGACCGGGCGAGTTAGGGGCATCTCGTCCTGGGGGGCCGGCGTCGTCCTGGCCGGGCCAGTCAGAGCGTCAGGTTGGACTGGGTCTCGGTGAGCAACTGATCGGCGGCAGCGCGTACGCCAGGATCGTCGCGGTCGGCCGCGCTGTCGAAGCGCAGCGACCAGGACAGGCCGTCGCGCCCCGGCACCCGCCGCGCGACGATCCGGATCCGGGCACCGCGCACGGTCTCGGTCGTGGTGTAGGCGATGCTGCGGATGATCCGGGCACGCACGACGGCCGGCAGGTCGCGCGGCTCGGTCAACGACAGCGTCACGGGCGGCAGGGCCTCGCGCACGCCCGCTGACACCTCCGCCGCCTCGGTGACGATCAGCGTCCCGGCGCGCCAGACCACGTTGTCGACGGTGTGCCAGGGCACCAGGCGGCCATCGGCGAGCCGCAGGCCCAGCCGGCTGGCCGCGAGGAGTGTCCCGTCGTCGAGGACGGCCCAGCCCAGCAGACGGTCACCACGGTCCAATGCTCGCAACAGGTCGGTGGGTGGCGGGTCGCGGCGCAGCTTGTCGAGCAGGCTCACAGTCCCTCGATGCCCTTCTCTCTCAGGGCTCGCGCGTATTGCTCCATCGCGATCAGCTCGCCGAACAGTCGGGTGTACCTGTCCGGTTGCTCAAGCGGATTGACCCGCTGCAGCTTGGACTTCAGCTGCACGACCTGACGGGTGACCGCCATCTCCTGAACGCGCGACATCACCGAGGAGACATAGGCGACGTCCGGCTCGCCGTCGATCAAGAGAGGCTCCACGGCGAGCTCCGCGACAATCCCACGTGTGACGTCGTCTGTGCACGCGGCGGCCACCTTGTCCATCCACACCGGCCCTGCGACGCCTGCCGAGGCGCCACCCGCTGCGGCCAAGGCGAGCCGCAGTGCGACGTAGTTGGGGTGGGTGTACGCCGTCTCGTCGACCGCATCGAACACCGGCCCGGCAAACACCGGAGCTTGCAGGGCCAGTTTGAGCGCCTCACGCTCGCGTAGGAGATTGGGATCAGCGGGGCTGGGCCGACTTTCACCCTGAGCGGTCGGGCGCCTGCCTGACGCAAGCTCGTTGACCCGCCGCAACACCACCTCGACTTCCATCCCGAGGCTGCCAGCCAGGAGGCGGGCGTACTCCGGACGCTTGTCCAGGTGTCGAATCCGGGCCACCATCGGCGCCGCCTTGTCCAGCGCGGCGACCCGCCCTTCGACCGTCTCGAGGTCGTACTTCTTCAGGGTCGTGCGCAGCGCGAAGGCGAATAGTGGCTCGCGGCGGCCGATCAGGTCACGGACGGCCGCATCGCCGTGCGCCTGCCGCAGCTCGCACGGGTCCTTGCCGCTCGGCTCGACGGCCACGAAGGTCTGGCTGACGAAACGCTGGTCGTCGTCGAAGGCCCGCATCGCGGCCTTCTGCCCGGCCTCGTCACCGTCGAAGGTGAAGATGACCTCGCCGCGGAACTCGTCCTGGTCCATCAGCAGCCGGCGCAGCACCGAGATGTGATCGGCGCCGAACGCCGTGCCGCACGTCGCCACCGCCGTCGGCACGCCGGACAGGTGGCAGGCCATCAC
>QHCA01000430.1 GCA_003244095.1 Pseudonocardiales bacterium | reverse complement strand
GGCTGGGACTCCGAGCGGAGTCAGGGACTTGGTCGGGGCCGAGGCTGCGGCCGGCAGCGTTAGCGAAACCGATTCCCGGAACAGGCGGCCGGCGGCGGATGGACCGCCGGCTGCCGCGGCCGGGGAGCGGGTGGAGGGCTGGGCGGCGCCGACCGGCCGGGTCGTCACGATCGCCAGGGTCACCCCGACGACGATGGCCGTGACGCCGACGGACAGCAGCGCGAGCTCCGACCGCCGCCACCGCTGGCGGGGAGCCTCGCGCCGGCCACGCGCCAGCCGGCGGTGCCGGGCCCCCCCCGCGGCTGGTGCCGTGGGCTGTTCGCCGACCAGCTCCGCAGGCTCGCAGGGCGCGAGCTCGCAGTGCGCGAGCTCACCGAAGATGTCGAGTTCGATCGTGTCGTGCGTCGGCATGGCTCTCCTGAACGGTCGGCACGGCCTGGTGCTCGAAACGTGCGTGATCGTACGACTTCCGGTCGTGATTCGCGTACTCGGGCGAAGGCCATATTTCACGACAGGTCGCCGGAGGGTACCGTACCTCATTGGCAGGTTGCTGTCATTGCGGCGTTTCGGGGCGGGTCGACATGTCCGCACCCGTGTCCGCTGGTCTGATGCCGCATGGACGCGCGGGAGCGCGAGTGATCCTTCGGCAAATGAACCGCCGGTGGACGTCGGCTGGATCGGGCTGCGGCAGGCTCGGGACATGGCTCAGGGGCAGGCCGACCCGCCCGCGCTGAGGGATGGCGTGACCGGTCGGCCGGGTGTCGGGCCGCCGTCGGTGCCTGGGGTGTGTGCGCTGGCTCGCCTCGACGGCGGCGGGCTGTCCGAGGTCTACCGGGGACGCTGCACGCGGACCGGCAACGGCGTCGTGGTCAAGGTGCTACCGACGCCGTTCGATCGCGACACCCGGGCGGAATTCGACCTCGACCGGACCCGGCTGGGCCGGCTGCGGCACGTCCCGTCGATACTGCAGGTCGACGATGTCGAGGTGCTTCCCGACGGCCGGCCGTACCTGGTGACCGAGTTGTGCACCGACTCACTGGCCGAGTCGATCGCGCGCGGCCAGCGGCTGTCGGCCGGGACGGTCGCCGCCCACGGCGAGCAGGCCGCGACCGCTCTGGCGGCTGCGCACCAGGCCGGCATCGTGCACGGTGGGGTCAGCCCGCGCAATGTGTTGTTCCGCCGTTCGGGCCAGCTGGCGCTCTCGGACTTCGGCCTGACCCTGCGTCAGCACTACCCGGGCGATCCGGAGGGCAGTACGGAGTACCTCGCGCCGGAGACCCTGCGCGACGGCACCCTCACCGAGCGGTCGGACCTGTACGCCCTGGGCGCCACGCTGTACGCCGCGCTGACCGGCCGGCCACCCTTCCCCCTGCGCGTCGGCGAGCACCCGAGCGAGCGAATCCTGCGGGTGTTGAGCCAGCCGGCGCCGCGGGCCGGCGACGACCTGCCCGCCGGGCTGGCCGAGTTGCTGGCCGAGCTGCTCGCCGGCGACCCGGCCGATCGCCCGGTTGATGCCCGGGCCGTCATAACGCGGTTCGCAGACCTGGCCGGCCCGCTGTCCGAGCCGGTCCATTCCGATCTCGATCCGGCTCCAGCTGCGGGGGCCGACTCAGCGCCCGGCGACCTGGCGGTAGAGGATGAGGCAAGCACGGACTGGTCCGGGCTGCTCGACGACACGTTGTACGAGCCCGAGCCCGGCAGCGGCACACGGTGGGCGCGGACAGTGCCGGAGCCGGTGATCGAGCCGGCCGCCGAGCGGCCGCCCCGCCCCGACTTCCCGGCGGCGGCCGGTGCCGGTCCCCCTCCAGGGAACAGTCCGCGACGCCGTCGTACCACTGGTGTGCTGGCGACGGTCGTCGCCGGGCTGGTGCTGCTGGTGCTGCTGCCCCGGTTGAGCCAAGCGATGGGGGTCGGCAACGGCCAGCCGGCCCCCCGGCGACCGGCGGCCCGGACGGCGACCGGAGCCCCCGTGGCCGCCCCCGTGTCGCCGGCGGGGGTGCAGCTGGCCGCCGTCCGCGACCGCGGGCAGGCGGTCGAGCTGACCTGGCGGGGGGCCAGCTCGCTGGAGTACGCCGTCGTGGTCGCCGGGGCGGGCCTGCCCACCAGGGCAGTGCTCGCCCACCACGCGCTGAGTATCCGGCTGCCGATCTCTCCCGACCGGCAGTACTGCTTCATCGTCCAGGCCACCGACGGGCGGCAGGTGTTGCAGACCGCTCCCCGGGCGATCCGCGGTGCGGTCTGCCGACTGTAGGGGCCTCCGCCGAAACCACCGGGACGGGAGTGGCTAGGCGATGGGCACGCTGAGCCGGATCGACGGGGCAGCGGTCGGTGATGTGTCGAGGGTGAGGTACTCCTCGATGACGGGACCGGTCGGAGTCCAGCCCTGTCGGTCGATCATCTCGAGTACGGCGCCATAGGCCGCGGCAAGTGTGTCGGGGCCGCCGTGGTGGGTGGTCCGCCACGCCTGGGTTGCCGGTAGCCATGCGGTGTCGAGGGCGGCATGGTCGATGGGCTGGCTGGTGTGGGCGAACACGAAGCCGCTGACCCGCTCGGCCATCTCCAGCGGCAGGGTCGCGCCCCACGGTCCGCACCGGCCGTGGCCGGTGCGGCGAAGAACACCTCGCAGGCCCGCGATTGCGCGCACTATCGCGGCCGCGACGTCGCCGTGAGCGGCGCGGAACGGTGCAGTCACGACGTGCTCGAGCGCGAGGCCGACCAACTCGACGTCGTGGGTGGGCTGCTTGTCGTGATGGGCGAGCAGGGCGTCTATGACGGCCAGCGCCCGCTGGCCGTCGGCGACCTGGCCGGCGACACGTTGTCGCTCCGCGGCGAGCACCGCGGCAGCCTTTGTTCCCCCGACCAGGGCCCTGGCGATGTCGCGTGGCGCGGTCCCGATCGCGCGAAGGCGGGAGATGAGCACGGCACTCGCGAGTTGATCGGCGGTGTAGCGCCGGTAACCGCTCGAGGGGTCCACCACCGCCGGCGGGAGCAGCCCGATCTTGTCGTAGTAGCGCAAGGCCGAGACCGGGAGCCGGCAACGGCGGGCGAACTCGCTGATCAGCAACGGTCGGCCACGCTCGGTCATGTGCGCAGCGTCGCTGCGTCAGGTGCGGTCACCTCGACCGAGGGCCGGTGTGCGGTTATCCGGGCGACGGCGCTCGGGCTGATGCCCAAGCCCAGCAGGGCCGCGCCGCGGTCGAAGTATTCCCGGTAGGTATGGCAGAGCCGTGCCCGTGTCTCGAAGATCGAGACGCCGTGGAAGGTCAGCGTCCGGCCGCTGCTTCGGGGCACCATGGCGCTCACGGTGAAGGTGAACTGCCACTCACCGATCGTGCACACCGGCTCGTCCACCACGCGTGTCATCCTCCACTCGTGGTGCCCTCCCTCGGCGTACATGCGCTCGAACACGCGGCGGAGGCCGGCCCGGCCGCTGAACCGTCCGTAGAACAGGTCGTGGTACACGGCGTCCGGGGTGAAACAGTCGAGCACCCGGTCGGTGTCACGGGTGTTGAAGGCGGCCGCGAAACGGTGCGCGACGTCAGGAGCGGTACCGGTCATGGCGCCAGCGTGGACGATGAAGTCAGGTGAGGGTCAAGAGCTGGCGGTCAGAGACTGAGGACGAATGCTCGTAGGGCCGTGCCGATCTGGTGCGGGGAGTCCTCTTGGAGGTAGTGGATGCCAGGCACGGTGATTTCGTGCTGGTCGGGCCAGGTCCGAGCGAACCGCAGGGCACGGCCGGTCAGCAGGGACCCGGGTTCGGCGGCGACGAGCAGCTTCGGTAGGCGGCTCCCGGCGAGCCAGGCCCCGTACGTCGCGACGATGTCCGTGACGTCCTCGGGAGTGCCTTCGATCGGCAGCTCGCGCGGGAAGACCAGAGTCGGCAACCGGGACTCCGGGGTCGGGAACGGCGCCCGGTAGGCGTCCATCTCCTCGTCGCCGAGCGTCCGCAGGACACTCTTGGGCAGGACCGTCTCGACGAAGAAGTTCTCGTCCAGGACGAGTCGTTCGCCGTCGGGGGACCGCATCGCACGAAACAGCGCGTCGCGGCCCTCGGGGAAGTCTCTCCAGTGTCGCGGCTGCACGATCGCCTCCATGTAGGCGATCGCTGTGACGCGGTCACGATGCCGCTCGGCCCAGTGGAAGCCGAGCGCGGAGCCCCAGTCGTGCAGGACAAGGGTCACGTTCCGGTGCAGCCCGACCGCGTCGAACCAGGCGTCGAGGTATCGGGCATGGTCGGCGAACCGGTACGCCCCGTCGGGGGCAGCCCCGGAATCGCCCATGCCGACCAGGTCGGGTGCGAGGCAACGGCCGAGGTCGGCGACATGCGGGATGACGTTGCGCCAGAGGTAGGAGGAGGTGGGGTTGCCGTGCAGGAAGACGATCGGGTCACCTGTGCCGACATCGACATAGCTGATCTCGGTGCCGGATAGCGAGATGCGCTTGCGCGGGTGCGGGTCGGCGGCGGAGATGGAGACGGGCGGCTGCGGCTGGACGGGGGCGTGCGTCATCGTCACACCTCTCGGGTTCGGTCAGGGGCTGGGGGTCGAGGGTTCCCGCAGAACGGTTGAGAACACGATCCGCTTGAACCGTTCCAGGGGTTCCGGGCTCCGCTCGACCTTCATGCGCATGATCGCGCCCTGCCACGAGGCGAGCAGGAAGTCGGCCAGGTCCACTGCAGGCAGGTCGATGTCGACCGTGACCTGCCCGGCTGCGACGGCCTCGGCGAGGCACACGGCGAACGGCTGCCGCCACGCGCTGAAAATCTCCGCGAGGCGGCGTCGTATCAGCTCGCTGTGTTCGGCGGACTCCAGGGAGAGGTTGCCGATCAGGCAACCGTCGCGCCAGCCCCGCTCCGCCAGGCGGTCGGTGACGGCGTCGAAGTAGGCCCGAAGCCGCCCCAGCGGCGGCAGTCCGTCGTGGCGCAGCGTCGCATCGACCACAGTGCCGATATCGACGAAGTACCGGTCGAGGATCTCCAGGCCGAAGGCCTCCTTCGAGGCGAAGTGGTTGGAGAACGACCCTTGCGGCACGCCGGCGGTTGCGGTGATGTCGCGGACCCCGGCCCCGTTGAACCCACGGGTACGGACCACCTCGAGGCCTCCGTGCAGGATCTGCTCCTTGTTGGACGCCCTCGCCATCCATTCAATATGGACGGTCGTATTGCTATTGTCAACCCGGGTCGCCGGGGAGCCGTCAGCGCGGGGCGCGGAGGCTGCGCGTACTGAGCGCCCCGGACACCCGCGCGACCACCGACCGGCGGGCCAGGTCGCGGCGGACCGTACCGGCTGATTGCCATGCGTCGTCGGCCGCGGCCGGGCCGACCGCCTCGCCGGACCACAGCGAGGCATCGACCAGGCCCGCCAGCCGGTGCAGGGCGTGCACGGCCGGCCGGCTCGGGCGCAGCGGGCGCGCCGCGTGTCCCACGTCCCGCACGGTCATGCCGCGGCCGACCGCGACCCCGTGGTCGCGCAGCCGGTCGCGCGCCTCCAGCCAGGCGGCCAGCACCCCGGCCCGGCCGGACCGGCGGCGGCGCATCCGGTGCCGGGTCGCCTTGACCAGAGGGATTCCGAGCAGCCAGCCCAGGAGGCCGGCCAGGGCGCTGGCGCCGAGGACGACCGGCCACTGGCCGGCACTGCCCAGCGGGCGCGGCCCCGGCGGCCGGCTGGCCGGCAGCCGCTGCGGGCCGATCTGCTCGGGTGGCGGGAGCTGTTGCCGGGCCTGCAGGGTGGCCGCCGCCAGGGCCGATCCCGCGGCTGCGTTACCCGGGCCGCGGGTCGTGCCCCGCGGGTCCAGCGGCACCCACCCGACGCCGGCGACCGCCACCTCCGGCCAGGCGAGCGCGTCGCCGTTGCGTACGGCGTAGCTGCCGTCCGGCTCCGGCCGGCTCGGCTGGCCGAAGCCGACCACCAGCCGGGCCGGGATGCCCAGGCTCCGGGCGAGCACGACATAAGCCGTGGCGAACTGCTCGCTGGTGCCGCCAATGCTGCCAGAACCACCAGGGCCGCCCCCACCGTCCAGGAAATGCACGATCTGCGGCCAGCCGTGCCCGGTCGGCAGGTGCTCGCCGGCGGCCAGCCGGTAGTGCTGGCGCAGATACTGCTCCAGTAGCAGCGCCGCCTCGAAGGACGGCCGCAGCCCGTGCACCGCCACGGTCGCCAGGTCGATGACCGCCGGGGGCACGCCCCCGAGGCTCCGCGTGTCGCCGGCCGGGTGCAGCTCGATCTGGGCCGACCCGAGGGGCCGGCCACGCAGGTCCGGTGCCGTCCAGTGCAGCCCGTAGCGCAGCCCGGGCGCGACTCGCTCGCACAACAGCGTGCCGCTGACCTCGTCCACCAGCGGGTGCACCCCGGTCGTCGACACCAGCCGCGCCTGGCCGGGCAGCCACGGCCCCGAGAGCCCGGCGACAGTGACGGTCGCTTCCTGAGGCCGCGTCGGCACGCGGACCGCCGGGTCCGCGGGCAGCCGGCTACCCAGCCGGCGGTACTGCGCGCTGCTCGTCCAGTTCACCCCGTCGAAGCGGTCGAGAACGACCAGCGGCCAGCGGTCCACGTCCGCCCCGGTGTGGTCGACGAACAGCACGCGATCGGGATGCTCGAGCCGAGCGGCGATCTCGTCCAGCGGGTTGGTGACCGCGACCGGCGCGGCGGGGGGCGGGGGCGGGNNCGACCAGGCTCGGCGGCATGACCGTCTTCACCCCCCGCCGGCCGGCCGGGTCGGCCGCCCCCGCGGCGAAGGCCGCGACGGCGATCACGGGCACGGCGACCAGGGCTATCCGCGCGACACCCGATACCGCCGACCCGGACGGTGAGCCGGATGGTGAGCCGGATGGTGAGCCGAGCACGAGGGCCACGGCGAGGGCGTAGCCGGCCGCGGCCAGGGCCGCCAGGCCACCGGCCATCGGGTGGTAGGCCTGGGCCAAGCCGGCGACCACCAGGCTGGGCGCGAGGGCGGGCAGCCTGGCCTCGGTACGGGTCAGCACCTGCGCGCCGAGGATCGCCGCCGCCAGCACCAGCAACGGGACGAACGCCACCAGGGCGGGGTCCGGCCGGGCCGGCGCGGTCGACTGCAGGGTGAGCAGCCAGGAGTCCCGGATCCCGTGGTAAAGCGCCCGCAGGGTCGTCACGGTGGGCAGGCCGCCGGCAGTGCTGCCCCGTAGGGTCGTCTCGACCACCCCGACCAGCCCGGCGATCGCGCTCATCGCCACCTCCCACCCGCGCAACCGCGGCCAGGCGACGGCAGCCGTCGAGCAGAGGTAAGTCGTCAGGCAGACCACGGCGACCGGCACCATGACCGGCAACGAGTACGCGGCATCGAAGACCGGGGCGAACAGCAGGCCGGCTACCGCCGCCGCGGCGACGACCCCGGCCAGCCGCACCAAGTCGCCCCGCCCGGCCGGTTTCATAGCGGCCGGTGTCATCGAACGGCCCGAAGGTTCCACGCTTGTACGGCCTCGGCGGCGGTGGCGGCCCGGATGATCCGCACCCCGCCGGGTGGCCGGTGACCGTCCTGCGGGCAGACATCGATCACGGTCAGCCGAGCATCGGGCGCACCGAGCCCGGCCAGCAGGGCGGCGTCGCTGGTCGCGCTGCCACCGGACACGAAGACGATCGCGTCACCGCCACCGCCACCGCCTCGGGTCGGGGCCACGGGTGGGCCGGCCGAGCCCTGGCCGAGCTCGCAGAGCCGGTCGAGCATCTCCCGGGCGGCCAGCAGGCCGCCGGCGGTGTCGCGGTCCAGGCCGCCGGTGGTCCGCAGCCGGGTCCGGTGGCCGGCCTCCGCCGCGGCGAACACCAGGGAGGCGGCGACCTCCACCGCCGCCTCGAACGCCGCGGCCGGCAGGATCCCAGCCCGGTTGTCGATCAGCACGGTGAACCGCGGCTGCGCCGGGTCGACGTACTCGCGGACCATCAGCGACCCGGTCCGCGCCATCGCCTTCCAGTGCACGTGCCGCAACTCGTCGCCGACGGTGTACTCCCGGATCGACCGCAGGTCGGTGGAGCCGTGCAGCGGGGCCGCCAAGGCGGCACCTTCGTGGTGGTGTCGCGGCCAGCCGAGCGAGGCCGGCCACACCGGGTGCCGGCGAGGATGCACCCACAGGGTGAGCGCGTCTCCGGCGCTCATCCGCCGCCGCGCCAGGCCGAGCGGATCGCGGCGTTCGAGGGCCAGCGGTCCGACGGTCACGCGGCCGCGCCGGCTGGTCGGCAGTTGGTAGTGGTAGGTCGCCGACGCATGCGCGGTCAACGGGCGGACACCGACCTCGACGTGCGTGTCGCCCACCAGGTCCTTTGCCGTGAACGCCGGGTGCCGCGCCGCGGCGGGGTTGCCCACCTGGAGCCGGGCCAGGGCGGGCTGCCCGCACTCCACCCGGTCGGGGTACAGCTCCCGGCTCACCGTCACCCTGGCCGGGCGGGCCGCCGCCGCAAGTGCGGCCAGCAATGCGCCCGCTGCCGCGCCGCCCAGGGCCCGTAGGAAGGCGTACCCCAGCACCTCACCGGCCGCGTACAGCAGCACGGCCGCGACCAGCAGGCCTGCCCCGCGTCCGGTCAGCCGCACCGGTCAGGTCCGGACGGGCGTGCCGATGCCGGGCACCGGCACGACCCGCAGCACGTCCTCGACGACCTC
>QHCA01000429.1:2443-2650 GCA_003244095.1 Pseudonocardiales bacterium | reverse complement strand
GTCCGCAACGGCCTGCAGCTGATCGGGGTGAAGTCGATCTATCAAGTCCTGATCACCGGCGTCCTGGTCATTGCTGCCGTGTCCGTCGACCAGCTCGCTCGTAGGAGGCAGACGTGACCGCCGTGATCGAGCCCGCCGGCAAGGAACAGGCGGAGTTGACGCCGGTGTTGCAGGCCCGGGGCCTGGTCAAACGGTACGGCGGGGTGA
>QHCA01000429.1:0-2424 GCA_003244095.1 Pseudonocardiales bacterium | reverse complement strand
CGAGATCCTCGGGCTGATCGGCCCGAACGGGGCCGGGAAGTCGACCCTGATCAAGGCTCTCGCCGGCGCCATCGTGCCCGACGAGGGCGAGATTCGCCTCGACGGGAAGCCGGTCAAGTTCCGCAGCCCGATCGACGCTCGCAGGTACGGGATCGAGACCGTCTACCAAGACCTCGCGGTAGCCCCGGCCCTGGACATCGCCGACAACCTCTTCCTGGGCCGTGAGCTGCGCCGCGCGGGGCCACTGGGCACTGTCTTCCGGATGCTCGACAAGAAGCGGATGCTGACCGAGTCGCGTGGCCACATGGCCGCCCTCAAGATCGGCATCCGGTCGATGAAGCAGGCGGTAGAGACCCTCTCCGGCGGTCAGCGCCAGGGCGTGGCGGTGGCTCGCAGCGCCGCCTTCGCCCGGCACGTCGTGATCCTCGACGAGCCGACCGCCGCACTCGGCGTCAAGGAGACCGGGATGGTGCTCGACCTCATCCGCCGGGTCCGCGAGCGTGGGCTACCGGTCATCCTCATCAGCCACAACATGCCGAACGTCTTCGAGGTGGCCGACCGGGTGCACATCCAGCGGCTCGGCCGCCGGATCGCGGTCATCAAACCGCAGGAGTTCAGCATGTCCGACGCTGTCGCCATCATGACCGGCGCGATGGTGGGTGAGCATGTGACGGGCGCCCCCGACGTCGCTGATGCCGAGATCACCGGACCCCCTCCCCCATGAGCCCCGCGGGGGGGGTGACCGCCTCCCCGGCCGGGACCGGACCGAGCGGGCAGCACGGGGTTGTCGCTGTCGTCGGGGAAGCCCTGATGGATCTGGTGCCGGCAGCCGTGGGTGGCGTGTTCGAGGCGACCCCCGGCGGGAGCCCGGCCAACGTCGCCGTCGGCCTGGCCCGGCTCGGAGTCCCGACCTTCCTGGTGGCCCGGCTCTCCGACGACGCGCTCGGGCGCCGGCTTCGAGCCCACCTCGAGGGCAACGGCGTCGATCTCTCCCGCGCCGTGCGTGCCGCCGAGCCGTCGTCGCTGGCGATCGTGCGGCTCGACGGCGGCGGCGTGCCCGACTACGACTTCCGGGTCGACGGGACCGCCGACTGGCAGTGGCGCGACGAGGAACTCAACGGCGTGCTGGACGGCGTCGCCGCCGTGCACGCGGGTTCCCTCGCTCTCGTCCTGCCGCCCGGAGCGGCCGCGCTGCGCCGGTTGCTGCTGGCGGCTCGCCTTACGGCGACCGTGTCCTACGACCCGAACGTCCGGCCGGCTCTCATGGGATCGCCGGCCGCGGTACGCGAGTGGGCCGAGTCCCTCGTCGAGATCGCGGACGTGGTCAAGGCCAGCGTCGACGACATGGCGTGGCTCTTCCCCGGCCGCTCTCCGGAGGACATCGCAACCGACTGGGCCGCCCGGGGTCCCGCCGTGGTGGCGATCACTCTCGGGCACAACGGGGTCATCGCGGCTGCCCGCGACACCGGGCTCCTACGCCGTCCCGGACGGCCGGTGACGGTGGCCGACACGGTCGGTGCCGGTGACTCCTTCATGAGCGGCCTGCTTGCCGGCCTCCACAGTCGCGGGCTCCTCGGGGCCGGCGAGCGGGATGCGCTGACTGCCATCCCGACGGCGGCGCTGAGCGATGTCCTCGACGAGGCGGTGCTGGCGGCTTCCATCACCTGCATGAGACGGGGCGCCCAGCCACCCACCCTGGACGAACTCCGAGCCGCCCGGCTGCCCTTCGGTCCCATCGGAACGTCGGCGAGGTAGACCGCTTCTGGGAACCGAAGAGTAGCTACCGGCAATACGGTGCCTCGAGAGGGAGTCGAACCCTCATGTGCCGTCGCCGGCGGCCGGGGTTTGAAGCCGGTGCGTCTCCTGTTGCGCCATCGAGGCAGGCTGGGCCGTAGTACCGCTCCCCGGGGTCGAACCGGGACTGGACGCGTTCTGAGCGCGCTTCCTCTTCCATTGGGATAGAGCGGTGCTGTATCGGTACGAGCCGACGCCCGGCCTCGAACCGGGTTCCTCTCGCTTACCGAGCGAGGGCACGTCCACATGTGCTTCGGCGGCATTGCTGTTCGCTGGAATCGTGTGCCCGGCTGCGGGGACGGGGCCGGGCGCCCGTGAACGGTCCCCCGGCTCAACGGCTCGGGGCCCCTTGGTGGTCGGTGGTGCGGTCAGGCAGCGACCGTCTCGCTCTTGCGCGGCCGGCCAGCGCGACGCTTCTGGGCGATGATCTGGCCACGCTCGAGCAGGACGCCACCCCAGACGCCGTCAGTCGTGCCGGCCCGGAGCGCGTCGGCCAGGCACCGGGTCGTCATCGTGCAGGTGGCGCAGACGGCCTGAGCTGCCGCCAGCTCCTCAGGCGTGGCCGGAAAGAACGTGTCAGGGTCGATGGTCGGACGGGTGCAGGGCAGGAAGATCGTGTTCACGGCGGTC
>QHCA01000428.1 GCA_003244095.1 Pseudonocardiales bacterium | reverse complement strand
GGAGCAGGCGGTGAGAGCGACGTTCGCCCTGGTGCCGGATCTGGACATGGCGGGCGCTCGCGGGTCGGCCATCGCCGCCCGGAGCGCGGCGCTCGGTATGTGACCGCTAGCAATCCGGCCGCCGCCACGGCGGTCCCGCCGACCCCCATAGGCTGGCCCCGAGGCGAGTGTGCGTTGGACCGCGGCGAAGGGGGGGTCGGGTGACCGAGCCCGCCCACTCACGACGCACGGCGTGGGCGCGCAACCTCGATACCCCCCTGCGTGATTTTCTCTGTACGGAGACCGGCAGCGCGGCCGTGCTCCTCGGAGCGGCACTGGCCGCCCTGGCCTGGGCCAACATCCACGCGGCGTCCTACGCTGCCGTCTGGCGGACCGAGCTGTCGATCAGGATCGGCACCGCCGGCCTTCAGCTCGACCTGCGCGGGTGGGTGAATGCCGGGCTGATGACGTTCTTCTTCTTGGTGGTGGGCCTCGAGGCGCGCCGGGAGTTCGACATGGGGGAGCTCAGGGAACGCCGGCGGGTCGCCCTCCCGCTGGCGGCCGGGATCGGCGGCATGGCCGTACCGATCCTGATCTACCTGCTGTTCAACCTCGGCCGGCCGTCCGCGCACGGCTGGGGCATCGCGATGTCGACCGACACGGCGTTCGCGCTGGGCATGCTGGCGCTGGTCGGGCCGCGGTTCCCCGACCGGCTCCGGTCGTTCATGCTGACCGTGGTCGTCGTCGACGACATCGTCGCCCTCGTGGTCATCGCGACGGTCTACGCAGACCGGGTGCGGTGGCCGGCGCTGGTCGTCGCCGCCGGGCTCTTCGGCTCAGTCCTGGTGGTGCGGGCCCTGGGCCTGCGCTACGGGCTGGTGTACTTCGCACTCGGCGTCGCGACCTGGGTGGCGTTGCTCAAGTCCGGCATCGACCCGGTGGTCGTCGGCCTGGCGATGGGGCTGATGACCTACGCCTACACGGCCCGCCGCGACGACCTCGACCGGGCCTCGGAGCTGTTCCGGTCCTTCCGCGAGCAGCCCACGCCCGAGCTCGCCCGGGAGGCCCGGGCCGGCCTCGAGACCGCGATCTCGCCGAACGACCGCCTGCAGCAGCTCTATCACGCGTGGACGAGCTACGTGATCGTGCCGCTGTTCGCGCTGGCCAACGCCGGCATCTCGATCGACGGCAGCTTCCTGGCCGCAGCGTTCCGCTCGCCGATCACGCTCGGGATCATCGTCGGGTACGTGATCGGCAAGCCGGTGGGCATCCTCGGGACCTCCTGGCTGGTCACGCGCCTCAGCCGGGGACGACTGCGGCCGCCGGTCGGCTGGGCCGCGGTCGCCGGCGGCGGCACCATCGCCGGCATCGGTTTCACCGTGTCACTGCTGATCGCCGTCCTGGCCTTCGGCGGCTCGGACAAGACCGCAGACCTCGACCGGGCCAAGCTCGGCATCCTCACCGCTGCGGCGCTGGCCTCGGCACTCACCTGGCTGATCTTCCGGGCGACCGACAGGCTGCCGCCCCGGCTGCGGGTCCGGGCCCTGCTGGGCACGGCCGAGACGATCGTCGACCTCGCCGTAGCCGTGGACGAGGAGCGCGACCACATCCGCGGCCCGGAGCGGGCGCCGGTAACGCTGGTGGAGTACGCCGACTTCGAATGTCCCTACTGCGGGCAGGCCGAGCCGGTGGTCCGCGAGTTGCTCAGCGACTTCGGCGACCTGCGCTATGTCTGGCGTCACCTGCCGCTGCGCGACGTGCACCCGCACGCGCAGCTGGCCGCCGAGGGCTCGGAGGCCGCGGCGCAGCAGGGCGCCTTCTGGCCGATGCACGATCTGCTGCTGGAGCACCAGGGCGCCCTGACGGCGCGCGACCTGGTCGGGTACGCCGTCGATCTCGGGCTGGATCGCGACCGGTTCCTGGACGCGCTGAAGAGCCACGCAGGCGCGCCGCGAGTGGCCGAGGACGTCGACGGTGCCGACCTCAGTGGCGTGGCCGGCACGCCGACGTTCTTCGTCAACGGCCGGCGCCATCATGGCGCCTACGACGTGACCGGCCTGTCACAGGCGGTCAAGCTGGCCCGCGCCAGTGCCATGGCAGGAAAGTCCTGAATCTCGGCTCAAGGGCGATGATGAATGGCTGCGTGGCCTAGCCCAGTGGCTACCTTCGTGGGTATTGTTACCGCCATGTTTCGGATCTTGCGGTGGGCAGCGGTAGCGGGGGCAGCTTATCTGGCGGTCAGGAATGCACCTGACATTAAGCGTTATCTGAAAATGCGCCAAATGTAGTTTTAGGTTCTGCGCGACGCTCCAGGCCCGCTCGACAGGGCTGCGGAGACGACCTCGCGTGCCTCCTCCTGGATCCGGGCGAGTTGCTCGGGGCCCTCGAAGGATTCGGCGTAGATCTTGTAGACGTCCTCGGTCCCCGATGGCCGCGCGGCGAACCACCCTGACTCGGTGCACACCTTCAGCCCGCCGATCGGAGCGCCGTTGCTCGGTGCCGTGGTGAGGACCGCCGTGATCGGGTCGCCGGCGAGTTCCTTGGCCGTGATCTGGCCGGCGTCGAGCCTGGCCAGGGCGGCCTTCTCGGCCCGTGTCGCCGGGGCGTCGACCCGAGCGTAGGCGGGGTCGCCGAAGCGGGCCCGCAGGCCGTCGTACAGCTCGGCCGGCAACCTGCCCGTGATTGCTGTCATTTCTGCTGCGAGCAGCGCCAGGATGATGCCGTCCTTGTCAGTGGTCCACGTCGTGCCGTCGCGGCGCAGGAAGGCCGCGCCCGCGCTCTCCTCGCCGCCGAAGCCGATCTGCCCGCCGAGCAGCCCCGGCACGAACCACTTGAACCCCACCGGTACCTCGACCAGCGGCCGGCCCAGGTCGGCGACCACCCGGTCGATCATCGACGAGGACACCAGGGTCTTGCCCACCGCCGCATCGGCCGCCCAGCCGGGCCGGTGGGTGAACAGGTAGTCGATCGAGGCGGCCAGGTAGTGGTTGGGTTTCATCAGCCCCTGCGCGCTGACGATGCCGTGCCGGTCGGCGTCGGCGTCGTTGCCCGTACACAGGTCGAACCGGTCGCGATGGGCGGTCAGTGAGGCCATCGCGTACGGCGAGGACGGGTCCATCCGGATCTTGCCGTCCCAGTCCAGCGGCATGAACCGCCAGGTCGGGTCGACCAGCGGGTTGGTGACCGTCAGGTCCAGCCCGTAGCGGGTGGCGATCTCCGGCCAGTAGGCCACGCTGGCCCCGCCCAGCGGATCGGCGCCGACCCGCACGCCGGCCGCCCGGATCGCGTCGAGATCGACGACGTTCGGCAGGTCGGTCACATAGGCGTGGAGGAAGTCGTGCGTGCCGGTCGTCTCGGCGGCCCTGGCCCTGCTGTACGGCACTCGCCGGGCCTCGGCGAGCCCACCGGCGAGGATGGCGTTGGCCCGGTCCTGGATCCAGCCGGTCGCGTCGGTGCCGGCCGGGCCGCCGTGCGGCGGGTTGTACTTGTAGCCGCCGTCGGTCGGCGGGTTGTGTGACGGGGTGATGACCACGCCGTCGGCGAGCCCGGTCGTGCGCCCACGGTTGTGGCTGATGATCGCGTGGGACAGCACCGGCGTCGGGCCGTAGCCGTCGCGGCTGTCGATCAGCACGGTCACGTCGTTGGCGGCGAATACCTCCAGCGCGCTGACCAGCGCCGGCTCCGACAGGGCGTGGGTGTCGCGGAGGAGGAACAGCGGCCCGTCGGTGCCCTCCGTGGCGCGGTAGTCGGCCACGGCCTGGCTGACCGCGAGGATGTGGTCTTCGTTGAAGCTGTGCAACAGGCTCGACCCGCGGTGGCCGGAGGTGCCGAAGGCCAGCCGTTGCTCCGGCACCGCCGGCTCGGGGTGCTCCGCGTAGTAGGCCGTCACCAGGTGCGCGACGTCGGTCAGGTCCGTGGGCTCGGCGGGCAGTCCCGCCCGGGGGTGAACCGGCACGCGGGAAGCCTCTCACGCCCTCCCTCAGTCGGCGGGAGGCGGCCAGACGTGCAGGCGGACGTGCGGCAGAGTCCAGTCCGGCGTCATGGTCCGGCCGGTGAGCACGGGGACCCGGGCCAGGATGGAGAAGGTACGGCGATCCGGGAAGCGGCCCGAGATGTAGGCCTCGTTGCGGTCGCGGAACCACGAGTCGGTCAGCGCCCGCACCACACCGAGTGCGCCGCGGCCGAACATCGCGTTGCAGATCGTGACCGTGCGTTTGACGTTGAACGGGTTGACGCCGCGGAAGAAGTGACCGACATCCTCGACCAGCTCGGTGCCGCGGGAGGTCTCGCGTACCAGCGGGCGGTACTGCCGGGCCTTGCTGCCTTCGGCGACCTCGAAGTAGGAGTTGCGAGTTTGGTCGCCGGTGAGGATCTGGTGGACGGTGAGGTCGAGGCGGTCGAGGGCGAACTTCGTCGCCTCGTTGGACTCGGTGCCGCCGAGCAGGACGAGGTGTGTCACGTAGTCGTCCGGCTCCAGGGCGTCAGGCAGCCGGATGTTGACCTGGTTGAGCGGGTTGACCGCCCGGATATGGCCGTACAGCTCGATGAGGGCATCGAGCTCGGCATAGGCGTAGGCCTCGACGAAGTACGGGCTGGCCGGGTCGCTGTGCGGCAGCTGCCCGCGGTCCGGACGGGGCAGCGCGGAGCAGACGATCGTGATGGGCCGGCCGTCGGCGAAGCGCCACGTACCGCTGCCGAACGTGTCGATGACCGCCTCGTCGGCCCGGACCGTGCCGCGCCGGGCATCGAGAGCGGCGAGCGCCGCCGTGCGCAGGGTGCTCAGGCGCTGCGCCAACTCGTCCCGGCTGGCGCGCTCGTCGTCGGTCAGCTTCGCCGGGTCGAGCAGGCGAATGTGCTGTCCGTCGACCGACCGGTCGGTGGCGAACAGGGTGGCGTAGGCGGCCAGCCGGCTCGGCGGCGGCACCCGCGGCCGGGTGAGGCTCTCCCACGAGGAGATGAGTGCGACGCTGAGCGGCGCACCCTTACCACCGAGTGCCTCACCCAGCTGGGCTTGGGTGAGGTTGAGCCCGGGCCAGTGCTCCTCGCGCAGGCTGCGCAGCTGCTGGGCCAGCTCCATCTGCTCAGGCGCCACCCGCGACGTCGGTTTCACAACGCATTCACCCCTTCACGCGCATCTACGTCCCCGTCGCTGAAGTGGAGTGTAGCCACCTTCGGGCAGCGCAGTACAGGAGGGTGGAAGCGACACGCAGGGAGGTTCAGTTGTGGAGAAGCCTTCCGCTGTGACAGACAAAAAACGGGAAATTCCATTGCACAAGCTGACTACACAGCTCTACACTTCAGGCTCCGATCCAATGCGTGAATTACACATCACTAGTGTAATTTCACAGACGGGAGGCGGTCTTTGAAAAGCCCGCTGCAGCCCACGGCCGAGTCCTGACGTTGGGTCCGGTCACTCCCCGCCGGCACGGCCGTCGACGATCACGGTTGCCGATCACTGGTCGACGAGCCGGCCAGAGCAACACAAAACGAACACCCCCGGAATTCGTTGGTGGCGACGCCCAGGGGTGCTCGCATCCTGGCTGACGGATCCATCCGCCAGCACCGGAGTGCCTGACGGAGGGAGCCGTCATGGACAGGTTAGAGGTCGGCATCACCCTGGTAAACCAGGCTGCAACATGGGTTTTCGGTCGCGGCGCCCTCAACGTCGAACAGGTGGTCGGGCTCGCCCATCGGATCGCCGGTGCGCTGCTGCTGTTGGGCGCGATCCTGATTGTCGTCACGGCCCGCCCGCGGTGGCGCTCGCGGGCCGGTGCGACCCTGGTGGCGCTGGTCCTGGCCGGGGTCGTGTTCGCCAACTGGGCGCCGCAGGCGTCTGCCGCGACGGCCGGCCACGCCGACGCGATGGCTGCCGGCGGGCTGCCGGCGGGGGCCATCGTGACCGTCGCGGTCGTCTTCGTACTGACGACGATCCGGGTCGTCTGGCGGGTGCTGTGGTTCACCGTACGGACGGTGTTGTTGGTGCTCGGCGTCCTGCGACTGGTGGCGCTGTTCGGCGGCGCCGTGGCGGCGGCGGTGCTCCTTCTGTAGCGGGGGCAAGGGCGCTACGCGCCCGAGGTGCTCTCGTACACCGACAGCGTCGCCCGCGCGACGGTGTCCCAGCCGAAGTCCTCGACCACCCGCTCCCGGCCGATCCGGCCCATCCGGGTCGCGCCGCCCGGGTCAGCGAGCAACTCGTTGACCCGGGCGGCGAGGCCGTGCTCGAAGTGCCGCGGCCGGGTTTCGTCGTAGGGCACCAGCAGGCCGGTCTCCCCGTCATCGACCACCTCGGGGATCCCGCCGACTGCCGACGCGACCACCGCGGTGCCGCAGGCCATCGCCTCCAGGTTGACGATGCCCAGCGGCTCGTAGACCGACGGGCAGACGAACACCGTGGCGTGCGTCAGCAACTGCACGAGATCCTCGCGCGGGAGCATCTGCCGCACCCAGATGACGCCGCCCCGCTCCGCCTGCAGTTGCTCCACCGCGGTGGCGGTCTGCTCGCCGAGCTCGGCGGTGTCCGGCGCGCCCGCGCACAGCACCAGCTGTACCCCGGCCTCGAACTCCGCCGCCGCGGCGATCAGGTGGGCGACCCCCTTCTGCCGGGTGATCCGCCCGACGAACAGGACGTACGGTTGCCTCGGGTCGATGCCGAGCCGACGCGGCACGTCGGTGCGCAGGTCGGGGGCGTACAGGTCGGTGTCGATGCCGTTGCGCACCACGTGCACACGCTCGCGGTCGAGCTGCGGGTAGCAGTGCAGGATGTCCTCGCGCATGTCGTCGCTGACCGCGATGACGGCATCGGCCGCGGCGAAGGCCATTTCCTCCACCCAGCTCGATGCGGCGTAGCCACCGCCGAGCTGCTCGGCCTTCCACGGCCGCCGCGGCTCCAGGCTGTGTGCGGTCACGACGTGCGGAATCCCGTACATCAACTTGGCCAGATGGCCGGCGAAGTTGGCGTACCAGGTGTGGGAGTGCACGAGGTCGGCGCCGGCCACTTCGGCGACCATCGCCAGGTCGACCGACAGCGTGCGCAGGACGGGATTGGCCACCGACAGCCGCGGATCGGCCTGATGCGCGATGGCACCCGGCCGGTCGGCGCCGAAGCAATGCATGTCGACGTCGATGAGCCGACGCAGCTCGCGGACGAGGAAGTCGACGTGCACGCCCGCCCCTCCGTAGACATCGGGGGGAAACTCACGGCTCAGCACGGCGACGCGCACCGAACGAGGCTAACGCGATCACCCCGTCCTGCCGGGCGGTGATCAAGGACTTTCGCGCGCCCTCTACGGCGTGTCGCCGTGCAAAAGTCCCTGATCACCACAATTGGGCACGAGCGAGGGCTGGTTTCGCTTCAGTACGGGCGCTATCCGTCGAAGCTCAGTCGTGAAGTCCAGTTGACGCACGCCTCCGCGATGGCCCTGCCATGAGCAGGGCTCGCCTAAGAGGGTTGCGTGACGTTGTGCCTGCTCCGCGCGAGGTTCTCGAAGAAGCCCTGAGCCGACTCGCCGCCGCCAACGCGGAGCTCTCGCGCAAACAGGCCTTCACCGACGCGCTGCTCGAAACGATCGAGGTCGGCATCGTGTCCTGTGACGAGGTCGGCAACAACCTGGTCCGCAACCGGGCCGAGCGTGTCCTGGTCGGCCTCGACCGGATCAACGGCCTGAGTCCCTCACGGGCCGCGACGATCGTCGAGATGCTCGACCCGGCCGGTGACCCGATGCCAATCGAGGACTATCCGCTCGCGCGGGCGCTGCGCGGAGAGGCCGTCGGTGCGGTCGACGTGCGGTTGGGGCTGGCCGGCGGTCCGCATCGAGAGGTCGTCATCCGCGGCAGCCAGATCACCGGTGAGGACGGCGAGGTTCTGGGCGCCGTAGTGGCCCTCACCGACGTGACGGCCGAGCGCGCTGCCTCGCGCGAGTTGGTGGAGGAGCACCGTAGGTTGACCGAGGCACAGCGGCTCGGTCAGCTCGGTAGCTTCGACTACGACTTCACGACTGGCGCCTGGACCTTCTCCGACCAGCTCTGTGCGCTCTGGGGGGTCGAGCCGGGCGGCCTGCATCCCGGGTCCGCGCAGAGCCTCCTTTTCAAGGAGGAGGTCGAGCACGCCTGGCAGTCGTGGCGCACGGCCGCGGAGCTCGGTGGTCACCACAGTTACGAGTATCGGATCCGGCGCGCCAGCGACGGGGCAGAGCGACTCATCCGCTCGAACGTGGAGGTGGAGCTCGGGCCCGACGGCGAGGCGTTGCACGGCCGGGGGACCCACCTGGACATCACGGACCTGACGGCGGCCGAGCGCGCCGCCCGGAAGGCCCAGGCCTTCTCCGCCGCGGTCCTGGCCGCCATGCCCGACTACACCTTCGTCATGGATCTGGCCACCGGCGCGATGATCTCCACGTCGGACGGCGTCAAGGTGCTGGGGATGACCGGCGAGCAACTGCAGGCCCTCGGGCCCGGCACCGCCACCCTGATCCACCCCGACCACGTCTCGCGATTACGCGCCGCGAACGTCGAGGCCGTCGACCTCGACGACGGCGCCGTGCTGCAACTGACGTACCGCGCCATGCACGCCGACGGCCAGTGGCGCTGGCTGAACCGGCGCGTCACGCCGTTCCAGCGGGACGCGAACGGCCGCGTGATCGAGCTTCTCGGCGTCGTTCGCGACGTCACCGACATGGTGGAGGCCGACGACCGGCTCACGCATGCCGCCCTGCACGACGGGCTCACCGGCCTGCCGAACCGCGCGCTGCTCGTCGACCGGCTCGACCGTGCCCTGGCCCGGTGCGGGCGCGATCAGCGCGAGGTCGCCGTACTGTTCTGCGACCTCGACGGCTTCAAACGGGTCAACGACACCGCCGGCCACGCCGCCGGCGACGCGGTGCTGCTAGAGACGGCCCGGCGGCTGCAGGCCGTCCTGCGTGAGGGTGACACGGTCGCGCGGGTCGGCGGCGACGAGTTCGTCGTCATCGTCGAGCCCTGGAACCGCACCGGTGCCGACGGCTCGGCCAGCGGTGCGACGGAGGACGCCGAGGACGACCGCAGCCTTGCGCCGCGGGTCGCCGAGCGGATCGCCGAAGCGCTGCGGCAGCCCATCGTGTTCAACGGCCTGGAGTACGTCGTCACGACCAGCATCGGGATCACCTACGCCAAGGGGCCGGCCGTCGGCCGCACGGGCGCGGTGACCGCTGACGAGGTCCTGCAGGACGCCGACGCCGCCATGTACCAGGCGAAGGGCAAGGGCAAGGACCGCTTCGAGGTCTTCGTGCGCGGGCTGCGTGCCGACCGGGTCGAACGCGGCCGGGTCGAGCGGGTCCTCCGCCTCGCGCTGCGGCAGACCCCTGGGGCGTACCGGGCGGGCAGTGTGCCCCCGCCGCGGCAGCCCGGCCCGGCACTGACGGCCGCGTACCAGCCGATCGTCGACTCCGCCACGGGCGACCTGCTGGGCTTCGAGGCGCTGGCCCGGCTCACCGACGACGCCGGTGCCAGCATCCCGCCGGAGGTGTTCATCGACGTGGCCGAGGACACCGGGATGATCCGCCCGCTGGGCCGGATCATGCTGCACCTCGCGTGCGGCCAACTGGCGGCCTGGCGATCGCAGATACCGGGGCTCGACGCCGTGACGATGGCGGTGAACGTGTCCGCGTCGCAGGCGCAGGACTCCTCACTTGGCGAGGACGTCCGCCGCTCTCTCAGTGTGCACGGCCTTGCCCCGTCGGATCTCGTGCTGGAGATCACCGAGACCGTACTGCTACAGGCGGCGCACTCGACGATCACTACCCTGCACGTACTGCGGGCCACCGGCGTCGGTATCGCGATCGACGACTTCGGCATCGGGTACGCGAGCCTGCGCTATCTGGCCACCCTGCCGGTCTCCTCCGTCAAGGTCGACCGGTCGTTCACGGCCGGCCTCCCAGACGACGAGACCTGCAGCAAGATCGTCAGGGCGGTGGCCGGACTCGCCAGTGACATGGGCCTGACCTGCGTCATCGAGGGCGTCGAGACCGAGGATCAGCGCCGGGCGCTGCCCGTCGGAGTGCACCTGCAGGGCTGGCTCTTCGGTCACGCTCAGCCCCCAGAGACCCTCGACGTGCTCAGCCTCCTCGCCCACGGGCGTGCGTCGCTAATCGACTGAGCATCGAGCGCAGGCAGGCGCGAAGGGAGATGACAGCCGGTCGAGATGACAATCAGTTGATGCAGAACTCGTTGCCCTCGGGGTCCTGCATCACCACGGCGAAGTGATCGAGCCCTACCGGGGCCACGGACCCGCGCCCCGTTCCGTGAGGGGCACCCGTCGTGCCTGAGCCGGTGCGGCCCTACGTCACCGTAGGCCGTCCCTGACCGCCGTCGCGATGCGGCGCAAGTCATCGGGGCCGATCCGGCAGCATCCGCCGACAAGGCGGGCTCCCGCGGCGACCCATGGGACGATCCTGTCCATTGCCGGCCCCGCTGGTCTCGACCACCGCCTGGCCGCCGCATCCCAGCGCTCGCCGCTGTTGGGGTAGGCCACGACCGGCTTGCCGCTCGCGGCTGCCGCCTCGACGACCGCCGCGTGCACGCCGGCCGGCTCGGTGCAGTTGACACCCACCGCGATGACGGCGTCGACGCCGCGCGCGAGCGCCCAGACCTCGGCGGCCGGCTCTCCTCGGCGCGTCCGTACGACGCCCTCCCGATCGACCACCGTCGTGAGCGAGAGCCACGCCGGCACGCCGAGCACCACGATCTCGGCCAGCAGCGCCTCGGCCTCTGCGGCGGCGGGGATGGTCTCGCAGGCCAGCACGTCGGAACCCGCTTCTGCCAGCACCGTCAACCGGGGCCGGTGGAAGGCCCGCAGCTCGGCAATGCTGAGGCCGCCGGCCGCTCGCCGGGTCCAGCCCGGGTCGGTGTAGGCGCCGGTGTACTCCGATCCGTCGGCGAGCATCGCGCCGTACGGGCCGACCGAGCCGGCCACCCACGTCTGGCCGACGCGGGGGGCCCGCGCCGCGGCGGCCCTGGCCAGGGCGACCGAGCGGACCATCAGCGCGCGCGCCTCGCTCCGGTCGATCCCGGCCGCCGCGAAGCCCTCGAACGTCGCCTGGTAGCTGGCCGTCGTGGCGACCTGCGCGCCCGCCGCGAAGAACGCCGCGTGTGCCAGCCGCACCGCTGTGGGGTCGTCGCGCAGCAGGCGCGCCGACCACAGCGCCGAAGAGATGTCGTGCCCTGCCCGCTCCAGCTCGGTGGACAGGCCGCCGTCTAGCACGACCGGCCCGGCCGTCATGGCCTTCGCCAGCGTCAGCACGAGGCCCTCCTTCCGATGCGCCCCGCCCGGATCACCGCGGCACCCCTAGCAACTTCCGGGAAGACGCTGCTTTCATGGTCCGAATTCCAGCATTTTCCCGGGAGTCGCTGCTTTGACAGGGGCCGGAGGTCGCGACATGCGGGTGGCCGGACCCTTTTCGAGCCCGGCCACCACGACTTCGGGTACTACTTCGGGGGTTCGAGGCGAATGCCGGCGCCCCCGAGCTTGCCGCGCAGCTGCCGGTGCACATCCAGGTCCTCGGCGGAACGGAAGGTCAGCGACGGCTCCCTGCGGGCCAACAGTTCTACGTTCGTGACTTCCGGCATGTGTGGCCTCCTGGATTTACGGCGGCAATTCCCGCGATTGCCTCGTCCATTGGGGCGGCTTTCGTAGAATGTAGTACCGCGCTTACCGTGGCGCTGTCAGGTGGGCGACACCCCGGGAATCCACCAGCGGTGATCATGCACGTTCGCGCGCGGCGCAGCGGGCGGGGCGGTGAACACTGCTCGAACTCCCCGCCCAAATGCCCCACTGCCGACGTTAGGGGACTAACGTATTCGGCAGGCCCTCACCCCGACTTCAACGGAGAAGCCGTGCGCGCACGCCTGCCCCGCCGCCCCCTCGTCCGCCGGCTTTCCGGCCTGCTCGGACTCGCTGTCGTCTCCTCGGCGCTGGCTGCCGGCCCGGCCGCCCCCGCACATGCGGCCGGATTCACCCCCGGCAAGAGCACCGACAGCGGCACCGCCACCGTGGCCGCACCGCCGCCGGCCTGCTCCGCGACCCCCGTGACGATCGGCTCCGTCCAGGGCAGCACCGACATCACGCCCAAGGCCGGCCAGCCGGTCACCGTCCGCGGCACCGTCGTCGGTGACTACGAAGGGCCGCAGCCGGCCCTGCGCGGCTTCTACGTCCAGGACGCCGGCGACGGCGACGCCACCACCTCCGACGGCATCTTCGTCTTCGACAACGGGGCCAACCTCGTCAGCGACGGCGACGTGGTGCAGGT
>QHCA01000427.1 GCA_003244095.1 Pseudonocardiales bacterium | reverse complement strand
GCCGTGCTGGCCGTTGAGGTCGACGTGGAACAGCTTGCCGTGCCACAGCGCCTGAGCGATGCCGTGCGCGTAGTTGAGGCTGGCCCGTGCCCGACCTCGGGATTGAGGCCGACCAACTCCGGGCGCGCCAGCTCGTTGATGAAGGCCAGGGCATGCCCCGATCGTGGGCAACAGGATGTCGCCGCGCGGCTCGTTGGGCTTGGGTTCGATGGCCATACGCGTTGGTCGTCACCATCGGCACGGCCAGCCCGGTCTCGTCCAACACCCGCCGGAGCGGCGCAAGGTGCTCCGTGCGTTCCTTCGCCGATGCGCCGAACGGGAAGACGTCGTTGTCATGGAACGTGACGCCGTACGCGCCTAGTTCGGCCAGCTTGCGCACCGCCACGACCGGGTCCAGGGGCGGGCGGACCGCGCTGCCGAGAACGTCGACTCCCTGCCAGCCGACCGTCCACAGTCCGAACACCCACTGCACCCCATTCGACGACTTCCCGGAAGACGTCACTCTGACGGCCCTGAAAGTGACGACTTCCCGGAAGACGTCGCTGGGAAAGGCGCCGGTCAGACGCGTGGAACGCCGAGCCGGCCAGGCCCCCAGCCGACGACCGCCACCCGGATCGGCGCCGGTGCGCTCACGGCCGGCCGAGACCGTCCAGCGCTCGCATGTCGTCGTCGGTCAGCTCGAAGTCGCCGACCTCCACGTTGGCCTCGATGCGCTCCTTGTGGGCCGACTTGGGGATGACCACGAACCCGTGCTGCAGGTGCCAGCGCACGATCACCTGCGCCGGCTGCCTGCCATGTCGCTCGGCGATCGCGGTGAGCGCCGGGTGGTCGAGCTTGCTGGCCCGGAACGGGCTGTAGCCCTCCAGCACGATCCCCCGCTCGCGGTGACCTTCGGCAACGGCGCGGTCGTAGAGGAACGGGCTCCACTCGATCTGGTTGACCTCGGCCATGATGCCGGTCTCCCGGCCCAGCCGGTCGAGCTGGTCGAGGGAGTAGTTGCTGACCCCGATAGAGCGGGCCAACCCCTGGTCACGCGCCTCGATGAGCCGGCGCCACATGCCTGCGCCGACTCCGTCGGCGGGGGGCCAGTGGACGAGCCACAGGTCCAGATGATCTGTGCCGAGGGCGTCGAGGCTCTGGCGCAGGGTCCGCTGCTCCTGACCGGCGCTGTGCGGCTGGATCTTGGTGGTCAGGAACAGCTCCTCGCGGGGCAGGCCGCTGGCCGCGATACCGGCCCCGACGTCGGCCTCGTTGCGGTACATCGTCGCGGTGTCGATGTGGCGGCAGCCGGCCTCGAGCGCCCAGCCGACCGCCTGCCGGGCCTGCTCGCCGCGGATCTGCCACGTCCCGAAACCGAGGAGCGGTATCCGGGCCCCGCCGCTCAGCCCGGCGGTCAGGTCGTGAGGAGTCCGGCTCGTCATGGGGCCATGCTACGGAGCCGGCGCGCGACGGCCCGGTGCAACGGTTCGATGATCACGCCG
This sequence comes from Pseudonocardiales bacterium, assembly GCA_003244095.1. Taxonomy (GTDB): domain Bacteria; phylum Actinomycetota; class Actinomycetes; order Mycobacteriales; family QHCA01; genus QHCA01. Next base: position 13,134 of record QHCA01000427.1, on the reverse strand, counting down.
TCGTCGTCGCGCAGCCGGCGACGCAGGATCCTGCGGTTGCCGATCACCGCGGCCAACCCGATGGCCCACAGCACGTACTGCACCGCGAAGGCCGCCTTGTAGGCGCCCAGCGACGGTCCGGGCCTGTTGCCGGATACCAGGTCCAGCACCACGCCGACGCCGAGCATGGTGAGAAGCGTCGCCACGAAGCCGCCGACGTTGACGATGCCGCTGGCACTGCCGAGGCGGCTCCGCGGATTGAACGAACGCGCGAAGTCGAAGCCGATCATCGAGCCCGGCCCGTTGCTGGCCAGGACGAGTACGAGGACGACGAGCACCGGCAGCGGCGAGCGCCCCGGCCAGGCAAGGACCACCGCCCATGCCACGGCGCTCGATCCGACGATGAGGAACACCAACGCCGATCTGCGCATCGGCCAGCGCGCGGCGAGCTGGCCCAGTGCCGGACCGACCACCATGCCGGCGAGGACGAGCAGCGTCAGCAACAACCCGGCGGTCACCGGCCGAAGCCCCTCACCGTGGGTGAGGAACGGATAGCCCCAGAGCAGCGCGAAGGTGTTGCCGGAGAACTGCGTGACGAAGTGCGTCCAGAGGCCGATGCGCGTGCCCGGCTCCCGCCAGGTGTGCCCGAGCCGGCGCCGGACCTCGCCCAGCGAGAGGCTCTGCGATGCGACAACGGCACCGAGCGGCGCATCGCGCAGCACGACGGCGACCAGAACCGCGGCGAGCACCCCCAGTGCGGCAGCGGTGGTGAACGAGCGGGTCCAGCCCACTCTGCCCAACAGCGCCAGCAGCGGGAACGCCGCCACGATCTGCCCGACCTGACCCAGGATCGCGGTGACCTGTGTGACCATCGGCACCTGGCGTGGGGCGAACCAGGCCGGGACCAGCCGCAGCACGCTGATGAAGGTGATCGCGTCGCCGGCTCCGACGAGCAGCCGGGCGCCCACGGCTGCCGCGCCACCGTGGGCGGTCGCGAGCCCGAACTGTCCCGCGGCCATCACCAGGGCACCGGTCGTGATCATTCGGCGGCTGCCGAACCGGTCGAGCAGCACGCCGGCCGGCACCTGCAGGGCAGCATAAGTCGCCAACTGTGCGACAGCCAGCAGCGACAGGGTCGCGGCCGTCAGGCCGAACCGCTGCTGCGCCTGTGGCCCGGCAACCCCGAGCGACGAGCGCTGGAAGACCGCGATCGCGTACGCCAGGACACCGACGGACCACACGAGCCAGGCCCGGCCGGAGGTGCGGGGGTCATTCGGAAGGGTTGCGGCCACACCATGTGCAAGGCCGCCTGCGGCCGCCGCCTTCCGGGCCGCCCGAGATGTGAGACGACACCGCTTCCCGACGTACCACAGCCCCGGTGGCGACCGGGACTGCGGTACGTACCTGACGCTACGACACGCCGGGATCGCCGGGCGAGTGGCCGGCCGGCGGCCGGAATAGCCGATCGACCATCGACGCGTCCTCGGGCACCGGCACCTCGTCGCCGAAGGGCATGCCGGCGCCGCGATACTCCACCGACAGCATCCTCTGGGCCACCTCGAGCCCGACGGCAGCCTCGGCGTCGTCGTCGGGCACCTGCCGCTCTGTGCCGATGGCGAGATCCCAGCCGTACGTCACGTACTCGAAGAACAGCATGCCGTAGACGACTGCGCCGGGCATCTCCTCGAAGAACTGCACCCAGCCGACCAGGTGGTTGCGGAGCGCTCCCGCGTCGTACTCCGGGCAGGGCGTCGCCGCCGGGATCTGGTCGGGCCGGATCCCCTCGATGAGGGCGGCGGTCTTGCGCAACATCCCGGCGAGCAGGTCAGGGTCGGTCTGGTAGTCCGGCCTCGTCGTCTTCCCGTCTCGGCTGCAGAAACCCCAGCATCTCAGGGCTGCCCGGCAATCGATTGGACAAACTCGCCAGATTTGCCTGCGCCGCGCTCAGCCCACCGAGATCTGGATGATCGGGTAGTAGGCCTTCTTCAGCCAGCGCAGCAGCCAGATCATGTCGACCTGCGACACCGCGACACAACCGCCGGTGGCCTGGCCGTTCTCGACGTGCAGGAAGAAGGCCGACCCGGCGTACCTGACCGCCGGCCAGCGGTTGTAGTTGATCACGACCAGATAGTTGTACGACGGGACGAAGGCCATCAGCCGCTCGCTCTGCGCGGGATCGAACGGGCAGTGCACCGTGCCGCCGCAACGCACGTGCTGGTTGTAGGCGGCCGAGTTGGAGTCGCCGTCCCACCAGTCCGACCAGTCCAGCACCTTGTAGGGCACCGTCGTGCCGGGGTTGGCCAGCCGCCCGTATGCCTCGGTCAGCCCGAAGCGGCCGACCGGCGTCACCGCACGACCCTCCCTCGCCTGACCCACCCCCTGCGCCCCGACGCGGGCGAAGATCGGGGCGTGCATCCGGACGTACGCACCGCCGGTCACCGGCCGCTGCCACGCTTCGAGAACCGCCGTCGTCGAGGTGCTCGACGCGGCCCGCACGGTGATCATCTGCACCGGGTCGGCGGCCTCGGCATGAGTGGCCACGATGCCCAGCGCCGCCGCCATCGCGGCTACCAGGACGTACAGGAGTACTCGACGCTTCATGCGCTCCTCCACGGAGGACACCCGCTCGGGGTCAATCACACTCTAGGCGTCACGCCGTGCCGACCGGATCCGGCCCGCTCAGCCCGGGAGCGGGATGGAGATCTCGTACGGCGGGGGCGGGTCGTCGGTGCCCGTGACGACGTGGGCGGTGACGGTCAATGCATCCGGCTCGCTCCGCACGACGAGGAAGTTCTTGATGAACGGCGGCTCGTCGGAGTCGAAGATCTCCGACACCGCCGACTGGATCGGCCCGTGAGGGTGGCCGGCCGCCGGGAAGACGATGTTGGCCCGGCGCCGGACGTGCCGCCACGGCGGCCGGTGCCCCCCGGCGCGCCACCTGATCACCCACTCCGCCTCTGGCTCGCTGAGCTGCTGCTGCAGCCGGTGGGAGTGCACGTCCCAGACCAGGGAGAACGCGCCCAGGAAGGTCAAATTCTCGGTCGCGACCGTGCTCACCGACAGCACGAGCAGCAGGCCCGCCAGCGCGGCCGCGCGCGGGAGCCACGTGTCGAACACGCCGGCACCGACCAGTCCCAGCGCGAGCGCTGCGACTATGACGGCGGCGGCGATCTTGTACGACCGCCCGAGCCGGCGGCGCAACGCGTCGATGCCGAAGACCGCGGCCACCAGGACCACGACGAGGACCACCGTCATCAGCGCCGCCCGCTGGGTCACCGAGTCACCGCCGCAGCACGCCCAGACGACCCAGAGACCGCCCGTCACGAGCGGCAGGATGAGGGCCGCCCGGGCCAGCACGGGTGGGAACAAGGTGCTGAGGACGAGCACCACGGCGACGGCGACAAGGGTGAGCACGACCAGGCCGGCGGTGACGCCGAACGCGACCTGGGGCACGTCACGGACGGCGAGGCGGTCGAGCACCACTAGGGCGTCGAACAACTGCACCGGATAGGCGATCGCCGGTGCCAGCTGCTTCCAGGCCGGCCGCGGCCGGCGCGGCCGGCCCTCCCAGCGAGCCAGCCATCCGCCGACCGCCGCGACGGCAGTTACCGCTGCGGCCGCCGTCAGCCACCAGTCCCTGCGTACCAGCCAGATCGCGACAGGCAGCAGCACGAACCCGACCGCCAGCACGGGCAACCACCGGGAGCCCGGCCCTCGACCGACGAGGTAAGACTGCGGCAGCGGCGGGCGCCACCATCCGGTCAGCCGCAGCAGCCACGCCAGCAGGCCGCCGCACGCGGTGATGCCGATCCAGGCAAGCAGCTGCCGCCGGAAATGGTCGGGTGCCAACCAGGCGCCGGTCCGGGTGATCGCCAGACCCGCGAGGAACGCCGACAGCACGACGAAAAGCCGATAACCCGAGGTGCGCGTCCACGCAGGCCGGACCACCAGCAGCCGCAGTCCCAGGCAGCCGGCCACCGCGCACGGGGCCCAGCGCAACGCCCTCTGCGGCCATGAGTCCTCGCCGGCCACCGTGACCGCGGTGACGGCGGCGACCACACCGGCGAGGACGGCGATCAGGACCCGCACCAGGCGCCACACCCGCGGCAGCAGCAGCCGCGCGAAGTGCCGGAGGGACTGCGGCTCGGTGGGAAACGACTTCTTCGCCGGGGGGACGTCGGGCTGCGGGCCGCCGGCAACCTGCAGGGCGACCGGGATGGGATGCGTGGCGCTCATGTAGGCCCCGCCGCCGCCGGCCACCACGTGCTCAAAGCCGTCCACCCGGTAGTGCTGGAAGTTGTGGATGTCACCGCCGAGGCAGGCCACATAGCCGTGCGGTGGGTGCGCCACGATGTCGGCAACGGAGTGGAAGAAGTGCGCGCCGGACCTGGCGGGGTCGCGCACCGGACCGCCGGCGATCACGCACGGATGGCGCTCGCGGTTGACGACCAGCGGCGCGCCGGTCAGCAGCACCTTGGGTTTGGGATGGGTCGAGACGCGGCGGAGCCACTCGCCCTGCACCCGGTCGATGGTGCGGTCGATGCCGGTGTCGATGCAGACGAGCAGCACGTCGCTGGTCTCGATCGCGTAGTACGGTCCCGGCTGAAGCGGCGCCCAGTTGCCACCCGGTGCTCGGGCCGCCCGCCGCTGCTCCAGGTGCAGTCGCGCCTGCGGCTTGGTGGGACGTCGCCACAGCAGCCGGAACGGCCGCTCCCGCGGCGGGCTGTCCCGGGTCGGACCGTAGGCACTGTCCGGCAGCGGGAGGGCACCGCAGAAGTGCCACATGAAGCCGGTCAGGCCCTCGTACCAGTCGTGATTGCCCGGCAGCGCCAGGATCGGCAGGTCGGTCAGCACGGCGTACGGCACGTAGAACCCGTCGACATAGTCGTTCACGTCACCTGAGGGGTAGATGACGTCACTGCAGATGACCATGAAGTCCACGCCGGCGGCCTGCTCGCGCAGAGCGGGCACGACGACGTACTGGGAGGCGTCCTGCTCGCCGGGATCGCCGAGCACGATGAACGACGAGCAGTCGCTACGGTCGACGATGAGCAGATCGTCGGCATCCTGACCCGCCACCCATCGGTTGCGCAGGTCGGCGACCATCGTCGGGGCGAATCCGTTGAGCCGATCGTTGAGCGAGGAGATCAGCGGGCGCAGCGCCAGCCAGGAGAAGCTGTCCCACTTGCGCTGCTCCCGCTTGGCAAGCAGTGCGAGGGTCTGCGTCCACACGGCCGAGTCGCCCGCATCGGTATCCGGCACGCCAGGATTGTGTCGGACCGGACCGGCAGCGATGGCATCGCCACGCGCCCGGCAGGCGGCCTGCGTCGTACCGGCTCGGCACGACACAATGCCCACGTGGACAATCCTCCCGAGCACCGCATCGGCGACCGCGACCGGCGGGCCGTCGACGACCGCCTGCAACGGGCGACCGGCGAGGGCCTGCTGACCCTGGCCGAGTACGACGAGCGCTCGGGTCAGCTCTGGCGGGCCAGGACCCGCAGCGAGCTCGAGGCCGTCACCGCCGACCTCCCGCCCGAGTCGGGACCGCCCGTGCCCGATACCGGGCAACCTGGCCGGCCGGCCCGACGCCTGTGGGCCGTCCTTTCAGAGGACAAGATGTCCGGCGTCGTGCTGCCCGGGCAGCGCCTGCAGGCCACGGCGATCCTCGGATCGGCGCAGGTCGACCTGCGCCGCGACGACCTGCCCGCCCACGTCGACCTGCAGGTGGTCAGCCTGCTCGGCGAGGTGGTGGTGCTCGTCCGGCCCGATGTGACGGTGCGGCTCAGCGGTGCGTCGGTCCTGGGTTCCCGCGAGGTCCAGCTGCCCGGGCATGCCCCGGCCACGCCGGTCGTGGACATCAACGCGATCGCGGTGCTCGGCTCGGTCGTGGTCCGGTCCACGTCGGAGACAGGGGCCGGCGAGGTGGCGACGACGGGGTCGTCGAACCGGCCCGAGCGGCGGCGCCGGCGCTCGCTGTGGCGTGGGCTGGCCGCCGTCGCTCTCGCGGTCGGCATCACGGCGGGCGGCGTCGCCGTCGTCGGGCACGGCTCCGACGGCAGGGCGGTGTTCGGCAGCACCGTCGTGCACAAGGGCGCCCAGGACGTCGACGTCGGCGTGCTGTTCGGCAGCGTGACGGTCGTCGTACCGGACAACACGCGGGTGGTCACCGACGGCACGGTGGTGTTCGGCAGCCTGAACTGCGACACGGCGTGTTCGCCCGACCGGGGAGGCCCGGTGGTGCACGTGCACGGCTCCGGTGGCTTCGGCAGCGTCGACGTCCAGACGCAGAGCGAGTACGGCGGCGGCTGAGCGGGCGACGGCGTGCCTCAGGTGTGCCTCAGGTGTGCCTCAGGTGTGCCGGGTTCGCACCACGACCGTGATGCACACCGCGGTGAGGACCGTCGCGATGCCGGCGAAGATCAGCCCCTCGATCACCTGCAGCGTCCAGAATTGCGACGCCGGCAGGTAGTCGTAGACGACGTGCATCTGCACGTGGGCGACCTTGGCCAGGCAGGTGCTGTCGATCTCCCGGCCGTGGATGGCCGAGGCCGGACAGTACGGCCGCAGCAGATCCGTGGTCATCGGACCGGGATCCCCGCCGGCCGGGCCGAGGATGGTGGCGTGCAAGACCACGTTCTCACCGGACAGGCCGGGCCCCGGGATCGGATCGACCCCGGTCGGATTCGCGAACAGCGTGCTCATCGGGAAGTCGACGGTGTGCCTACTCGACGGCAGGAAGGACCGGCGGGAGATGTGAAAGTACACGCGCGCGGCGACGAACCCGGCCAGCGTGACCGCCATCGCCGGGATCGCCCGGCGCGTCAGCGCTCCGATCGCGGCGCCGAGCGCGACGGCGAAGAGCACGTACCCCGCCGGCGCCAAACCCTGGATGTCGAACCAGTTGCCCCCGAGGCGGGGACCGAACGCTGGGGTCAGCGGGGCCAGCGCCCAGCCGGACAGGAGGCCGAGCCCGAGCGCGACGGCGACGCTGACAGCGAGGACGAGCCCGAGTTGGGTGCTCACCCAGCGCAGCCGGGTGACCGACTGCGTCCAGGCGACCCGGTGCGTGCCGCCCTCGATCTCGCGGGCGATCAGCGGTGCACCCCAGAACATCCCCGCCAGCAGCGGCAACCCGATCAGGCCGGTGGCAGCCGGTGGCAGCCAGTGATAGTCGTGGTGCAGGCGCGCGTACGCCGCCCCGCAGCCGCCGTCGGCCTGCAGGCAGGTAGCCAGGCCGACCTCCCGAGCGGTGGCCCGCAGCCTGAGACCGATCACGACCAGCGCGGCGGCCACGGCGAGAACGACCAGGCCACCCGTCCTGGCCTCGGCCCGGTGCTGGCGCCAGGTGAGCCAGATCATGACCGCACAGCCGACGCGTCCAGGCGGTGCACCGGCGCGTCGTGTTGCTCCAGGTAGACCAGGACCAGGTCCTCGAGGTCGACGGGGCTCGTCTGCAGGGCTGGACTCAGCAGGGCAGCGGAGGTCCGTACCAGTAACCGGGCATGCCGGTCCTGTCGCGACGAGACGATGACGTGCACGCCGGCCGGCATCCGCGCCGCCGCATCCGGCGGCCCGACGACCCACTGGTGCTCCTCGAGGAGGCCGTCGATGTCGCCGGCGAGGCGCAACTGCCCGTCGCAGATGACGATCAGGAAGTCGCAGGCCCGGCCCAACTCTCCGATCAGGTGTGAGGACAGCATGACCGACGTGCCGCGGGCGGCGACGGCCATCAGCGACTGCAAGAAGTCGCGCCGGGCGAGCGGATCGAGGCTGGCCAGGGGCTCGTCGAGCACGAGCAGGTCGGGCTGTTTGCCGATCGCCAGTGCGAGGGCCAGCTGCGCGCGTTGCCCGCCGGACAGTTTCGCCACCGGCCGGTCGAGGGGGACCTTGGCGGCCGCCAGTCGCTCGCGGGCGGCGGTCTCGTCCCAGCGCGAGTTGAGGCTGCGGCCCATGTGCAGCACGTCGGTGGCGCTGAAGCCGCGATACAGGGGGCAGTCCTGGGCGACGAAGCCGACGCTGGCCAGGAAGTCCGGCACGTTGGCCGGGCGCCGGCCGAACACGGAGATCTCGCCCTCCGACGGCGACAACAGGCCGACCAGCAGGTTGAGCAAAGTGGTCTTACCTGCGCCGTTGGGTCCGACCAGCGCCGCGACACTGCCCGCGGGCACCCGCACGCTGCAGTCGCGCAGCGCCCACAGGCCACCGAAGCGCCGCCCCAGACCAGTCGTCTGGATGGCGGCGGTCTCGATGGCCACCGTCATGCCGTGTCCGCCGTACGGAGATCGCGCAGCGTGGCGCTGACGAGGTCGACGATCCCGTCGTCGTCGAGACCGGCTGCGCGCGCAGTGGCAACCCATTGGGTGAGGCTGCCGGTCAGTGACGACAGCGACCCGCGGGTGAGCTGGGTGAGGCTCTTCTTGATGAAGGTGCCCTGGCCCGGCCGGCCTGCGGCCAACCCCTCCCGCTCCAGCTCGCGGTAGGCCTTGAGGACGGTGTTGGGGTTGACCGCGGCTCCCGTGGCGACTTCGTGCACCGTCGGCAACTTGTCCCCCGGCTCCAGCCAGCCCAGGCGCAGTGCCTGCTTGACCTGTTGGACGATCTGCAGGTACGGAGCCATGCCGCCGCGCTCGATCCGGAACTCGATCACCCGAGCAAGCTATATTAACTAGGGAGATAGATCAAGCGCCTATCGGAGGACACTGAAGCCGATGAGTGCGCCCGCGGTTCATCGAGTGGATTTCGGCTACTTCGTCCGGCCGGCCGGCGAAACCGGCACCGGCGCGGCGCGGGTGGAGCCGTGCCTGGGCTACGTCGTCGAGCACGCGGGGGGGCGGCTGCTGTTCGACACCGGGATGGGCGCCGACCCCGAGGTGGACGCCCACTACCGGCCCCGCCGACGTCCGTTGCCGGATGCGCTGGCCGCCGTCGGGCTGCGCACCGATGATGTCGACCTGGTCGTCAACTGCCACCTGCACTTCGACCACTGCGGCGGCAACCCGCGGCTGGCAGGGCGGCCGATCTTCACGCAGCGGGCGGAGCTGGCGGCCGCCAGGGGCTCGGCCGAGTACACGCTGCCGGAAGTGGTGGACTCCCCCGGCCTGGTCTACACCGAGCTCGACGGAGAAGCCGAGGTCCTGCCCGGAATCCTGGTCATCCCCACGCCGGGACACACCGACGGGCACCAGTCGCTCGTCGTACGCCGAGACGACGGCACCGTGGTGGTCGTCGCCGGGCAGGGCCACGACTCGGCGACGGCCTACTCCGCCGACGCCCTGGCGTGGCGGGCGCGGCACGAGGGACACGTACCCTCCGTTGCGATAACCCGGGCGTGGGTGGACCGCCTCCAGCGACTCGACCCCGCCCGCGTGGTGTTCGCCCACGACCACGCCGTGTGGCAGCCGTGACCGCGGATCGCTCCGGTCATGCTCCGGACAACGGCGCCAACTTTCCCGTGAGCGGAATCTGCGGCAGGGCCTTGTTGGCGACCACGGTGAGGTCGTACTGGAAGTTCTTGCCGGGCAGCCACTGGCCGCCCACCAGGTTGGTCTTGGCGACATTGCGTACCGGGCGGCCGTTCCACGAGATCGGCCCGACCATCGTGTCCAGGTTGGTGCTGGCGATGGCGTCGCGAATCGTGCCGGGGTCGGAGATGTCGCCGGCGCGGCGCAGCACGTCGATTGCCACCTCGAACAGGGAATGCACGAACCCGATGGGCTGGGTCCACTGCCGCCTGGTCGACGCGGTGTAGGCATCGGCGAGCTGCTTGGCCGACTGGCCGGTCAGCGAGGAGTTGAACGGATGCGACGGGCTCCACCACACCTCGGCAGTCAGGCCGTTGGCGAGCGGGCCGAGCTGCTGGACGGAGGTCGGAAACAGCAGTGCCTTGCCGATCGACGCGATCTTCGGCCGGAAACCCTGGGCGTGGGCCTGAGCCCAGAAGGACGCGAAGTCGGGGAACAGCGGGATTCCGGTGAGGATCTGGACGTCGTTGTCCTTGAACAGCTTGATCTGCTTCGACCAGTCCTTGACCGTCAGGTCGCGGTAGGGCTGGGCATCGACCAGGGTGTAGCCAGCCTGCGTCAGATGTACCGGGAATCCGTTGACCGGGTCGCGGAACGCACCACCATCGATATCTCCCGGCCAGAGGGCACCGACCACCTTGTTGGTGTCGACGCGCTTCCACATGTCGAGGAACACGGCGATGAACTCGTCGATGCCGAAGAAGTAATGATAGGTCCACTCGAACCCGCGCTCTGGCTTGCCCTGCCGGCCGAAGAACCATGCCTGCCAGGGGCACAGTGACGACACGCAGGGGACACCTGCCGCCTCGCATGCGCTGCTGACCGGATTGGCCATCTCCGGCGTTTCGCCAGTCAGCATGATGTCGATGCGGTCGTCCTTGATCAGGCTGTTCGCGGCGGCGGCCGCCTTCTTCGTGTCGGACTGCGCGTCGCGGAGCAGGATCTCGACGGGGTGCCGCGTGCCGGCCCGGTCGATCCCGTCGCCGATCGCCCGGCGGATGCCGTTGAGGATGAACGTGTCGGCTTCCGCGAACGGCGCGAGCGGCCCAGTCGACGGAGTCACGAAACCGATCTTGAGCGTGCGCCCGTTGCGTGGCGTCACCCGCTGGGGTGAGCAAGCTGTCAACAGCGTCGCGGGAGCGCCGAGGGCAACGGCGGCAGCCCCGGCAGTGCGCAGGAAGCCACGTCGATCCAGGCTCCCGGAGGGCAGGTCGGCGTCGGGCTGCTGTTGCATTCCACTCACTTCCTGAACACTCCCAGCCGGATGTACGGGTGACCGAGCCACACCACTCACCCGGGTCAGGGTGATATCGGCGCACGGCTCCGCCCCGAAAGCAAGAAATGCCACCCCTGTAATTCAGCGCCCCTGTGCGTCTCGCCGTACTCCGGCGGTCCGGGCCGCGTCGCGGGCAGCCGGGCTAGCGCGTGCTGCTGACCCTGTCACGCTGGCTGGGGACCGTCACACCACCAGCGATAGCCATGCCGTGACGCATGTCGCCAGCCGGCCGTGATCGCCGGGCCAGCGCCGTGATCGCCACGACGACTACGGCCGCTTCGGCGCAGACGGCCAGCACGCCCACCGGCTCGAACCAGTTGCCGACATCGCCGGCGATCATCGGAGAGGCAATCAGTCGGGTGGCCGCGTACCTGCCCACCGAATGCCCGCCGAGGGTCGCGGCTGCCGTGTACACGATCGAGGTGTCCTCAACCAGTACGGAGATGGCGAGAAGAACGAGCGCCGCGATGACGCCGATGAACATGAAGGCGAGGTACGGCGCCTCCTCCAAGGTGAGTGCGACCACCGGCACGTGTGCGGCGGCGGCCACGAGAGCTGCACCAGCCACCAGCCACCTCTGCGGAGCGTGCCGGGCCTGATTCCAGGGTGATGTCGTTTTAGCGGCTTGGGCCTTCTCAATTGTCGCACCCTGGTGCCAGCGCGATAACTGTACGTGACCATGCTGTTTCCTGACGAGCGTCGACGACTCTGCCCCGATGGGGGACGAAGGAGGGCAAAGCGGGGGGAAAGGCGAGCGGAGGCACGAATTTATCAGCACCGTATGAGCCGCATGTACGGCTATGAGCGTGGTAGCTATCCGCCTCTTGTGCCTCCAGGCAGGACAAATGTCACGCTTCGTGAGAAAACTGCGGCACTGGGGGTTACGCAAGGCGAATCTCGTGTGCCAGTATCTGCGTTGGCCACCTCGGGCTCACCCAACCGGCCAGTCGACGAACCGTCCTGCCGAGAAGATGCGGAGGTCACTGCCTGGGGGTCGTACTCGCCCAGTTGGGGGGTCCACACCGAAGAGGATGCATGCAATTCGCCTTCAGACGCCGGCTCGTCCTAGCGCTATCCGCTCTTGCTCTCGCTCTGGCTACTCCAATGATCACTTCGGCAGCTATCGCCCCGAGGTCAGCACCGACCCCGCCTAGGGGCCCGAGCCCAGCGCCGGCCACGGCTACCGCCTCCGTCGCGGGATCAGCGCCGGCTTCGGCCCCGGCCCCGGCCCCGGCCGCCGCACGCCCAGCATCGGTCGCCTCCTTCGGAGCCTCGATCAACTCCTCCGACGACGTCCGACGACTCTCCACTCAGCTGCGCCGTCCACTGAGCACGGTGCGGGTGTTCCTCGGTGGCACGCCGAGCGCCTGGTCGCGCAACGCCGTGCTGGCGACGATCCCGGCCGGCGGAACCGTTGCCGTCTCGTTCCGGTCCGGTACGCCCGCCCAGGTGACGAAGTTCCTGTCGAGCCGTCCCAAGACGCTGAAGTGCTTCGCGACGTACTTCCACGAGCCGGAAGACAACTTCACGACGGCGGCGAAGAAGGCCGCCTACCGGGCGAGTTGGCACGCATATGGGCCGGCCATCAGGAAAACAGGCTGCAAGCCCACCCTGATCTTGATGAAGTGGTCGCTGAACGCCAACTCAGGGCGCCACTGGCATGACTGGTACTCCAAGGGTGACGTCGACGTGCTTGCCTTCGACGCCTACAACACGAGGGCGAAGGTCGGAGGGTACGGCACACCCAGCCAGTACCTGGCTCCGATCATCGCCGCGTCGGCCGAGACCGGTCTCCCCTGGGCATTGACCGAGCTGGCCTCCGACATTCCTCGCGGCACCAGGTCGACCGACCGGGCTGCCTGGACGCACGGGGTGGCAGTCGCGGCGGCGGCCCAACCGAGATTCCAGTTCGCGACCTGGTGGGACGTGCTGTCCAACAGCGGCCGTGACTACCGTCTCGACTCCGCAGCCGCCTTGGCCTGGCACCCCTGACCCTCCGCAGTGTCTCGCCGGGGCGCGCGAGGTTCCCGCGCATTCGTCATCGGATGGTTCGTGCGCACCGCGCTCGACGCACCCGTCTCGCGTGGGCTCGGCTTGAACACTGCGAAAGCCAGTCTGACGGTCATCGCTACACGTCCGGGAAAGGTCAGCTCGTCGCCTTCAACGACACCGGCCATCTCACCTGATGCAAGCGTTGCACCGTCGGCAACGTCAGTAGGTGGCGGGTCCTGGCCCGGCAGGGGCTGGGCCGATGAACCCGAAGGTGTTGTTCGCGCGAGACACCAAGGGGCGCGCTGGAATGGCGGGGGGGGGGTCACTGGCGCGGCAGGGCGGGGCTGTGGGGGGCGTACGCGG
>QHCA01000426.1:201-2540 GCA_003244095.1 Pseudonocardiales bacterium | reverse complement strand
AACACCGTGGCCCATCTCAACGACTACGAGGGCCGCCCCGAACGGCGTCCGTTGACCTATGAGGAGGTGCAGCGGTTGTTCGACTATGCCGACGATCGGGTCGAGCGGATCACTGCCTCGGGTCGCAAGGGAGGACTCGCGGCGCTGCGCGACGCGCAGCTGATCAAGACCTGTTACGCGTTCGGGTTGCGCCGCACCGAGCTGTCCCGCCCGGATGTCGCGGACCTGCGCCCGAACCCGCACGTGTCCGATTGGGGCACTTACGGGTCGCTGCACGTGCGCTACGGCAAGGCCATCCGCGGTGGCATCCCTCGCCGCCGCACGGTGCTGGCGGTGCCGGAGTTCGACTGGGTCATCGACGGGATGCGGCAATGGGTCGAGCACGCCCGGCCCATCTTCAACGCCGCCGGACATCCCGCGCTCTGGGTCACCGAACGCCTGTCGAGGCTGTCGATCAAGGACATCGACAAGAACTTCCGGGCCCTGCGCGCCGGCGCCGGCCTGGATGCGGCGTTGACGTTGCACTGCCTGCGCCACTCCTACGTCACGCACCTGATCGAGTTCGGCTACCCCGAGCGGTTCGTGCAGGAGCAGGTCGGGCACGCCTACGCGTCGACCACCGCGATCTACACCTCGGTCAGCAACGACTTCAAGCAGAAGACGCTGAAGACGGCGCTCAAGCGTGTCTATTTTTCTGGCACGGCGGCCCAGCCTGGGGGTGATTCGTGACCGGCCGGCGGATGGTGATGCGCTGGCACCTGCGTCAGGTGATGGCCACCCGGGGCATCTTCCAGACCAGCGACCTGGTGCCGCTGCTCGCCGAGCGGGGGGTGCATCTGACCCGCCAGTACGTCCACAAGCTGGTCACCACGCCGCCGCAGCGGGTCAACATCGAGCTGCTCGCCGCGCTCTGCGACATCCTCGACTGCGACCCCAACGACCTGCTCGAACCCGTCGCCGAACAGGCCGAGCAGGCCAAGACCGGCACCGCCGACCACTCCGACGATGGAGTCGGCGCCGGGCCGAAAGAGGGCCTGGGGATCGGTGAGCTGCGCCCGGTCCGCGCCACCGTCCGACGCCCCCACGGAGACCGCTGAGTGGGCCGAGCCCGCTCACCCCACGTCTCCTGCGCACACTGCGACACCGTCCGCGCCTGCACCACGATCATCCTCGAACAGCTGGTCTGCCGCCCCTGCATGCTGCGGTTCCGCCGCAGCCCGGGCACCTGCCCCGGCTGCGACGGGGCGAAGGTGCTCGCCTTCTACGACCCGCAGCGTCGACCGGCCTGCGCGGCCTGCACCGGCAACAAGCCAGCCTACGGCTGCGCCGAGTGCGGCCGCGAGGACAGCCCATTCGGCACCAAGTGCGGCCCCTGCACCCTGACCGATCGGCTCACCGCGCTGCTGTCCGACCCGGCCGGAGGCATCCATCCGCGCCTGCAGCCAGTCTTCGACACCCTCAACACAGGCCGTCGGTCGCAGACCACGCTCTACTGGCTGACCCGGAAGTCCGGCCGCCCCGACGTCCTCCGCTCGATGGCCCGCGGCGAACTCGACATCTCCCACGCCGCGTTCGAACAGCTGCCAGCAACCCGGGCGGTGGGCTACCTGCGTGACCTGCTCGCCGCGCTCGACGTCATCCCGCCCTACCAACCGGAGCTCGAACGCGTCACCCCATGGCTGCGTGAGCTGCTCACCGGCCTGCCGAAGGAGCACGCTGAGCTCATCGACCGATTCGCCCGCTGGCAGCTGCTGCGCCGGCTTCGGCTGTTCGGCCAACGTGACCACGGCAGGCGGGTTACCCGCAGCGGCGTCCAAGGCGCCCGCGCCGCCATCCTGGGCACTGCACGGTTCCTGCAGTGGCTCCAGGCCCAGGACATCAGCCTTGTCGAGCTGAGCCAGCCCGATCTCGAGCGTTACCTCGCCGGCCGGCCCGGCCGCGGCCCGATCCTCAAACCGTTCCTGGACTGGACCACCCGAACCGCCATCACCGGGCCGCTGCAGCTGCCGAACCCGGGCCGCCCAGCGCCAGAGGTGGTGCTGTCTGACGAGCGGCGCTGGCAGCAGGTCGAGCAGCTACTGCACGATGACACCATCCGCCGCTACGTACGCATCGGCGGACTGATCATGCTGCTTTGGGCCCAACCCCTGTCACGGATCTGCCGGATGCGCGCCGACCAGATCGCCGACATCCACGGCACGGTGAACGTCACCTTCGACACCGTGCCAATCGAGGTGCCCGATCCGCTGGACCGGCTCCTCCGCGATCACCTCACCCGACGCGGCCAGGCCTCCTACGCCAGCCGACCCGACAAGTGGCTGTTCCCCGGCGGACTGCCC
>QHCA01000426.1:0-125 GCA_003244095.1 Pseudonocardiales bacterium | reverse complement strand
CCACCCTCGCCGCCCGCGACTGGAGCCAATATGCAGCCATGCGACGAGAGTCCGGTCCCGCTGAACAGCAGCCGGCTGAGTCAGGCTCAGCCCGCGATGCGGGACGCCGCGGTCGAACACTGCCC
>QHCA01000425.1 GCA_003244095.1 Pseudonocardiales bacterium | reverse complement strand
GCCAAGAAGACGACCGCCAAGAACGCTCCCGCCAAGAAGACGGCGGCGAAGCGGCCGGCTGCCAAGAAGACGGCAGCCCGCAAGTCCGCGGCCAAGAAGACGACCGCCAAGAAGGCCGCAACCAAGCGGCCGGCCGCCAAGAAGACCGCAGCGAAGAAGGCCCCGGCAACCCGCAAGGCCAGCACCGTCAAGCGGACAGCGGCAAAGAAGACCACAGCCACTGCCCGGACCACCGCCAAGAGGACGTCGGCGGCCAAGAAGACGACCGCCAAGAAGGCACCGGCACGCAAGGGCGCGGCCAAGAAGGCTCCGGCGAAGCCCGCCAAGGGCTGATCCCGCCGCAGCCAGACGTCAGCAGCAGGCAGTCGCGACATCGCGGCTGCCTGCTCTGCGGTTGCGGCCCGGCGGCCCGGCGGCCCGGCGGCCCGGCGGCCCGGCGGCCCGGCGGCTCAGGCCTGGCCGGCTACTCGTGCCTCGTCAGCGGCCTGTTTGGCAGCCATGGCCTGTCGGCCGTCGTATTTGAGGAACGCCGGCAGGGCCAGCGCAAGCAGGCCGGTGCCGGCAATGCAGAGCAGGCCGCCGGAGACGATCGAGGTACGCACGGAGAACACCGAGGCCACCAGGCCCGACTCGGTATTGCCCAGCAGCGGCCCGGTCGTGTAGCTGATCATCTCGATGCCGGCCAGGCGACCGCGCAGATGGTCGGGGATGGTCTGGTTCCAGATGCTGCCGCGGAAGAAGCCGCTGATGCTGTCGGCGACACCGGCCAGCGCCAGCATGGTCAACGCCACCCACAGGGTGTCGGCAAATCCGAAGCCGACGATGGCGGCGCCCCATGCCGCGGCGGCGAGCACCACCATCAGCCCGTGCCGCGGCACGCGGTCGATCCATCCCGACGTGAGCGTCGCGAGGATGGCACCGACACTGGGCGCGGCATACAGCATGCCCAGGACCTGCGGGCCGCCGAGTCGCTGAGCGATGAACGGGAACAACGCCATCGGCATCCCGAAGAGCATGGCGTTGATGTCGACGAGGTACGTCCCCATGAGTTCGGGTCGGCTGCGCGCGTACCGCAGGCCCTCGAGCACGCTGCGCAGGCTCGGCCGGTCGGCGTCTGGGGGTGGCGGCACGGCCCGCATCATCACGAGTGTCGCCAGCGAGAAGGCAAACGTCGCCGCGTCCACGGCATAGACCCCCGACAGTGGGATGGCGGCGATGAGCAGCCCGGCCACCGCCGGTCCGGCGACCGCGGCCGCGTTCATCCGTAGGGAGACGAGGGCTGAGGCGGCGGGGATCTGGTCGGGCCGGACCAACCGCGGGATCATCGAGTCCAGGGCCGGCCGCTGGATCCCGTCTATCCCGGCCGCGAGGCCGGCGCAGGCGTACAGCACCCATACCGCCGGCCGGTGCAGCGTCGCGTTCAACAGCAGCGCCCCGGTGATCACGGCGAAGGCCAGCTCGGACAGCAGCACCAGCCGGCGCCGGTCGACGTAGTCGGCAAGCGCGCCACCGACGAAGGCCATGATCAGGATCGGCACCAACTCGCACACGCCGAGCAGCCCCACGGCCAGTGGCGAGCGGGTCAGCTGCGCCACCTGGTAGGGGATCGTGACGTAGGTGATCATCGAGCCGAACAACGACACCAGCGACCCGGTGAAGTTGAGCCGGAAGTCCCTCGACGTGCGCAGCGGCGAGATGTCGATGCTCAGGTGCCGCAGGCTCCGGCGCGAGGGAGGCTTGCGCGGCCCGGCCGGCTGGACCGGGTCGGGACTCAGGTGTGTCGGGTCGGACGGCTCCACGGTGATCCAGCCTGACCCGCCCGCGGCCTCGGGTCCACTCACTTATCGCGCCCGGCCCGGCGCCCCCGAGCAGCGACTTCCGGGAAGTTGTCGTTTTCCGGCGCCCCGGAGCAGCGACTTCCGGGATGTTGCTGCTTTCCGGCGCCCCAGAGCAGCGACTTCCGGGAAGTCGTCGCTTTGCTGCATCAGGTCGCCGTACCGCGACCTGCAAGGATGTGATCATGCCGCCGGAAGCGACCGAGGTCGCCGGTCTCGTCGTCGGGATCCTCGGCGGTACGGGGCCGCAGGGCAGAGGGTTGGCGATCAGGCTCGCCGCCAGCGGGCAGCGGGTGCTCATTGGGTCACGTACGCCCGACCGGGCAGTGACCGCCGCGGCGGAGGTCAGCGCCGCGACCGGCGTCGACACCGTCGGCGGTGCGGACAACGCGAGGGTCGCTGCCGATGCCGACCTCGTCGTCGTCGCTGTGCCCTGGGACGGCCACGCGGCAACCGTCTCGGCCCTGCGGGAGGAGTTGCAGGGCAAGGTGGTCGTCGACTGCGTCAACCCGCTGGGCTTCGACAAGCACGGCGCGTACGCGCTCGACGTCGCCGAAGGCAGTGCCGCCGAGCAGGCCCAGTCGCTGCTGCCGGACAGTCGCGTCGTCGGCGCCTTCCACCACCTGTCCGCTGTCCTGCTGGCCGACACGTCGGTCGAGAGCATGGACGGTGACGTGCTGGTCGTCGGCGACGACCGTACGGCCACCGATTTGGTGCAGGCGCTGGCCGGCCGGATCCCCGGACTGCGCGGCGTCTACGCGGGCCGCCTGCGCAACTGCGGTCAGGTCGAGGCACTTACCGCCAACCTGATCTCGGTCAATCGGCGCTACCAGGCCCACGCGGGGATCCGCATCACCGACGTGTGAGCACCACGGCCGGCCGCTGGGTGATCCATCCGGCTCGGCCGATCCGCGCTCAGGAGTAGGAGCGGGCGCCGTCCGGGTACTCGCCGCTGCGGACGTCGGCGGCGAAGGCCTGCACCGCGCCGGTGAGCACGCCGCGCAGGTCGGCGTACTGCTTGACGAACCTGGGCATCTTCCCGGCGCGCAGGCCGGCCATGTCCTGCCATACCAGCACCTGCGCGTCGCAGTCGACGCCGGCGCCGATGCCGATGGTCGGGATGGTCAGCTCCGCGGTGACCCGCTTGGCGACGTCGGCCGGCACCATCTCCAGGACCACGGCGAAGGCGCCGGCCCGCTGCAGGGCGACGGCATCGTGGACGAGGGTGTCGCCGGCCTCGCCGCGGCCTTGGACGCGGTAGCCGCCGAGGGCGTGGACGCTCTGCGGTGTGAACCCGATGTGGGCCATCACCGGGATGCCCGCGGCCACGATCTCCTCGACGTGCGGGACCACGCGGGCGCCACCCTCGAACTTCACCGCCTGGGCCCCGCCCTCCTTCATGAACCTGATGGACGTCTCCAGCGCCTGGGTGGGGGAGAGCTGGTAGGAGCCGAACGGTAGGTCGGCCACCACCATGGCGCGATGCGACGAGCGGGCGACGGCCCGGACCAGGGGAAGCAATTCATCGACGGTGACAGAGATGGTGTCGGGATACCCGAAGACGTTGTTGGCGGCGGAGTCGCCGACGAGGAGTACGGGGATGCCGGCCTGGTCGAAGATCTCGGCGGAGTACTGCTCGTAGGAGGTCAGCATCGCCCATCGCTCGCCGCGTTCCTTGGCGGCCTGGATGTCGACGACGGTCACGCGGCGGCTGGCCGGCCCGCCGTAGAGAGTTGGCTCAGCGGATTCGGGCACGGCGGGCCTCGTTTCGTTCCTCGAGGCGTCGCGGTGACGTCCCCGGGCTACCTCGATCGTCGCACGCCGGAACCGCACCGGGCACTGTCTGGCTCGTCACACCGTCTCGCGCCAGCGGTTGGTGATGGGCAGCCGCCGGTCACGGCCGAAGGCCTTGAGCGAGATCTTGGGGCCGGGCGGGTATTGCCGCCGCTTGTACTCCGCCAGGTCCACCAGCCTGATGACCCGCTCCACGACGTCGGGGTCGTGGCCGCGGGCGAGCAGGGCGGAGCGGCCGAGGTCGCGGTCGATGTAGTCGGCCAGCACCGCGTCGAGGACGTCGTACGGTGGCAGGCTGTCGCTGTCGAGCTGTCCGGGTGCGAGTTCGGCCGAGGGCGGCTTGTCGATCGAGCTCTGCGGGATGGGCGGCCTCTCGCCCTGCTTCTCGGCCAGGGTGTTGCGCCAGCGGGCCAGCTGCCACACCAGCGTCTTGGGCACGTCCTTTATCGGCGCGAAGCCGCCCGCGCTGTCGCCGTACAGCGTGGAGTAGCCGGTCGCGAGTTCGCTCTTGTTGCCGGTCGTGAGCACGAGGTGGCCCTCGGCGTTGGACAGTGCCATGAGCAGGGTCCCGCGTACCCGCGACTGCAGGTTCTCCGCGGCCAGCCCGTCGAGGTGCAGCGCGGACTCGTAGGCGTCGACCATCGGCGCGATCGGGATGACCCGCCAGTTTAGGTTGCGCCGGGTGGCCAGGTCCTCCGCGTCACTGAGGGAATGCGCCGAGGAATGTCGCGACGGCATCCCGACGACATGGACCGCGTCGGCACCCAGCGCGTCACAGGCCACCGTGGCGACCACCGCGGAGTCGATGCCGCCGGACAGGCCCAGCACCACCGAGGTGAAGCCGTTCTTGCCGGCGTAGTCGCGGGTGCCGGTCACCAGGGCGGCCCACACCTCCGCCTCGGCGGAGAGCCGTTCGGCGATCGTTGGGGGCTGCGCGGTCCACGGCGGGAGAACACGCTGCGAGATCACGGTGCGCTCGACCGTCATGCCGCGGATCGGGCCGGTCACCGTGGCCGCGGCGGCCGGCAGGTCGAGGTCGGTGACGAGCAGCGTCTCGTCGTACTGCGGCGCCCTGGCGATCAGGCTGCCGTCGGCCGCCACCACGAGCGAGTCGCCGTCGTAGACCAGCTCGTCCTGGCCGCCGACCATGTTGACGTACGCGATCGGGGCGCCCGCCTCGACGGCCCGCCGGGTGGCGAGTTCGAGCCGCTGGTCGTCCTTGTCACGCTCGTACGGAGAGCCGTTGATGTTGACGACCAGCCCGACACCGGCGGCCGCCGCGACCGAGAAGGGGCCGCCGTCCTGCCACAGGTCCTCGCAGACCGTCAGGGCCACGTCGATGCCGTGCAGCCGGACGATGACGAAACGGTCGCCGGCGCGGAAGTAGCGGTCCTCGTCGAACACGCCGTAGTTGGGNNTAGTTGGGCAGGTGGTGCTTGAAGTAGCGGGCGACGACCCGGCCACCGTGCAGCAGGGCTGCGGCATTGCGCGGGCCGCCGTCGACGTCGAGGTAGCCCACCACCACGGCGAGCTCCCCCAGACCCTCGCCGGCCAGCCGCCCGGCGAGCCGCTCGACCAGGGCGACGCTGGCCGAGCCGAAGGACTCCCGCAGCACCAGGTCCTCCGGGGGATACCCGGTCAGGGCCATCTCGGGGAAGGCCACGAGGTGCGCGCCGTCATCGGCGGCTCGCCGGGACCAGGACAGGACGAGGTCGGCGTTGCCGTCGAGGTCGCCGACGGTGACGTCGACCTGGGCGAGAGCCACGCGAAGCTGGGCCACAGACCCATTGTCCTATCTGCTCCTGGAGTTGGGACGGGCAACATGGCGGTAACTACCGGCTCGTATGGTGACGACTATGGACCGTCAGCAGGAGTACGTCCTTCGTACGCTCGAGGAACGCGACATCCGGTTTGTCCGACTCTGGTTCACCGACGTGCTCGGCACGCTGAAGTCCGTGGCCGTCGCACCCGCCGAGGTGGAGGCGGCGTTCGAGGAGGGGATCGGTTTCGACGGCTCGGCCATCGAGGGTTTCGCCCGTGTGTCGGAGAGTGACATGGTCGCCCAGCCCGATCCGGCGACGTTCCAGGTGATGCCCTGGGAGGGCGGCACCGAGCCCGACGCCGCCCGGATGTTCTGCGACATCCGGATGCCCGACGGGTCCCCATCCTGGGCCGATCCCCGGCACGTGCTGCGGCGGACCCTGGGCAAGGCGGCCGAGAAGGGCCTGTCCTTCTACACCCACCCCGAGATCGAGTTCTTCCTGCTCGCCGAGCGGCCCGAGCCGGGGCGCACCCCGCGGCCCGTCGACCACGGCAGCTACTTCGACCTGACCACCCACGACATCGCCCACGACTTCCGCCGCAACGCGGTGACCGCCCTGGAGTTGATGGGCATCTCGGTGGAGTTCAGCCACCACGAGGTCGCCCCCGGCCAGCAGGAGATCGACCTGCGGTACGCCGACGCCCTGACCACCGCGGACAACGTGATGACGTTCCGCCACGTCATCAAGGAGGTCGCGATGCAGGCCGGGGTCTACGCGACCTTCATGCCCAAGCCGTTCACCGACCAGCCCGGCTCGGGCATGCACACCCACCTGTCGCTGTTCGAGGGTGACCGCAACGCCTTCCACGACCCGGCCGACCCGCTGCAACTGTCGGCCACGGCCAAGTCCTTCATCGCCGGGATCCTCGAACATGCCCGGGAGTTCACCGCGGTGACCAACCAATGGGTGAATTCCTACAAGCGGCTGATCTCCGGCGGCGAGGCGCCGACGTACGTCTGCTGGGGGAGCAACAACCGCTCCGCGCTGGTGCGCGTCCCGATGTACAAGCCCGGCAAGGCCAACTCCACCCGGGTCGAGATCCGCTCGCTGGACTCCGCCTGCAACCCCTACCTCGCGTTCGCGCTGTTCCTGGCGGCCGGCCTGCGGGGCATCGAGAAGGGGTACGAGCTGCCGCCCGGCGCCGAGGACAACGTCTGGGACCTCAGCGAGGGCGAGCGGCGGGCCATGGGCTACCAGGACCTGCCGCACAACCTCTCCGACGCGCTGCGCGCGATGGAGACCTCGGAGCTGGTGGCCGAGACGCTCGGCGAGCACGTCTTCGACTTCTTCCTGCGCAACAAGCGGGCCGAGTGGCAGGACTACCGCCGCCTCGTCACGCCCTTCGAGCTGGAGCGCTACCTGCCCCTCCTGTGAGTCGAGTGAGCATCGAGCG
>QHCA01000424.1 GCA_003244095.1 Pseudonocardiales bacterium | reverse complement strand
GTCTCGTGGCCGGCCAGCAGCAGGGTGAGCAGCTCATCGCGGACCTCGGGATCAGTGAGGGCGACCCCGTCCTCGTCGCGGGCGAGGAGCAGGGCGGAAAAGACATCGTCGCGCTCAGCCAGGTCGGGCTCCTCGCGCCGGCGGGCAATTTCGGCATAGAGGATCTCGTCCACGGCCCGCTTGCGGGCTTCGAACTCGAGCGCGCCCCGCCGGTCGCCGCGGCCGCGCAGCAGCGCGGAGACCATCAGCATCCCGCGCGGTCGGGCCAGGGGCTCGACGATGGCGCGCAGCCGTCCGCGCAGCTCGGATTCGGCGGCTCCGGGCTCATAACCGAACACCGCGCGCAGGATGATCCGCAGGGTCAGCGCCTGCATGCTCGGCAGCAGCGTGAACGGCTGACCCACCGGCCAGCTGTCGATCTCGAGGTCGGCGGCGGCCCGCATGGTCTCCGCGTGGGCGGCCAGCTGGCGTCCGTGGAAGGCGGGCAGCATCAACTTGCGGTGGCGCATGTGCTCGGCGCCGTCGAGGAGCAGCACGGAGCGCTCGCCCAGGATCGGGCCGAGCAGGGTGTTGGCCTCGCCGGCGTGCAGCTGAGCGTTTGAGCTCTGAAAGACCTGCCTGACCAACTCCGGATCGAAGACCATCACGAAGCGCTCGTCAAACAGCGTCCCGAAGGTGACCGCGTCGCCGTAGCGGCGCCGGCACGCTTCCAAGAAACGGGCGCCCCCGAGCAGAAAGCCGGCGGTCTGCAGCACTCGGGGCAGACGAGGCCCGGGGGGGAGGGAAGCGGTGGTCATCGTTGCTCGATCCTCCCACACGGCGGCAGTCGAGCAAGACCGACACGCGGAGCTAACCCGATCGCCGCCCCGCGTTTAGCCGTCACTTAGTCGCGCCCGGTTGCGTCCCGGGTACGGTCAACCAGGGGGCGAGGAGCCGGACGCGCGCACAGCGTCCCAGTCGTCCTGGGCCATCCTGGCGACCGATCTGGGATGCGGGAGAACTTCTTGATATTCGGGAGTCCGACGATCGGTGAGAGCGAAATCGCCGAGGTCGTCGCGTCCCTGCGCTCGGGGTGGGTCGGGACCGGACCCAAGGTCGGACGCTTCGAGACGATGCTGACCGAGTACGTCGGGGCACCGCACGCCCGCTGCGTCTCCTCGTGCACGGCCGCGCTGATCCTCGCTCTCCAGGTCCTCGGGCTCGGAGCGGGCGACGAGGTCCTGGTCCCGGCCATGACCTTCGTCGCCTCGGCCAACGCCGTTGAGCACGCCGGGGCGACCCCGGTTCTGGTCGACAGCGAGCCCGGCACCGGGCTGTTGGACCTCGAGGCCGCCGAAGCGGCGATCACCGAGCGGACCCGCGCGATCATGCCCGTCCACCTGGCCGGGCGGCCGATCGACATGGATCGCCTCGCCGCCCTGGCCCAACGCCACGACCTGCGGATCGTCGAGGACGCCGCGCACGCAATCGGCGCCGAATGGCGCGGCCGTCGCATCGGGGCGTTTGGGAACGTCACCGCGTTCTCGTTCTACGTCACCAAGAACATCTCCACGATCGAGGGGGGTGCGCTGCTCACGGCCAGCGCCGAGCTCGCCGAGGAGGTCGAACGTCTCGCCCTGCACGGGCTCAGCGTCGGGGCTTGGCAGCGCTTCTCAGACGCCGGCTACAAGCACTACGAGGTCGTCCGGCCCGGCTACAAGTACAACATGACCGACGTGCAGGCCGCTCTGGGTCTGCATCAGCTGCCCCAGCTCGACGCCTGGATCGAGCGCCGGGCCGAGCTCTGGGCACGCTACGACGACCTGCTGGCTGATCTGCCGGTGGCCACGCCGCCGCCGGCCGAGCCCGACACCCGCCACGCGCGCCACCTCTACCAGATCCTGGTCGGGACGGAAGCCCCTCTGGACCGCGACGCGCTTCTGGCCGGTTTGCACGAACGGCGGATCGGGACCGGGGTGCACTATCGGGGCGTTCACCTGCATCCCTACTATCGCGACCGCTATGGCCTGGCCCCCGAGGATTTTCCCGTCGCCACCTCGATCTCCGACCGCACGCTGAGCCTGCCGCTCGATCCCAAGGTCACCGCGGCCGACCAGGACGACGTGGTGGCAGCGCTGCGGGAGTTGCTGGTCTAAGTGGTGACCGCGAAGTGACCACCTCGGACTCCCCGGCGGTCGGGGTCAGCCGGCGTCCGGGGATGGCCGTCGGGGGTCGGGTGCTCAGCACCGAGTCCCTGATTCTCGGCGCGCTGATCGTGCTCGCGGCCGTGATCCGGATCGTGGTCCTCAACAACCAGAGCCTTTGGGCCGACGAGGCCCTGACCGCCTACGAGATGCGGCTCCCCTTCGGGGCCATGATCCACACCGTGACCACGGTTGAGGTCACGCCGCCGCTGTACTTCGTGCTCGTCTGGGGCTGGGCAAAGCTGTTCGGGGCCGGCCCGGTGGCGTTGCGCGCCGTGTCCGCGCTGGCCAGCGTCGCACTGGTGCCGATCGGCTACGCGGCCACCCGCGAGCTCATCTCGCGCCCGGCCGGCCTGCTCGCCGCGGCCCTGATGACGGTCAATCCGCTCGCCATCTGGTACGGCCAGGAGGCCCGCTCGTACATGCTCCTGGCGGCCCTGACCGGCGCCGCCTTCCTCGCCTTCGCGCGGGCGCTGCGAGCGCCGTCGCGCGGCAACTTGATCGCCTGGACGGCATTTTCGGCCCTGGCCGTGATGACCCATTTCTTCGCCGGTTTTGCCATCGCCCCGCAGGCCGTGCTCCTGCTCTGGCGCCATCGGACCCGGGCCGCCGCGATCGCCGCCGCCGTGGTCGCCGCCGCCGTGCGCTCGGTGCCCCCTGACCGCTCCGGACTGGCCAGCGGAGTCAACAACACCGCCCGCCAAGCCGCCGGCGCCCTCGCCGTCGCCATCTACGGCACCCTCGCCGGCAGCCCCACCGAACCCGACCAGTTCACCACCGGCCTGC
>QHCA01000423.1 GCA_003244095.1 Pseudonocardiales bacterium | reverse complement strand
GGCCGCATTCCTGCCCGACCTCGTCCGTACTGTCGCGGTCCGCGCGGCAGTACTGACCTCTCTCGGCCGCGCCGACGAAGCGTTCGGCGCCTACGACGCCGCCGCAGTCGGGCTTCCGGAGACGGCCGTCGCACAACTGCTGGTGGCGCGCGCGGCTACCCAGCCGCCTGGTCCGCAGGCCTGGGCGGACGTGGTCCAGGCCACTCAACTGATCGACCGGAGTCGCGACTGGGTCGCCGCAGCATTCGCGCGCCGGCAGGCCCGCGCCTCTCTGTACGGGTCGCCTCTGCTTGCGTGGCAGGAGCCGGGTCGCGCCGCTGCACCTCGCTGGCTGACCCAGCCTTACCCGGAAGGCCTCGTACGCCTTGTGAACGGGTGGATGGGTGCCTCGGAACCAGCCGGAATGGACGCTTCTCTGACGGCTCTCTTGACCGCGGTATCCGCTCCCGGTGGGGATGCCGAGTTGGACGTCCTGATCGCCTTACACGCCGACACCCCTGGCGTGAACGCTGTGCCCGAGTCGCTAGACGAGGCTCGACGTGACGGCGTCAAAGCGGTCACGACATCTCGACATGAGGACGAGCAGCGCCGGGCCGACCTGGCGACCTGGCTCGACACCCCGACATGGGCCGCATCCAGGGCCTTTCTCCAGACCCGACCGAGGCTGCTCACCGACCCACAGGTGCTGTCCGCGCTCAGCTCGGCCCGCGCGGACCCCGTCGCTTCGATACACCTGGGAATCGCCCGGCTAGCTGAACACCTGCCGATTGACGACATTTACGACATCGTCACTGACACCAGCGACGCCAGGGACGCCGCCCTCGAAGCCGTAGAAAAGGCAGATGCCGACCTTCTCCGCGACCTCGCTCTCGCCGCCCCGGCCCTGCTCCGGCAAGCGTTCGTCGGTCCCTTCCTGGCCTTGACGCTAGCCCTGCTCGACAGGGACACAGAGACCGCCGCGGACCTCGCCAGTGTGGCCGCCCAACAGGCCGTCGACGGCGAAATAGCCACCGGCACGGCCCGACTACAGCGCCTTGCACGGCGCCGGCCCGACCTCGCTCCCGACGTCACCCGAGTGCTGGCAGTGCTTCGCCCGCCAGATCAGGCCGCCGGCCGAGCCTCAGATCCGGCAGGACAGATCTGAATCCGACACCTCACGATCGGCACGCTGGCGGGTCTGAGTCGCTCGGGCGATGCGCCGCGGCAAATTCCAGCGCGAACCGAGCTCACGTCCGCGAGGAGAAAGCACCGCTTCGACCTAGACAATGCACACCGACGGATTATGAGTCCGATGCCGAACTGTCAGCCCGTGTCAACGAGTACCGGCGGAGACGTTCCTGCGCAGGTCAGGACCGGTCCACGTATCAATCAGTGCCGTCCGCTGCCATCCACGACCGGAGCGTTCGTGCACATTCGGTGCACAGCATTGCTGATCTTGTCGCCTGTTCGGTGGGGTTCCTTGTGCCGGGTGCGACCGTCGGATGCGGGCGGAGCGGTGGTTGCGTGTGGGGGCGGTCGGGGGTCATCCATTCGGCCCGATCTGTGGCGACGGAAGGACCTGTGGTGTTGATTCGTCGCAGGGGAGGGCATGTCCGCGTTAGGTTCATGATTGGCGATATGGACGGCGGTGAGCAAGCACTCTCTGTCTGGCGTGTTGCAGGTTCAGCAAGGTGATTGAGGGCGCCGGGCACACCACGGGGGATGCTCGGGGGATGACTTTTGTGACGGGGGGAAGCGCGTGGAAGGCAATGTGGTTGAGGTGGTGCTGCCGAACGGTTCGGTGGCGTTGGTGCAGGCCCGGATGGTCGGTGGCGGCGGCGCGACGAAGACGGCGCTGGGCAAGCTGGATTTCGCTGCCGTCGCGGGCATGTTGGAGGGGGTGACGGAGGCGATCCGCGGCGCGGTCGCGAAGGCGGCGCCGAGCAAGGTGAGCGTGGAGCTGGGTGTGGAGTTGGCGGTGAAGTCCGGCAAGCTGGTCGGGCTGATCGTCGACGGGGAGTCGACTGGCTCGTTGACGGTGACACTGGAGTGGGAACGGGACCGCCCCGGCGGCCCGTCAGGGGCGGGCGGGTGACTGACGGCGAGCCGTTGCTGGAGTTGCTCGGCCGGTGCGTGGTGCGGGTTGACGTCGGCGGCGGGTTTTCAGGTACGGGTTTCTTCGTGGCCCCTGGTGAGGTGTTGACCTGCGCGCATGTCGTGCATGGCGGTTGGCCGATCACCGTGTTCGACGCGGACGGGCGGGACTATCTGGCCGAGCCGGTGACTGGGCTGCTGGCCGCGGATGACCCGCAGGCGCAGTTCTATCCCCAGCCCGACGCTGCCCTGCTGCGCGTCGCCGGCGTCCCCGACGGCCAGCCTTGCGTGCGGTTGGAGGCGGCTGACCCGGCGATCGGCACGGATGTGCTGCAGCTGGTCGGGTTCACCAGGGGTGAGAACGCCCCGGATGCGATCGCCCGCAGCGGGGCGACGTTGCACCTGGAGACCCTGTTCGAGCCGGACGGTTGCACCCTGTACAAGCTGCGGGAGGGCCAAGTCATCGGCGGGTTCAGCGGTGGTCCGCTGCTGAACCGGCGCACGGGCGGGGTGTGCGCGATGGTGGACAGTTCCCGGTCGCTGACCTCGGCCCTGGGCGGGTTCGGTGTGCCGGTCGCCGCGGTCGCCGGCATCGACGCCGGGCTGCTGGACCGCAACACGGCGTTTCACCAGGCGGATGCCCCCCGCGGCTGGGCTCTTGCCGTGGAGGAGCAGGCCCGGTTGGCGGTCGTGCGGGCCGGCGGCCGGGATCTACTGCCGCTGCTCGCCCCCGTCCTGGACCTGGACTGGGATCCGGACTACGTGGCACCGAGTGAGCTGTTACGGCCGAAGCATGCGGTGGTCCCGTTCGTGCCGCGGGGTGACCTGCTCGAGCAGGTGATGCGGTGGCGGGAGGGCGACGAAAGGCTGCAGGTGCTGGTGCTGACCGGGGCGGGCGGGTTCGGTAAGACACGCACCGCCGTCGAGGTGTGCCGGGCCGCCGAGGACGCGGGCTGGACCGCCGGGCACGTCGACGCCGACACCGACTGGGTTGACGGCCTGACCGAGCTGCTGCGCTGGCCGGGGCGCACCGTGCTGGCAGTCGACTACGCCGAAACCCGCCCCGACCTGGTCACCGGTCTGCTCACACGGCTGCTGCGGCACCGCGGCGGGCCGCCGTGCCGGGTGGTCCTGGTGGTCCGGCAGGGCGGCGACCGGCAGTCGCTGATCGACCTGTTCGCCACCGGCGACTCCCGCGCCGAACTGGCCGGGTTGCTCCGACACGCCGAACTGGTAGGCCTCGGCCGCGGTGAACGCGAACTTGACCGCCGGGAACTGTTCACCACCGCCGGGAACGCCTTCGCCGCGAAACTTGGCCGCGCCGCCCCGAGGACGGTGCCTGGCCTGTCCGCCGAGCATTTCGAGCGTCCCCTGTTCGTGCTGGCCGCCGTACTACTGGCGGTGGCGAGTCCGGACCTGGACGTCGCCGCGCTCAGCGCCGACGAACTGCTGGGAGAAATCCTCGACCGGCACGAGGCCGAGTACTGGAGACGTGCTGACGAGCGGCATCACCTCGGCCTGCAGCCCGAGGACCGGCGGACCGCGGTGGCGCTGGCGGCGCTGTGCGGCCTGTCCTCCGATCAGGACGACGAGCGGCTCATCCGGCTCGTCTGGCACCTGCGGGACGCATCAGCCGAACGGGTGGGCAACGTCGTGGAATGGCTGCGTGCGCTGTACGGGCCGCACGGGTCACTCGACCCCGACCTCCTCGCCGAAGTGCTCGTCGCCCGTGCGATCAGCACGTCGCCGGGCCTGGTCGGCGCCGTCCTCGACGCCGCATCCGACGGCCAGCTCACCCGGACCCTGCTCGTCCTGAGCCGGGTGACGGGACGATCTGAACCGGTGCATGTGGCCGTACGAGATGCGCTGGATGAACGCCTGACCCAACTCGCCCTACGCGCGGCGGAAGGACACACCGACCTGGTCACCGCGCTTCGGCTGGCCATCGCCGAAGCGCATCCAGTGACCGGGGCGGTCAACGCCCAGCACAAGATCCCAGTCCGCGGTGCAGCAACCGGACTGCTCGCCATCGAGATCGGTGAGCTCGCCGTCGCCGGCCTACGCGCCGCGGCAGAGAAGAACCCCGAGATGTACCGGCCGCCGCTCGCCGCGGCGCTGACGACACTAGCGACGACCCTGACTGATACTGGCCGGCCCGCCGAGGGCCTGCCCCCCATCGAGG
>QHCA01000422.1 GCA_003244095.1 Pseudonocardiales bacterium | reverse complement strand
CGTACACCTGTCTGTCTGGCGCGACGGGACGAACGTGTTCGCCGGTGGCCCGGGCCGCTTTGGCATGGCCGAGGAAGGCGAGGCTTTCGCGGCCGGCATCCTGGCAGTGCTGCCGGCCCTGTGCGCCGTCGGCGCCCCGACACCGGCCAGCTACCTGCGTCTGGTCCCTTCCCAC
Organism: Pseudonocardiales bacterium; assembly: GCA_003244095.1. Classification (GTDB taxonomy): domain Bacteria; phylum Actinomycetota; class Actinomycetes; order Mycobacteriales; family QHCA01; genus QHCA01. Next base: position 50,044 of record QHCA01000422.1, on the reverse strand, counting down.
TGGGCGGGCGCCTTCGCCTGCTGGGGCCGGGAGACCCGCGAGTCGGCGATGCGCTTCGTCACCGGCCTGGCCGGCACGGAGAAGGACGCGGCCAACTTCGAGGTCAAGTCCTTCGACCTCGCCGCCAACCCCTACCTGGTCGTCGGCGCGCTCATCGCCGCCGGACTGCGTGGGGTCCGCGACGCGTTGACCCTCCCGGCGGAGGTCACCGGCGATCCTGCACGGTTCTCCGAGGAAGAACTCGCAGAGATGGGAGTACGCCGGCTGCCCACGTCGCTGGATGCGGCGATCGACGAATTCGCCGCCTGCTACTTCCTGCGCGAAGAGATGGGCAAGACCCTGGCCGACGCGGTCCTGGCCGTACGGCGGGCCGAAGCCGAACGGTTCCGCGACGCAGCACCGGAGGATGTCGCCGCCGCGCTCCGGTGGGTCTTCTAGGCGGTTGACGTAGGCGGATCGACATAGGGGAGCAATGAGCCTCACGACGAGCACGCTCGACCTGATCGACCACCACTGTCACGGCGTGGTCCGGCACGACCTCGACCCGCCGGCCTTCGAGGCCCTGCTGTCGGAGGGCGGCGCCGCGCCGGCCGGGATGTCGAACTTCGACACGCCGGCCGGGTTGGCCGTCCGCCGGCACTGCGCACCGGTGCTGGACCTGGAGCGGCACGCACCCCCCGCGGATTACCTGCAACGCCGCGCCGAACTCGGTACGGAGGAGGTCACCCAGCGGCTGATGGCGGCGGCGCGCACGCGGCTGTTCCTCGTCGACGCCGGCTTCCGCGGCGCGGAGTTGCTGTCGCCGGCCGAGCTGGGCGCCGCCGCCGGCGGCCAGGCCCGCGAAATCGTCCGCCTGGAGTCCGTCGCCGAGGCGCTGGCCGGTGACGGGATCGACGCGGGTGGGTTCGCCGACTCTTACGCCGATGCACTGGCCACGGCCGTCACGACGACCCGGGCTGTCGGGGTGAAGTCGGTGGCGGCCTACCGGGTGGGGCTGGACTTCGAGGCGGCCGCGCCGGCCCGTCAGGAGGTCAGGCTGGCCGCCGACCACTGGCTGGAGCGCGGTCCGGGGCCGCACGGCTGGCGCCTCGACGACCCCGTACTCGTCCGTGCCCTGCTCTGGTCGGCCGTCGAGGTGGGGCTGCCGATCCAGTTCCACACCGGCTTCGGCGACCGCGACCTGGCGCTGCACCGGGCCAACCCACTGCTGCTCACCGACTTCATCCGCGCGGTGCCCGAACGGCTGCCGGTCATGCTGCTGCACTGCTACCCGTACCACCGAGAGGCCGGATACCTCGCGGCGGCCTACCCCCAGGTGTACGTCGACGTCGGGCTGGCACTGAACTTCGTCGGACCGGGCCGGGCGGGCGCCGTGCTCGCCGAGGCGCTCGAACTCACGCCGTTCGCCAAGATGCTGTACTCCTCCGACGCATTCGGGCTGCCCGAGCTCTACCACCTGTCGGCCGTGGTGTTCCGCCGCGCGCTGGCCCGCCTGCTCGAAGACCGGGTGCACTCCGGCGAATGGTCGGCCGCCGACGCCGTCCGCGTCGCCCACATGATCGGGTCCGGCAACGCCGAGCGGGCTTACGCGCTGGAATCACGCGACGTCCACTAGTCCGCAATGACGCGGAGCTGTGGAAACTCCTGCTGGCTATGGTCAGGGAGAGTTTCCACAGCTCGCCCAGGAGAGGATCACGGCCGTGCCGATCAGGGATGCGACGACCGATGACTGGCCGGCGATCTGGCCGTTCTTCCACGCCATCGTCACCGCCGGGGAGACCTACGCCTATGACCCCGACATGAGCGAGGAGCGGGCCAGGTCGCTCTGGCTGCTGCCGCCCCCCGGCCGCACCGTGGTCGCCGTCGACGACGACGGCACCGTGCTCGGCTCGGCCAAGATGAACCCCAACCAGATGGGGCCGGGCGCGCACATCGCCAGCGCGAGCTTCATGGTCGACCCGGCGCAGGCCGGCCGCGGGGTCGGCCGGGCGCTCGGCGAGCATGCCCTCGACCGGGCGCGCCGCGACGGCTACCACGCGATGCAGTTCAACGCGGTCGTGCAGTCCAACACCCGGGCGGTGGCGTTGTGGCGCTCGCTCGGGTTCGAGGTCATCGGTACGGTTCCGGAGGCCTTCCGCCATCCGACCAAGGGGTACGTCGGCCTGCACGTCATGTATCGCCGTCTCTGACGCCGAAGTGCGGTGGATCGCACCTGCCCAACGGGCACGTCACCGGCGACTAGCCGACCATGTACGGCGGGCCGGACGTCGTCAATACACTGCCGTCGTGGACTTTGCCGAGGTCAGGCGAACCAACCGGGCGCTGGTCAAGGTGGCCAAGCTGTACCGGGGCTCACAGGCGCGCCGGCCGGCCGACACCGCCGCAGCCGGCCTCGATCCCACCGCCCGCGGTCGACTGGTCGAGCTGCTCGAGCACGTACAGGCCAATCTCCGGGAGCCACGTGACCGTCGCCCGTGACGTCGCCATCGGCCTCGGCATCGGGTTGCTGCTGCTCATCGTGACCACCGTCCTGCGCGTGGTCCGCGGTCGGCCGCCACAGCCAAGGCGCAGCCGGAAGATGCCCCCGTACTACCGCAGCGGGCGTGGGTTGACGGCGGGACTGATGAAGGAGCACCGTCGGCGCGGCCAGCGGTCGCGCAGGGGCCGGTAGGACATCGCCGGGCCGCACTTGGGTACGTTTGCCGTCGTGCCGAAACCGTCGCAGCGCGTGGCTTACCGATGAGCGAGCTGACCGAAGATCCACCGGTCGCGAGCCGGCGTACCGTCGACGAGCCGGCGAAGGAACCACGGCCTGCGGCGTCGCCCAGCAAGCTGGTGCTCGCCAGCGCGCTCATGCTCTTCGTCGAGTTGGCGTTGATCCGCTGGACCGGCTCCAACATCCTGCACCTGAGCTACTTCTCCAACTTCGTGCTGCTCGGCTCGTTCCTCGGAATCGGCCTGGGGTTCCTGCGCGCCCGCCGCAGCCGCGACCTGTCCTTCATGTGGCCGATCGTGCTGGTCGGCCTGGTCGGGTTCATACTGGCCTTCCCCGTCCGGATCAGCCAGGACACAGAGCAGCTGCTCTACTTCAAGGGCGTGCACCCCAGCGGCCTACCGGCCTGGGCCACCCTGCCGGTGATTTTCCTCGCGGTGGCCGCGGTGATGTGCGGCCTGGGCGAGACGGTGGGCCGGCTGTTCGGCCGGTTCCCCGCGCTCACGGCCTACCGGCTGGATCTCATCGGCAGCCTGGTCGGCATCGCGACCTTCACCGCGCTGTCCTTCGTCCACGCGCCGCCGGTGGCATGGGGCGCCCTGGCCGCCACCGGCTTCGTGGCACTGAACCGGGACCGACTGCGACCGCCCTGGCTGCCGCTGGCCAGCCTCGCGGTCCTGGTCGGCCTGCTGGCCGGTGAATCGCTCCAGCCGAACACCACCTGGTCGCCGTACTACAAGGTCGTGACCAGGGACCGGCCGAAGTACGTCGACATCTTCGTCAACGGCATCCCGCACCAGAGCATGCTCAACATCAAGACGTTCGACCCGGGCCTGCGGACCGCGCCGTACGAGCGAGCTCCCGGCAACCCGCTGAACCACGTACTGGTCGTCGGGGCCGGCAACGGCAACGACGTCGCCGTGTCGCTCGATCGCGGTGCCAAGGCGGTCGACGCTGTCGAGATTGACCCGCGGATCGCGCAGATCGGCCGGGAGCGGCACCCCAACCGGCCCTATGCCAACTCGCGGGTCAAGGTGCACATCGACGACGGCCGGGCCTTCATGCAGAGCACGACGACCAAGTACGACCTGATCGTCTTCGCGCTGCCTGATTCGCAGACCCTGGTGTCGGGCAACAGCTCGCTGCGGCTGGAGAGCTACCTGTTCACCCGGGAGGCCATCGCCACGGCGCGGTCGCACCTCACCGCGGGCGGCGTCTTCGCCATGTACAACACATACCGCACCCAGTGGCTGATCGATCGCTACGCGGGGACGCTGGCCGAGGTGTTCGGCCACTCGCCGTGCATCGACACCGTCGGTGGCGTCGGGCACCGCGCCGCCCTCGTCGTCGCCCGCGACAGCGGCAAGCAGACGTGTGCGACGACCTGGCAGCTGGCCACCCATCCAGCGCCCGCGGTCGCCACGGACGACCACCCGTTCCCCTACCTGCGCCGCCCCGGCATCCCGGGCTTCTACCTGCTGGTCCTACTGTTCGTACTGCTCGCGGCCTGCGTCGCCGTCCGGGTGGTCGGCGGTCCGGTCAAGCCGATGCGGCCGTATGCCGACCTGTTCTTCCTGGGGGCGGCCTTCCTGCTGCTGGAGACGAAGAACGTAGCGGGTTTCGCGCTGCTGTTCGGCACCACCTGGCTGGTCAACGCGCTGGTGTTCGCCGGCGTGCTCGTCGCGGTGCTGGCGGCGGTGGAGGTGAGCGGGAGGGTACGGCTACCGCGGCCGGCGGTGCTGTACGCGCTGCTGGCCATCGCGCTGGCGATCGGGTGGGCGGTGCCCGCCGACAGCCTGCTGTCGCTGCCCTGGTGGCTGCGCCTGGGGGCCGCCGCGACCCTGGCCTTCGCGCCGATCTTCTGCGCCAACCTGATCTTCTCCCGAAGGCTCGCCGAGACCGCTTCATCGACGTCGGCGTTCGGCGCCAACCTCCTGGGTGCCCTGCTCGGTGGCACGTTGGAGTATCTCGCGCTGATCACCGGCTATCGCGCGCTGCTGATTCTGGCAGGCGCGCTGTACGTCATCGCTTTCGTACTCACACCCAGGCGAGGGTCACTAGTCACTTCTAACTAGTTCGACTGCCCCCATTTGCGCATTCCTTACGTGGCAGGACAATAGCGATGATGGGTGTTCAGTGGGAGATCGGAGTCGGCGCGCCTTCGAAGTGATCGCCAGCAGACGGGGAAGGAGCAGGCGATGAGTCGGTGGGGCCGAATGCGGCGTGCGGCGCCCCTGCTCACTGTCATGGCAATGCTGGCGTGGCCGGTCGCCACCCTCAGCGCACAGACTGCCACCGCGGCGACAAGAATCGGCTCTTCGGTCGGCAACCCGACAGTTGCCGTGATCGTGCGGGCCCGCCCCGGCCAGCGGCAGCAGGCCGCCGACGCGGTGCGTTCGGCCGGTGGCCGGATCGGCCGCGACCTGCCCATCGTGGAAGGTTTCACTGCCCGCCTGCCCGCCGCAGCCGCACAGCGACTCGGCGCTGATCGCGCCGTCCAGGCCGTCACGCCCGATACCGTCGTCCGCTTCTCCTCGATCACCCCTGGCGGCGGCCCGCTCGGGCTCGCCAGCAACTATCCGGCAAGCACCGGTGCATCGGTCGTCTGGAGCAAGGCCGACCGCGGCGACCAGGTGACGGTCGCCGTCATCGACACCGGCATCGCCCCGGTGTCGGACCTGGCCGGCCGGCTGATCGCCGGCCCCGACTTCTCCGGTGAGCACGACAGCACGGTCGACTCCTACGGTCACGGCACCGTTATGGCCGGCATCATCGCCGGTGACGGCGCTGGCTCCGCCGCTGATCCCGGCGGCGCTTACGTCGGCATGGCACCTGATGCCAAGGTGCTCGCGGTCAAGGTCGCCGGCCGCGACGGCGCCACCGACGTGTCCACCGTGCTGGCGGCCATGCAGTGGGTGGGGTCACACGCCGACCAGTACGGCATCCGGGCCGTCAACCTGTCGTGGGGTACGACGTCGACCCAGTCCCCCGCCGTGGACCCACTCAACTTCGCCGTCGAGCGCCTGTGGCACATGGGAGTCGTCGTCGTGGCGGCGGCCGGCAACCAGGGGCCGACCGCGAGCACGATCACCAAGCCCGGCGACGACCCGCTCGTCATCACCGCCGGCGCCTACGACGACCGTCTCGACGCCGGCCAGTCCAACGACGTGATCCCCGCGTGGTCCTCACGCGGCCCCACCGCGTCCGGCCTGGCCAAGCCCGACCTCGTCGCGCCGGGCCGCACGATCGTGTCCACCCGATCGCCGGGTTCGTTCGTCGACACCACCTATCCCGAGGCCCGGATCGGTGCGGCCTACATCCGCGGCAGCGGCACCTCGCAGGCCACTGCCGTCGTCTCCGGGGCCGTGGCCCTGATGTTGAGCCGCCGTGGCTGGCTCACCCCCGACCAGGTCAAGTACGCCCTGACCTCCACCAGCCTGCCGATCGCCGGCGTCCCCCAGGCGTATCAGGGACGTGGCCGGCTGTGGCTGCCGACCGCCCTCGACCGCAAGGTGCGCAACGCCCCGGCACAGCAGTTCGCCGCTACGGGTCAGGGCTCGATCGAGCAGAGCCGCGGTGGCCACCACGTCAGCACCATCTGCCCTGGTGACGCCACGTCCACCACCATCGTCGGTGAGATCGACGCCCTTTGTCAGCCGTGGAATTCAGACACCTGGACGTCAGACGTATGGACCTCCGACACCTGGACCCACTCAAGTTGGTCGAGCGACACGTGGACGAGCGACACGTGGACCAGCGACACGTGGACCAGCGATACCTGGACCAGCGACTTCCTGACCGCCTTCTGGGGATTGCGGACCCCCTGGTGGCACCGGGTCGCGGGCGAACCGGCTGAGCTGGGCCCGGCCGAACCGCAATCGATATCGAGGATGAGCGGCCGGGAGGACAGGGATCCATGAGGTCGGCTCGGTCGCTCTCGGAGCGCAGCGACGCGCGCGTTCGGCGGCTCGTGACCGCTGTCGCGGTGGCCGGCCTGCTGTGCGTTGCCGCAGCCGTCTGGGAGCTCACCAGGATGCCTGGCCCGCAGCCCGGCCAGGTGTTGGTCATCGCGGCGATCGTCCTTGTCGGCCACATCTCCTTGATACGCATCCGATTCGGAGCCAGCGGCAACAGCTTTACCTGGGGCGAGGCAGCGCTGATCGTCGGCGCAATAGTCGGCGGTTGGCCGCTGGTGATCGCCGTGGGGACGCTCGTGGTGCTGCTGCACTACGCCGTGCTGCGGCACGCCGCCCGCAAGTACGTGTTCAACGCCGGCGCCTTCGCGGTCGGAGCTACGCTCGCGAGAGTCACGTACAGCGTGCTGACCCAACAGTGGACCCCGCGTCCGGATGCGCAGCGCACGGTGGACGTCCTGGCCCTCGCCGCCGCGGCCGCGGTGTTCTTCATGTGGAACAGCATCGTGGTTGCGACAGCCGTAGGTTGGTCGCAGGCGATCCCGGTGCGCACCGTCTGGGTCAAGGGTGGCCGCCTCCGCACGCTGATGTTCCTCGGCAACACCACGGCAGGCATTGCCGCAGTGCTCATCGGACAGGTGAGCCGGGCAACTCTCATCACGTTGCCGTTCTTCCTACTCGCCGTCTACTACGTCTACAACAACACGCTGCGTGCGCAGCAGGAGCGCGACCGGTGGCGCGAGTTGCAGGCCACGACCCTGCAGCTGCAGCACACCGACCCGCGGGCGGTCACGGCCTCGGTGCAACGCGGTGCAGAGGCTCTCTTCGGCGCCGACGTCAGCCTGCTGCTGCTCTCCGACCCCGCTGAGGAGGCGGTCAAGTATCCGTCCATACTCGCTGCCGGGCTGCGGGCGCGCGGTCCGATGATCGTCCGCGCCCGCTACGAGATGCCCCGCGTCCAGCGCGAACTCGAATCACTCGGTGTGGTCGAGTGCGTGATCGCCCCGCTCGAGGGCGCCAGCGGCCCGGCCGGTGCGCTGCTCGTGGGCTTCCGGGGGGCCGCCCACCTCAAGCGGCGCGAGCTGCAGGTCGTCGGGGACTTCGCCAACCATGCTTCGGTATCGATGCAGCGGGCGCGGCTCTTCGGTGAGATCGACGAGCAGCGCAGCCGCCTTGCGGCCGTCATCGACAACGCCTCCGACGGAGTCGTCCTCGTCGGTGCCGACGGCGTGGTGGCCTCGTGGAATCCCGGCATGGCGCGGCTGACCGCCCGTACCGAGGTCAGCGCCCTGGGTCGCTCGCTGGACCGCGCGCTGACCGGCAAGTGCTCCGACGGCAGCGAATTCACCATCGCCAGCGCCCTTGACCAGCTCGACCGGCTCGCCTCATCCGACCACCTCACCCTCGACGTCGAGCTGGAGCTGGCCGACGGGTCCACCCGGGACGCCGCCCTGTCGTTGTCGGCCGTGCGCGCGCCGAGCGGGATCTGCGAGTACGCGGTACTCGTCGCCCGGGACATCACCGAGCGCCGGGAGGTCCAGCTGGCCAAGCAGGACTTCATCGCGACGGTGTCGCACGAGCTGCGCACCCCCCTCACGCCGATCAAGGGCTTCCTGTCGCTGTTCCTGCGTCCGGACTTCCAGATGGACAAGCCGCAGCAACGGGTGATCTTCGGGCAGATGCTCGACCGGGCCAACCAGCTCGAACGGCTGGTCGAGGACCTGCTGAGCACGTCGCGGATGGAGCACGGTGAGTTCAGCCTGCGACCGGAGCCGACCGACGTCGCCGCGGTGGTCGAGCACGCAGTGGAGGACCTCGCTTCGGCCAGCGGCCGGGCCGTCTCGCTCTACTCCAACGGCCAGCCCGCCCGCGCCCTGTGCGACCCGGCCCGCCTGCAGCAGGTCGTCGCCAACCTGCTGTCCAACGCCGACAAGTACTCCCCCGGCGGCAAGCCGGTCGTGGTGCACCTGCGGTACGGCTCCGCCGAGGTCGAGATCGCCGTCCAGGACTTCGGGTCGGGCATCCCCGAGGACAAGCAGGAGGAGGTGTTCGAGCCGTTCCACCGCCTCGGTGACCACCTGACCCGCAAGACGAGGGGCTGCGGCCTGGGGCTGCACATCGCCCGGCGCCTCGTGGAGAGCATGGACGGCCGGATCTGGCTGGAGAGCCGCGTGGAGCAGGGGTCGACCTTCCACGTAGCGGTGCCGGCGATCGTCCCGGAGCGGGAGCAGGCTGCCGGCGCCCCGGACCACGCGGAGCCGCAGGTGCCGGCCCTCACGGTCGCCAGCTAGCCTCGATCGCGGGCCTCGCCGGCCCAGCCGGGGTGCTTCTCCCGGGCCCAGGACGCGGACACGACGCCGGTACGCAGGCCGCTGCGGGATTCGGGGTCGCGTACGGCGAACATCACGTGGCCGAGCAGGACGCCGGCGACCGCGTACGACAGCCAGTCGTGTACGAACGTCGCGCCGGTGCGCAGCGACAGGGGCCAGGTGTTCGCGTACCGCATGATCAGTCCGGTGCCGAGCAGGACTCCGATGGCACCGGTGATGAAGCTCGCGTTGAGCTTCTGCCCGGCGTTGAACTTGCCGACCGGCAGCCGGCTGCCGCGCCATCCCCTGCTGCGCAGCCACGCCCAGTCGGTGGGGCCGAGGCGGTTGAGCAGCCCGGCATCGGCCCGGAACGCCCTCGACAGCCAACCGCACAGGATCGGGATCGGCAGCGCGATGCCGGCGATCACGTGGACCTGCGCCACCAGCGCCCGGCGGCCGACCAGCACCGACAGCGGGCCGAGGTACAGGATGGCCGCGGTTAGCAGGCAGATCCCCATCAGGGCAGCGGTCGCCCGGTGCACCCACTTCTCGCCACCGGTGAAGCGCGCCAGCATGACCTTAGGTCGGGTCATCGCCGCGGCCGTTCGACCGGCCGACCCACGCGTCGACGTCATAGCCCAGGTCCTCCCAGTAGCCGGGTACGACCTGCTTGGTCAACTCGATGCCACCGAGCCACTTGCAGGACTTGTAGCCGTACATCGGGGCGACGAACAGGCGCACCGGACCACCGTGCGCGCGGGTGACCGGCGCGTCGAGCATGCGCGTGGCCACCAGGACGTCGCGGCGGCGGGCCTGGTCGAGCGTCAGGCTCTCCGTGTAAGTGCCGTCGAAGGAGCTGAATCGCACCGCCCGTGCGGCCGGCGCCACGCCGACCCGGTCGAGGACGTCGGAGAGCAGGACACCCGACCAGCGGACCTTGGGCACCCGCCAGCCGGTGACGCACTGGAAGTCACGGACGATCGTCTGCTGCGGCATGTCGTGCAGGTCGGCGAGGCTGAGGCTGGCCGCCCGGCTGACCAGGCCCCCGACCCGGAGCCGGTAGTCGGCCGATGTCCGCTCCGGCTGGCCGCCGGTGACAGAATAGAAGCGGAAGCCGGCGCCGGCCGGCACCAAGCCGGACAGGCCGGTGGGGTCGCGCAACTGGACCGGCGCGAGCAGTCCCTGCTCCAGGTCGAGCAACCGCCGTCCGGTCACCACTCCCAGCGCGCCCAGGCCGAGCATGCCGAGGACGATCCGTCGCCCGACCGGCTTGCCCTCTGCGCTGGTTGACCCCACTCCCTCGATCTTCCTCTCCTCCGGCCGAGCAAGGGGCCGCCGCACCCCGGACGTAAGCCGACCGTCACTTGTCGCGCAAGATGGGCCGGTGCTGGGAATTGTCGGAGCCCTCCTCGCCGCGGTCTGCTACGGCGTGGCAACCGTGCTGCAGGCGCTGGCCGCCGGTCACACCGCTCGCAGCACCGGGCTCGACCCCCGGCTGCTGCTGCGCGTGCTGCGCCAGGTCCCCTTCATCGCCGGTCTCCTGCTCGATTCGGCCGGCTTCGTCCTGTCACTGGCGGCCCTGCGCCAGCTGCCGCTCTACGTCGTCGAGGCGATCGTCGCGGCGAACCTCGCGGTCGCCGCGGTCGTAGCGGCCCGGGTCCTGCGCCTGCGGCTGCTCCCTCGCGAGTGGGCGGCGGTTGGCGGGGTCTGCGGCGGACTCGTCCTGCTCGTCCTCAGCGCCGGCGTACAGGCCCCGGTGCACGTCAGCCGAGCCTTCGAATTCGGGTTGCTGCTCACCACGCTGGCCCTGGCTGCCGGTGCGGCAGTGGCCGGCCGGATGACGAGCGGGTACGGCAGTGCCGTGCTCGGCTTCATCGCCGGGCTGGCCTACGGAGTCGTCGGGGTGGCCGTGCGGGTGCTGACCGATCTCCACCCGGCCGCCCTGATCCGGGCCCCGGCCGCCTACGCGCTGGTCCTGGCCGGCGCCCTGGGCTTTCTCAGCTACCTCACCGCACTGCAGCGGGGGCGGGTCACGACCGCGACCGGCCCGTTGGTGGTGGCGGAGACGGTGGCACCCGCCCTGGTCGGGGTGATCGCCCTCGGCGACGCGGCGCGGCCGGGATACGCCGTCGTGGGCCTGGCCGGCTTCCTGCTGGCGGGCGCGGGAGCCCTCGCCCTGGCCCGGTTCGGCTCGCTGGAGCCGGCCGCCGCCGAATGACCGCCGCCGGTCAGCTCCGCCAGACCAGGAGGACCGCCCGGTCGTCGGAGACGTCCCAGGCGACCTCGTCGACCAGCCGCTCGGCGCCCTGGGCGAATCCGCCGCGGGGCACCAGCCGCTCGGCGGCACCGAGGAGCCGGTCGAGGCCGACGTCGATGTCGCGGCCGGGCGCCTCCACGACCCCGTCGGTGTAGAGCAGGAGCGCATCACCGGGGCCGAGGACGCCGTGCCCCCGCGAGTAGGACACCTCCTCCATGACGCCGAGCAGTGGGCCGGACACCGGCGACACCCGCCAGTGGCCGCTGCCGGCCTCGAATTGGACGGCCGGCGGGTGACCAGCGGATTCCAGGGCGTACTCCCCCGTGGACAGGTCGAGGGTGACGTGCACCGCGGTGGCGAAACCCTCCGGCCACTCCTGTCGGAGCAGGTATCGATTGGCCTCCACGAGGAACTGCTCGGGTCGTACCGCCCCGATCAGCCCGCCGAGGGCACCCGAGAGCAGCAAGGCCCGCGTACCCGCCGAGACGCCCTTGCCCGACACGTCGACCAGGGACAGCTCTAGCCGGGGTCCCCCGTTGTGGTCGCTGAGGCTCGAGGTCATGAAGTCACCGGCGAACGCCGCACCCCCCGCGGAGCGCATCGCGAACTCGACCTGCCAGCCAGGCGGCAGGGCGGGAATCTCGCCCTGGGCCCGCAGCCGGTCGCGCAGCTCCACCAGCATCGCCTCGGAACGAGTCGCCGGTAACCCGAGCCGCCTGCGGCGGTAGGCCATCTGCAGGGCACTCAGCGAGGCCACCAGGACGGCGACCAGCGATGGCACGTCCTCGCCGCTCAGATTCCCCAGGGCGCCATTACCCACGATGCCGGCAGTGACCACGACGACCAGGGCCAAGACGTAGCGCAGGGGCAGCAGTAGTCCGCCGGCCACCAGCGGGCCGACCAGCAGCGCCACGGGCGCCCAGCGAGGCACGAGAAGCCGAACGATCTCCAGGAGGACAGCAAGCACGCAAAGTACTCCAAACGTGCCCTGAACGCCGGCTAGGACGTTCCGGGCCCGCTGGACGGCCGGCCGGATACGCATCGATCAGACCCTAGTGACTCTGGCAAGGAGCGGAGCTAGACCGAATCGGAAATGCGGCCGACTGGGAAACCGCATGCGTTACGTCGCCCGTACCGGTAGACAACGAGGATGCCTTCCACCACCGACCAGCTGGTCATGCGCCCGATCACCGTCGAGGAACTCCCGGTCCTGGGAAGGCTCGTCGGGAGCATCTTCCTGAACGATCATCACGAGGACGAGGAGGCGATCGAGGCTCCGGTCTACGAGCCCGAACGCAGCCTGGCGATCTTCGACGGCGGCGCCCCGGTGGCCTCGGCCGTGGCCTTCACCCGCACGGTGACCGTGCCTGGTGGGCCGGTGCCCGCCGCCTGCGTCTCGTGGGTCGCGGTGGCGCCGACGCACCGGCGCCGGGGCCTGCTCACCCGCATGATGCGGCATCAACTGACCGAGCTGCACGATCAGCAGCGCGAGCCGATCGCGTTGCTCTGGGCCTCGGAGGCGTCGATCTACGGCCGGTTCGGCTACGGCCTGGCCGGCCAGTCCTGCCTGGTGACGGTGAGCACGGCCGCGGCACGGATGCCTGCCGACGCCGGTCGCGGCGGCCGGCTGCGCCTGCTCACCGCCGACGAGGCGATGCCGCCGATGACGGCGATCTACGACAGCGTACGGGCCGACCGGGTCGGCCTGCTGGACCGGCGCGGCGCGTGGTGGCAGCGGCGGCTGTTCGACCCGGAGCGCTGGCGCGAGGGCGCGAGCAGTCTGCGCTTCGCCGTGCACCACGACGACGACGGCAGTCCTGATGCGTACGCCATCTTCAACACCAAGCCGTCCTGGGGCGCCACCGGGCCGAACGGCGAGGTAGGGGTACGCGAGGTCCAGGCCACCACGCCGGCCGGCTACGCCGCCATCTGGCGGTTCCTGCTCGAAATCGATCTGGTCCGCACGGTGACGTGGCATCTCGCCGCGGCCGACGAGCCGTTGCCGTACCTGCTCGACAATCCTGACGCGGTCCAGCAGGCCCTCAGGGGCGCCCTGTGGGTGCGCATCGTCGACGTCGACCGGGCCCTGTCAGCCCGGCGCTACAGCACCCGCATCGACACCGTGCTCGAGCTCAGCGACAAGCTCTGCCCGTGGAACTCCGGGCGCTACCGGCTCACCGCGGACGCCGCGGCAGCCACCTGCAGCCGCACCGGCGACCCGGCGGACCTGAGCCTGTCCGTCACCACGCTGGGCGCGGCGTACCTGGGCGGCACCACCCTGGGCAGGCTGGCCGGCGCAGGCCTGGTCACCGAGCACCGCACCGGGGCGGTGGCGGCCGCGTCGACGGCCTTCCAAGCCGTCCGGCCGCCGTACTCCCCCGAGATCTTCTGAGCGGCTTCTCGGCGAGTGAGCGGACTGTCAGGCGGGGTCGTCCTCGCGGCGGTGCAGCCCGGCCCGGCCCTCGACCGGCCAGGCCCCGGAGAACTGCTGCTCGAACTGCGCATCGAGGAGGCGCTGCGTCTCCCGGTCGATGGCATGCTGGCTGCGCCGCTCGACCGGGGCGACGTCCGGCGGCGGCCAGCACGCGTTGTGCGCGACCGACCAGTACTGCGGCACGCTGACCCGGTCGACGAAGACCGGCTGGCCGTCCCGGCAGCGGTCGGCGACCTCTCCGTGACCTTCGGTGCAGACCGCGGCCAGCTCACGCGCCAGGCGGCGCACGGTGCCGGCCGCCGTCACGTCACCCCGGACCCAGGAGGCGCGGCCGACCCACGGGTCGCGACCGTCGCCGTAGTCGTAGTCGAACTCGAACTGCGCGGTCACGACGCTGTCCCGCTCGGGATCGGGAGCGAGGATCAGCGCGTAGCAGGGCTGTTGCTCGGCCAGGTCGAACTCGTCGGGCCCGGCGACGTGGCCGGCGTCGATGGCCGACCGCAGGGTCCGCCGCAAGAGAACGTCGCCCAATCCGCCCGCGGGAGGATCGACATGAAGGAGGTAGGTCTTGCTGACCGTCCCGCGGCCGTACCCGTATTCGATGAGCCCGTCGGCGTACCGGCCGGTGACCACCTTTGCCATAGGCCCGTTGACGTCCGCCCAGTTGTAGGCATTGCCGCGGATCGGCATCCACCAATCGCCCCAGTAGATCGGGATCAGGATCAGCTGCTTGACCGCCATGGCGCCCCTCCCACCGGGGCCGAACTTTTTCGCCCCGTTCACATGTCGGCCGGACGACCGTGTAACTAAGTCAACTACAACCGGTAAGGCTTTGTCCTGACATTCGCATACCAACTGGTTCCGGTCATCCCCGACAGCGCTATGCCTGACACACCGAGCACCAGAACAGGTTGCGACCGGCGAGTACGACGGTGGCGACCGGTGTACCGCAGACCCGGCACGGCAGGCCGGTCCGGCGGTAGACGTAGTGCGCGCGCTCCTGGGTGATCCGCCCACCCGGGCGATCCTCGGGCCGGGTGGTGACGATCCGGCCGGTTCGCACGCCGACGCGCATCAGTGAGACGAGGTCGGCCCACATCTGCCACCAGGTCGCCTCCTGCATCTCCCGGCCGGGGATGAACGGATTGACCAGGTGGCGGTAGAGCAACTCGGCGCGGTAGACGTTGCCGATGCCGGCGACGACCGCCTGATCCATCAGCAGTCGGCCGATGGGCAGGGTACTGCGCGACAAGCGGCCCCACGCCTGCCGCGGATCGGCGGCCCGGCGCAGCGGATCGGGCCCGAGGCGGGCCAGCAGTGCCGCGCGCTCTGCCGGCGTGATGAGCTCACAGACCATGGCACCGCGCAGGTCCAGCCAGCCGCTCTCGCCGACCAGGCGCAGCCGCACCGCACCCTTCGGCGCAGGCGGCGTGCCGAGGCCGGCCACGAAACTGCCGATCAGCCCGAGATGGACGTGCAGCAGGCCGACGCCGGCATACCGGTGGAACAAGTGCTTGCCGTACGCCTCGGTGCCCCGCAGCACCCGGCCGTCGATCCGGGCCGCCCCCTCGGCGAACCTGCCCTGCGGGCTCGACGCGGCGACCACCTGGCCGCCCAGCAGCCGCTTATGATCACGGGCAAGACGATGGATCGTGTGCCCCTCGGGCACCCGTCAGCCCTCCCCGGAGACGACAGACATGGCAGAGGCGGCCCGGCGGCGACAGCAATCTCGACGCTCTGACGACGCCGGCGACGAGCACGGGCTGCGCGGCCTGGTCGGTGCGGGTCCGTCGCAGGTCGGGGTGTCCGGCGCGCTGCGGGCCCGCGACGCGGCCCGGCCGACCGAGGCCGACGAGGCCGCGGCGGAGCGTGCGGTCCGAGTGGTTCGGCGCAACTACGTGCCGCCATCCGGGCCGGGCACTTCCGCCGAACCCGGCAGGTCCGGCAACTCGCCGGAGCGCTCATAGGCCGCGAGCTGGCCGATCCGCCTGGCGTGCCGGGCGGCACCGCTGAACGCCGTCTCGACGAAGGCCGTGACGATCGCGACCGCCTCGTCGGCGCTGTGCATCCGGGCGCCGATCCCGGCCACGTTGGCATCGTTGTGCTCCCGCGCGAGCCGGGCGGTCTCCTCGCTCCAGATCAGTGCCGCGCGCACGCCGGGGATCTTGTTGGCGGCGATCTGCTCGCCGTTGCCGGACCCGCCGACGACGATGCCCAGCGTGCCGGGCTCGGCCGCCACCCGCGCGGCGGTGACCAGGCAGTAGACCGGATAGTCGTCCTGCGCGTCGTAGTGCAGGGCACCCACGTCGATCACCTCGTGACCCTGGTCGATCAGCGCCGCGCCGAGTAGGCCCTTGAGTTCGAAGCCCGCGTGGTCGGAGCCGAGGTAAACCCGCATGGCGTGGAGTCTGTCAGGTGACCGCGTGGTCTGATCACGCTATGCGCCGGTCGAGGGGCCTCCTGCTGGCGGCGGCTCTGGTCCTCGCGGTGGCCGGGCTGACCGCCGATGTGCTCTCCGGCGGCCTGATCCGGCGCCTCGACTGGCACGTGCACCAACACCTCGATCCGCACCTGCACCACGGGCTGCCGCGGCTCGCCGTGCTGGCGCTGTCCCTGGCGGGCCAGCGCGGCATCGTGGTGCTCCCGCTGCTCCTGCTGGCAGGGCTCGCGGCCCGGCGGCAGCGCAGCCCGCGGCCACTGCTCGTCGCGCTCGGCGCCCTGGTCGGCCTCGCGATCGTGGTCCTGGTGTTCAAGGCCGCCGTCGGCCGCGTCGCACCGAGCAGTGGGCATGACGGCGTGCATGCCGGCGGCTCCTCGTACCCCTCCGGTCACGCGATCAACGCGATCGTCTGCTGGGGCCTCGTACTGGAGTTCGCGGCGACCCTCGGTGACCGGGCCCGGCGCGCCCTCGGCCGGGGCGCCCGCCTCGCGATCACCGCGGCACTCGCGGCCGCGGCCGGCCTGTCGATGATCGCCTTGGACTATCACTGGCTCAGTGACGTCATCGCCGGTTGGCTGCTCGGCGTCCTACTCCTGGGCGTCGTGCTCGCGATGAAACCCGTCCGGGCCGCGGTCAGCCGGGAAGCTCCGCGAGGATGAGCCCGGCCCGCGCCTTGGGGCTGAACCACGTGCTCTTGCGCGGCATCTTCAGGCGTTCGAGATTGACCGCGAGAAAGTCCTGCACGGAGACCGGCGAGATCACGATCGCGGCGTCGGCCCGGCCGGCGTCCACCTCACCGGTCAGCCATTCGACCGGATAGTCCCCGCCGACATAGGAGATTCTCGCGTCGTCCGGACCCAGGCCGAGAATCCCGCCGAGCACGACCCGCTCGACGACGCTGTGGTCGAGTCGGTCGACGACTGTGCCGTCGGTGCCGTGTGGCAGCGTCACGGCGTAGGTCTGCCCGTGCGGCAGGACCACGGCGACGGTGCCGGGGAGTACGGGCACCGCGACCTCGCCCTCCCAGGGCGCCACCTGTGCCCCGGCGGCGCGCAAGGCATCGACGAACTCCTCGGGCGCCATGCCGAGGGTGCGGACGAGCCGGTTGTACGGACGGATGTGGACCGACCCCGGGGTCGTGATGACAGCGAGGAACCGCGGCAGGCCGGCCTGCTGGGCGGCCAGGGTGCGGTGGTTGCCGTCGGCCACGACCAGCTGGCCTGTGTTGACCGCCGCCAGCACGGCCTCGCGCTCGGCGCCCTCGGGCAGCAGCCACAACTCGTGGACCTGGTCGAGCTGGTCGGTGTCGCTGACCGTGGGCTCGGCCATCGAGCTGACCAGGGCTGCCAGCTGGTCCTCCAGCTCCCCGCCGCCCTCGGACTGCACCAGGAGCACCGGGCTGAGCAGGTGCTGCAGGCCCTTGATGAGCGCCGTCCGCTCGGCCACCTTGGCGGAGAAGACGTCCTCGTTGCGGATGACCTGCCCGGGGTCATCGGCCGAGGTCGAGATCTGGTCGGTGTCGACCATGAGCAGCACGCCGTAGGCGATCGCCAGCTCGGAGGTGATGCGGTAGAGCGCGACCACATCGGCCTGACGCTCGAACCTGCCCCCGGCCCGGAGGTCGGCCAGCCGCTGCGCTGCCGCCGGCAGCGCATCGGTGAACGACAGGCCGGCGATGCGGGCCTCCGGGACGCAGTGCGGCATCTCGACCGCGAGCACCGAGTCGGGATGCCGAGCGATGATCGCCTCGATCTCGGCATCGGAGGCGAACTCGTCGTAGTTCTGTGCCCCGGTGCCGCCGGTGGAGACCCAGGCGACATCGATCGGGTGGGCTATGACGGGCATGCATCACTCCTGATTCGGTGCAGGGTTCGGTCCGCGCTGAAATGCCTCGACGGCTCGTTTGGCCACACCTCGGGTCAGGGCGAAGTCCGTGGCGCCGGCGATGGCGGCACCCGCGACCGGCACTAGGCGCGCCGCACCCTCACCACCGACCCGGGTCAGAAGCTTTGCCCCGACCCGGCGCACGGCCTTGCGCCGCACCGCCGCCACGAGGGCGCGCGGGGCGCCGACGCCGAGCGCGCTGGCTGAGTTGCCACCAACGCCGACCAGGCAGCCGGCGACCAGCGCCGCCGTCTCGGGAGCGTCGGGATCGTGGCCGTAGACCAGGGCGATGGCATAGGCCAGCCGCGCCTGGATCACCCCGTCGGTGAACAGCGACAACGGCAGCATCAGCACCAGCGTGAAGATGCCGCCGACACCGGAGATCGCGCCCTGCACAGCGCTCTGGGAGCAGTGCAGGTTGACCAGCCGCTGGACCGTCTGCTCGTCGGAGTCGCGGGGATGGGCCGCCCGCAAGGCGCCGACGACGCGCTCCGGGGAGTGGAAGGACCCGACGCCCTGGCGGCCGAGCCGCAGGACCCGTCCCCCGATGTCACCCGCCTCCTGCCGTACCGCTTCGGTCATGTGTGCAGCCTGCCCGATGCGCGCCCGCCCGAATCGTCCGACCCCCGTCGGGCTCGGCGTCAGCGCTGTAGCGACTTGATCTCGCAGAACTCCGCCAGGCCGTAGCGGCCCAGCTCACGGCCGTTGCCCGACTGCCGGTAGCCGCCGAAGGGCGCGAGCGGATTGAACCGGCCGCCGTTGACGTCGATCTGGCCGGTTCGCATCCGGCGGGCGAAGGCGAGGGCACGGTCGGGATCGGCCGACCACACGCCGCCCGCAAGTCCGTAGATGGTGCCGTTGGCGATCCGCAGGGCGTCCTCCTCGTCGTCGTACGGGAGTATCGACAGCACCGGGCCGAATATCTCCTCCTGGGCGATGATCATGTCCGGCCGCACCCCGCCGAAGACCGTCGGTGTGACGAAGTAGCCGGTGTCGAGGCCCTCGGGCGGTGCGACCCCACCGGTCGCCAGATGTGCCCCTTCGGCGATGCCGGCCGAGATGTAGCCGCGCACCCGCTCGCGCTGCGCTCCCGAGGCCAGCGGCCCGAGCCGGGTGGCCTCGGCGGCCGGGTCGCCGAGGGTGTGGCGGCCGGCGACGCCGACCGCCATCTCGACCACCTCGTCGTGCCGGGCGGCCGGAACGAGCAGCCGGGTCCAGGCCGTGCAGGTCTGGCCCGAGTTGAGGAAGGCGTTGCCGACGCCGACCTTGACCGCCCTGGCGAAGTCGGCGTCGGGTAGCAGCACGTTGGCCGACTTGCCGCCCAGCTCGAGGGTCACCCGCTTGAGGGTGCCCGCGGCTACCTGGCTCACCCGCTTGCCGGAGGCCACCGACCCGGTGAAGGACACCATGTCGATGTCGGGATGGGCGGCGATCGCCTCGCCGACCGCCGGGCCGTAGCCCGTGACGGTGTTGAGTACCCCGGCGGGCAGGCCCGCATCGGCGCACGCCTCGGCGAGGATGAAGGCCGTCAGCGGCGCCACCTCGCTCGGCTTGAGCACCACCGTGCAGCCGGCCGCGAGGGCGGCGGCGACCTTGGCGATGACCTGGTGCAGCGGGTAGTTCCACGGGGTGATCGCACCGACCACGCCGATCGGCTCGTGCACTACGAGGGAGTTGCCGATCTCCTCCTCGAAGGGGTAGCCCGCCAGCAGGTCGACGTACGAGCTCAACACGGTCAGCGGCAGCGCCGTCTGCACCTGCCTGGCCATCTTGAGGGGAGCGCCCATCTCGGCGGTGATCGTCCGGGCGATCTCGTCAGCCCTGCCGCTGAGCACCTCGTGCAGGGTGCCGAGGTGTTCGGCACGCCGGTTCGGCGAGCTCGCCGACCAGGGGCCGAACGCCGCCCGAGCCGCCGCGACCGCCTTGTCGACGTCGGCGGCCATGCCCTCGGGCACCGTTGCGATCACCTGCTCGGAGGTCGGGTCGACCACCTCGATCCGGCCCTGCCCCGCCGGCTGGACCCACTCGCCGCCGATGAACATGCCGTCCCTGGCTAGCACAGGAGCTGCCCCCCTTGTCAGGTGAAGTCCGGCCGCTGGTCGCGGGTGCGCTTCAGCTCGTAGAAGCCGGGGGTCGACGTGACGAGCACCACACCGTCCCACAGCAGGCCGGCCGCCTCGCCGCGCGGTGCGGGGGTGACGACCGGGCCGAAGATCGCCGCTCCGTTGAAGGCGATCACCGGGGTCCCCACGTCGTCGCCGACCTGGTCCATGCCCTCGTGATGGGACGTGTTCAGCGCCTCGTCGTAGTCGGTGGAGGTCATGGCGTCCGCCAGGTCCGGCGGTAGGCCGGCCTCGGTCAGCGCGGCCTCCACCAACTGCCGGGACATCTCGGCCTCCTGCACGTGCCGGCGCGTACCGAGGGCGGTGTAGAGCGGGAGCAGCACCTCGTCGCCGAACTTCTGCTGCGCGGCGATGCACACGCGGACCGGGCCCAGCGCCTGCCGGAGACCCTCCCGGTAGTCATCGGAGAGATCGCGGCCCTCGTTGAGCAGGGCCAGGGACATCACGTGCCAGCGCGGGGTGATGTCGCGCACCTCGGCCGCGTTGAGCAGCCAGCGGGAGCTCAACCAGGCCCAGGGACAGGCCGGATCGAACCAGAAATCGACGATGGTGGGCTCGGTCACGTGAATCCCCTCGGGTTGCGTGTTGATAACAGCAGCTACGGGCACGGCGGGTATTCCCCGCATGTGAGACGCTCGTACGACTCCGAACCCTTCTGAAGGAGCACGATCCGGTGCCTGGCAGCAATCTCACCCGCGACGAGGCGACGGCGCGGGCCGGCCTGATCGGGGTCTCCACGTACGATGTCGTGCTCGACCTGACCGACGGCGGTGGCAAGCCGGGTGAGCGCACGTTCCGCTCCCGGACGACCGTGGCGTTCACCTGCGCAGAGCCGGGCGCCGACACGTTCATCGACCTGGTCGCCGACTCCGTCCGATCGGCGACGCTCAACGGAGAGCCGGTGGACGTCGCCGACTACCACCCCGAGCAAGGGATCGTCCTGCACGGGCTGGCCGCCGGCAACGAGCTGATCGTCGACGCGGACTGCCGTTACACGAACACCGGCGAGGGTCTGCACCGCTTCGTCGACCCGGTCGACGGCGAGGTCTACGTCTACTCCCAGTTCGAGACCACCGACGCGCACCGGGTCTACGCCTGCTTCGACCAGCCCGACATCAAGGCCGCGTTCACCTTCCACCTCACGGTCCCGCAGCACTGGGAGGTCATCTCCAACGCCGGCGTCGAGTCGGTCGACGGCAGCGTCCAGGGAGGCGCCAAGACTGTCCACATCGCACAGACCGCCTTGGTGTCGACCTACATCACCGCGATCGTCGCCGGCCCCTACCACGCGGTGCGCGACGAGCACGACGGGATCCCGCTCGGTATCTTCTGCCGGCAGTCTCTGGCCCGCTACCTCGACGCCGACGACATCTTCGAGGTAACCAAGCAGGGGCTGGACGTCTTCCAGCAGGCGTTCGGCCACCCCTACGCCTTCGGCAAGTACGACCAGCTTTTCGTACCGGAGTTCAACGCCGGGGCCATGGAGAACGCCGGGTGCGTGACGATCGTCGAGGACTACATCTTCCGCGGCAAGGTCACCCGGTTCGCCTATGAGAGCCGGGCCAACACGATCCTGCACGAGATGGCGCACATGTGGTTCGGCGACCTCGTCACCATGCAGTGGTGGGACGACCTGTGGCTCAACGAGTCCTTCGCGGAGTGGGCAGCCCACTATGCGGCGGTCGAAGCCACCCGCTACAACGAGGCGTGGACGACGTTCTGTACCGGCCGCAAGGCGTGGGGCTACCGCCAGGACCAGCTCTCCTCCACCCATCCCATCGCCTGCGACATCCCCGACGTGCAGGCCGTCGAGGTCAACTTCGACGGGATCACCTACGCCAAGGGGGCCAGCGTCCTCAAGCAGCTGGTGGCCTATGTCGGCCAGGCCGAGTTCCTGACCGGCCTGCGGGCGTACTTCAGGCGCCATGCGTACGGCAACACCCGCCTGGCCGACCTGCTGGCGCCGCTGGCGGAGGCCTCGGGACGCGACCTGTCGGCCTGGTCGACCGAGTGGCTGGAGACCGCGGGGGTCAACACGCTGCGCCCGGCCGTCGACGTCGACGTCGACGGTGCCTTCACCGCCTTCTCCGTGCTGCAGGAGGCGCCCGACGACCACCCCACGCTGCGCGCGCATCGGCTGGCCATCGGGCTCTACGACCTGGTGGACGGCTCTCTCGTACGGCGGCGCCGCATCGAGACCGACGTGGTCGGGGCCAAGACCGAGATCGCCGAGTTGATCGGCGAGCGCCAGCCCGACGTGGTGCTGCTCAACGACGACGACCTGACCTACGCCAAGATCCGGCTCGACGAGCGGTCGCTGGTCACCGTCACGCGGCACATCGGCGTCTTCACCGAATCGCTGCCGCGGGCCCTGTGCTGGGCCGCAGCGTGGGACATGACCCGCGACGCCGAGCTGCCCACCCGTGACTACCTGCGGCTGGTGCTCAGCGGCATCGGGGGCGAGTCGGCCATCGGCGTCGTGCAGGTGCTGCTGCGGCAGGTCGCGCTGGCGCTGGCCCTCTACGCCGACCCGCAATGGTCACGCGACGGCCTGGCGCTGCTGGCCGCCGCGGCCTACGACAACCTGCGCACCGCCGAGCCGGGCAGCGACCACCAGCTGACGTGGGCGCGTGCCTTCGCCGGCGCCGCGCGCGGCGAGCAGCACCTGGGCATCGTGCGCGGGCTGCTCGACGGCGGCACCACGGTCGAGGGCCTCGCGGTCGACACAGAGTTGCGGTGGCACCTGCTGCACTGCCTGGTCGCGACCGGCGCGGGCGACGACGACGACATCGAGGCCGAGCTGCAGCGTGACCCGACCGACGCCGGCCAGCGCGAGGCGTGGACGGCACGGACCCTGCGGCCCACCGCGGAGGCCAAGGAGCAGGCCTGGCGGATGGCGACCCAGGACGACGAGCTGCCCAACCAGACCAGCCTGGCCGTCATCCGGGGCTTCAGCCACAGTGACCAGACGGCACTGCTCGAGCCGTATGTCGCCCGGTACTTCGAGGTCGTCGGCGACGTGTGGGCACGGCGGTCCAGCGAGGTGGCGCAGAACGTCGCCATCGGGCTCTACCCCAGCTGGACGGTCTCGGCGGAGACGGTCCGCGCGACGGATGCCTATCTCGCCGGCTCCGACGTGCCCCCGGCTCTGCGGCGCCTGATCGGCGAGGGCCGCGACGGCGTCCTGCGTGCCCTGCGCGCCCGCGAACGCGACGCGTCCCAACCCGCCAATCCAGCAACTTCCCGGAACTCGTCACTTTGAGGCCGTCCAAAGCGCCGTCTTCCGGGAAAACGCTGGATGGGTTGGGGTACGGGTCAGCGGCGGGCTTGGTCGGCGAGCATCCGCAGGCCGGCCACCAGGCCCCCGGCGAGGTCACCCCCCTCGAAGGCGGCTGTCATCGACAAGGAGGCCAGGGCGGCGATCCGGTCCGGCAGGGTGCGCCGTGCCTCGCTGCCGGTGACGATCTCGAGCACCCGCTGGTTGGGTGAGACGGCGAGAAGGACGCCGGAGTCGGCGTGCTCACCGAGCTGTGCGTGCAACCGCTCGGCCGACGTCCGGGTGGGCTCCTCGAGATCGCCGACGTAGATGCTGAAGGTCAGGCCGGTCTCGTGGTCGGCGGCGGCGAGCGCACCGTCGATCCGCCAGAGCTGCCGAGGCAGGAACGGTCCCCCAGGTGGTGCCGTCGCGCTCCTACCAGCTGCCACGAGCACCACCGGTCGTCGTGGGTGTCGCCGCCGGGTCGGGCGACCCGACCGGCAGCGCGAGGGGCACGTCAACCGGCGGCAGCGCCGGGCGCGCCGGGTCGTCCAGCGGGTGCGGCGGCCGGGCCGCGACGTACCAGGCCGGCTCGAACGCGAACGGCCGGCCGGGCCGGTAGCGCGGGCCGTGGCGGCTGCTCGTGCCGTAGACGGCGGCGACCACCAGCAGGACGACGCCGAATGGGATGCCGAGGTAGACCAGCACGGTCTCCGGGATGCTCATCGGTAGCCGCGGGGGGACGGCAGGTCGCTCACGTGCTGCACGTTATCTGATGCCCCCGCCGCGCTCCGGTCACGGGTCAGTGCACCGCGGACAGTACCTCGACGAGGCGCCGTGCTGCCGGATGCACTCGCAACTCCTCCAGCGACACCGGATCGCCCCGCCCGTCGATCAGCGGCAGCCGCCAGTTGGGGTACTCGTCGAGAGTGCCCGGCAGGTTGGGCTGCCGGACGTCACCGACCGCGTCCGACGGCGAGGCGACGACCAGCGTGGCAGCCGAGACGACCAGCAGCCGGTGCAGAGCCAGCATGACCTCGATCGGTTCGACGGCCGCCGACGGGTCGAGCAGGCCCTCCCGCCGCAGGAGGGCGAGCAGGGCCGTGCGCTCGGCCGCCATCCGTTCGCGTTCGTCCGCGACCGGGACGCTGAGCAGGCCGAGCTCGGCGCGGATCCGGACCGGCTCGTCGCCCAGCCAGCCGGCGACGGTGGGCAGGTCGTGCGTGGTCACCGATGCCATCGCCGCCGACCGCCACCGCCGCGGCGGCAGCGGTGCCCTGCCGTCCTTCTCCCTCTGGAACCACACGACGTCGCTTCCGAGCACGCCCGCAGCAGCAAGGGTGTCGGTGACCTGCGGCTGCACCGTGCCCAGGTCCTCCCCCACGACCACCGCACGTGCCAGGTACGCCTCGATCAGCACCGCTCCCAGCATGGCGCGGGAATCGTAGGCCACGTACGTCCCCTGGTCCGCCCTGTTGCCCTCGGGCACCCACCAGAGCCGGAACAACCCCATCACGTGGTCGATCCGGATGCCCCCGGCGTGCCGCAGCACCGACCGGACGAGGTCGCGGAAGGGCGCGTACCCGGCCTCGGCCAGGCGCTGCGGGTGCCACGGCGGGAGCCGCCAGTCCTGACCCTGCTGGTTGAACTCGTCCGGCGGGCAGCCGACGGTCGCGCCACCGGCCAGCACACCCTGCAGGGCCCAGGCATCGGCACCACCGGGATCCACACCCACCGCCAGGTCGTGGACCACGCCGACCGCCATCTCCACCGGCCGGGCCAGCGCCAGTTGCTCGTCGCACAGCAACTGCAGCCAGGTGTGGAAGTCGACCCGGTCGCGGTGCTCGGCCAGCGCGGCCGCGACGCCCGGACCGGCCGGGTCGCGCAACTCCTCGGGCCACTCCCGCCAGTCCGCGCCCTGCACCTCCGCCAGTGCGCTGAAGAGCGCGAACTCCTCGAGCGCCGAACCGGTCGCCGCGCGGACCTCGTCGATGCGGTCGCGGCGGGCGTACGGCCAGAGCAGCTCAAGAGCCACCCGCTTCGCGGCCCAGACCGCATCACGGTCGATCCGCTCGGGGGCCTCGGCCGGCCGTAGGGCATCGATCCGCTCCCGGGTCGCCGGGTCGCAGCCTCCGTACTCCGGGATGTCGCTGATCCGCAGGTACAGCGGCGAGCGGAAGCGCCGGCTGGACGGGAAGTACGGAGAGTTCTCGATCGGGGGCACCAGGGTCGGCGCATGCAGCGGGTTGCAGAGCACGAGTCCGGCCCCGCCGCCGTCGGCCGAGGCCGACCAGGCGGCGACGTCGGCCAGGTCGCGGTAGTCGCCCATGGCCCAGGACCCGCTGCTGTGCAGGCTGTACAGCTGCAGCATCCATCCCCAGGCCCGGCCGGCCGGTGGGGGCAGGCGGTCGGGGACGACCATGAGCGCGGACACCACGTCGTCGACGGCGAGCGAGTACCACCCGACCGGCAGGTCGGCCGGCACGGTCGAGCCGGGCATCGCCACGACGCGACCGTCCTCGGCCGTCAGGCGCACCGCCGCGCCGGCCGGCACGGGAAGGGTCTTCCCCTCGCCGGCAGCGAGGACCATCGTCGGCGGGAGCGGCCGCTGCGCGTCGCGGCCGCGGGCCTGTTCGAGCGAGGCGCTTACCGCCGCGGGCGTCGAGGCGTCCACGCCGAGGGCAGCCAGCACGTCGATGACGGTCTGCGGGGCGACATCCACCGGGCGATCGTTGGCATCGACGTAGGACAGCGCCACCCCGTGGGCGGCCGCGAGCGCGGCCATCGCCGGGTCGGCGCTCACCACATGTCCGGATGGCGGTCGCGCCACGGACGTGCTACCTCCAGTTGCGCGGACAGCGACAAGAGGGTTGCCTCCGCGGCCTGCCGGCCCACCAGCATCACGCCGATGGGCAGGCCCGCGGCATTCCAGAACAGCGGCAGGCTGACGGCGGGCTGCCCGGTCATGTTGTAGACCGCGGTGAAGGGCGTGAACCGCTTCTGCGCCTCGAAGTCGGCCGCCGGATCGGCATCGTTGCGCAGCCCACCGACCAGGGCAGGCGGCTGGGCCAGGGTCGGGGTGAGAACCGCGTCGTACGGGGCGGTGGCCCGGATCGCGGCCCTGGCGGCGTACTGCAGGCCGCTGAGCGCCGCGAGGAAAGCGGGAGCCGACTGCTGCCGCCCGCGCTCGCGCAGCCAGCGGGTCAACGGCCGCAGCTCCCCCTCCCGGTCAGGGTCGACCGGGACGCCGGTGGACGATACCGACCAGACCACCTCGAACATCGGGATCAACCCCGGGGGGAACGGCATCGGCACGTCCTCGACGTCGTGTCCGAGAGAGTCCAGCAGCTCCGACGCCAGGTCCCAGGCCGCCCGGCAGTCCGGGTGCACCTCGGCGTCGGGCACCGGCGGGTCGATGTAACGGCCGATCCGCAACCGCCCCGGCGGGCGGGAAGCGGCGGCGAGGAACGTCTGGCCGGCCGGGAGCGGCGGCGCCCAGTGCGGGTCACCCGGGATCGGGATGGCCAGGGCGTCGAGCAGCGCCGCCGCGTCGGCGACCGTACGGGTGATCGGGCCGGTGATCGCCAGCCCGGTGACGTCGCCGGCCACCGGCCCGGCGCTGACCCTGCCCCGCGACGGCTTGAGCCCGAACACGCCGCAGACACTGGCCGGGATCCGGATCGACCCTCCACCGTCGGACCCCTGCGCCCACGGGACCAGGCCGGCCGCCACGGCCGCGGCCGCCCCACCGCTCGACCCGCCGGCCGACCGGTCGAGATCCCACGGGGTGCGGGCCGGCGGCGCCACATCGGGCTCGGTGTAGCAGGGCAGCCCGAACTCCGGTGTGTTGGTCTTGCCGAGGCTGACCGTGCCAGCCGCCCGTAGCAGGGTCACCACATGGTCATCGATCGGCGGGACGAAGTCGGCGTAGGTGGCCGAGCCGAGGGTCGTACGTACCCCTGTCGTCAGATTGAGATCCTTGATGGCGATCGGCACGCCGTGCAGGATCGGCCGCTGCTCGGGCGGGACAGTGGCCAGGTCCAGGGCGAGGTCGGTGGCCGCCTCGGAGGTCACCGTGACGAAGGCACCCACGGAATCGCTCAGGGCATCGATGCGCCGCAGGTAGTGATCGGCCAGCTCGACCGGGCTCACTTCACCGCGGCCTATCGCGTCGGCCTGCTCCAGAGCGGAAAGGTCATGCAGTTGCCCCATTGGCAGCACGCTAGCCGAGCGGCGGCGGATCGGCCGACTCAGGCCGATTCAGGCCGATTCAGGCCGTGGCCGACTCCGTGTCGCCGAGGTAGGGCTTCCAGCGCGGGTCGATGCTGCGGTGCCCGAGGACGCGCCATGCCATGCCCTTGGGGGCGTGCGGCAGGACGCCGAGCGGCCAGCCCAACTCGGCCACGGAACGGTCGGCCTTGGCATGGTTGCAGCGGCTGCAGGCGGCCACGACGTTGTCCCAGGTGTGCGTGCCGCCACGCGAACGCGGCACCACGTGGTCGATGCTGGTCGCCGCGGCCCCGCAGTAGACGCAGCGATGCCCGTCACGGGCGAAGACCGCCTTGCGGGTGAGCGGCACCTGAGCGCGGTAGGGAACGCGGACGAAGTGGGTCAGCCGGACGACCGCGGGGACCCGGATGGCGCGGGTGACGCTGTGCAGGGTGCCCTCGCCGGGCTCGACGGCCACGGCCTTGGCGGTGAGCACCAGGACGACGGCACGGCGCACCGGCACGACGCACAGTGGCTCGTACGTCGCATTGAGAACCAGCGCCACGACCGACCGGGCCACCCAGCTCACCTCCGACAGAGCACAGTCTGGCCGACGGAAACCGATTTGGCACGCCCCTTGGCAAGGACCGCGACCCGATGCGCTACCAAGGAGGGGTGACTCCCACCCTGCAGACCGGTGCCCACGCGTTGCTCGCCGCCAAGCCGTCATGTGTTTCCGAGCCCGGAACGCTCTGCGAGTTCGTCTACCGGGTGACCAAGCAGGGCTGGCTGGCCAGCAGCGCCGACTGGCTCATCGCCAAGCCCCTGCAGATCCTGTTCATCGCCGTCGGCGCCTTCGTGATCCGCTTCCTCGCTCACCGCGTGATCAACCGCTTCATCACCACCACCTCGGAGTCGAAGGTGCCGAACGTGCTGCGCCCGTTGCGCGACCGGGCGGCGGAGCATCTCGACGTGGGCCCGCTGACATCGGAGCGACGGCGCCAGCGGGCCGCGACGATCGGGTCGGTGCTGCGCAGCATCGCCTCGGCGGTGATCGGCGTGATCGCCTTCATGCTCATGCTGGGCGAGGTCGGGATCAACCTGGCGCCCCTCATCGCCAGCGCTGGCATCGTGGGCGTCGCGGTCGGCTTCGGCGCGCAGAACCTGGTCAAGGACTTCCTGTCCGGCATGTTCATGATCCTCGAGGATCAGTACGGCGTGGGCGATGTGATCGACGTCGGCGAGGCGACGGGGACCGTCGAGGCGGTCGGGCTGCGCACGACGCGACTGCGTGATGACGTGGGCGTGGTCTGGTACGTCCGCAACGGCGAGATCCTGCGGGTGGGCAACAAGAGCCAGGGCTGGTCGCGGGCGATCATCGACGTGCCGGTCGCGTACACCGCCGACCTGCGCCGCGCCCGCGAGGTGCTCAAGGAGGTGGCCGACGAGGTCTGGCACGACCCGGAGTACGCCGACCTGATCATCGAGGAGCCGGCCGTCACCGGTGTCGAGACCATGAGCAGGGAGGGCGTGGCGCTGCGCCTCATGGTGAAGACCAAGCCGGAGCAGCAGGCCCCGGTGGCCCGGGAGCTACGGGGGCGCATCAAGGAGCGCTTCGACTCCGAGCGGATCGACCTGCCGTACCCGCCTGGCACGATGCTGATCGCCGGCGGCACCCCCACCCCCGCCCCGCCGCTCGAGGTGCCGCCTAGCGAGAAGTAGACCCCGCGCCACCGCTGATCACGACGTGGGTGTTGTCCGCGTCGCCGGCGGGGCGATGAAACCGCTGGCAGCGGGTCGCACCGGCCGATAGCGTCAGCCGTCGTGCCCCGCTTGGAGATCAGGCCGTTCGAGGAGGCCGATCTCGATGCGGCGGCGGACCTGCTCGCCGCGCGGCATGCGGTCCACCGGCGCGCCGAGCCCCTGCTCGACGCCCGCTACGAGGACCCGGCGGCGGCCCGCGAGGAGATCGCGGAGCTGTGGAGCGGCCCGGACGCATCCGGGGCAGTCGCGCTCGCCGGTGGCCGTGCCGAGGGCTACCTGATCGGGGTACCCAGCCCCAACGGGATCTGGGGGCCCAACATCTGGGTGACACCCGCCGGTCACGCCGTGGCGGCGGCGGAGACCATCCGCGACCTCTACGCGGTGGCAGCCCGGCGCTGGGCCGCCGACGGCAGGACGGCGCACTACGCGCTCGTGCCGGCTACGGATCCCGCACTCGTGGACGCGTGGTTCCGGCTCGGTTTCGGTCAACAGCAGGTCCACGCCGTACGAGAGACCACGTCCGCGGGGACACCGGCGCCGGCCGGCGTCACGATCCGCCGGGCGGCGCCCGACGATATCCCCGCACTGGCCGCGCTGGAACTGTCGCTGCCGGAGCACCAGGCCCGTTCCCCGGTGTTCTCCAGCGGCCCGACCTCGACCCTGGACGAGATCATCGCCGAGTGGGAGGAGTCGATCGATGACGCCGACTACGCCACGTTCGTGGCCGAGCGGGACGGGGTAGTGGTCGGCTCGGGCGTCGGGTGCGACGTGCGCGTCTCCCGTAGCAACACCAGCCTCATCCGGCCGGCGCGCGCCGGATTCCTCGGCTTCGCCGCCGTACTTCCGCAGGCCCGTGGCACCGGCGTCGGCCAGGCGCTGGGCCGGACGGTGCTGCACTGGGCGGCTTCGGCCGGCTATCCCGCCGCTGTCACCGACTGGCGGGCGAGCAACCTGCTGTCCTCGCGCGCTTGGGCCCGGCTCGGCTTCCGGCCGGCGTTCCTGCGCCTGCACCGGATGATCGGCCATTGACGATGCCCGCGGACGTCTTCACCACCGGCCGTCTCGCCGTGCGGCAATGGCGCTCCGACGACGCCGAGGCGGCCTACGAGATCTACCGGCACTGGGAGGTCACGCGCTGGCTCGGCTCCGCCCCCACGCCGGTCACCTCCGTCGACCAGATGCGGGAGCGGGTGACCCGCTGGATGGCGCCGCCGCCGATCGGCCAGGACCCTGCCTTCGGCTTCTGGGCGCTCACGCTGCGGGCGAGGACCGCGCCGATCGGCGCGGTCCTGCTCAAGCCGCTGCCGCCGGGCCAGAGCGAGATCGAGATCGGCTGGCACCTGCGACCGGACCAGTGGGGCCACGGCTATGCGACCGAGGCCGGCACGGCGGCGGCCGAGCGCGGCTTCGCCGCCGGCCTCGACGCGGTCTACGCGGTCGTGCGGACCGACAACGAGCGGTCGATGGCCACCGCTCGCCGCATCGGGATGACCCACCTGGGGCAGACCGACGACTACTACGACGCACACCTGGAACTCTTCCGCCTGCGCCCCGGCGACGTCGCAGGGATGGAGCATCGCGGGCCGCCGCCGAACTGACAACTTCCGGGAAGACGTTGGATTGGCGCCCGCGAAAGCAACGACTTCCGGGAAGACGCTGGATTGGCGCCCGCGAAAGCGACAACTTCCGGGAAGACGCTGGATTGGCGGGTGACTCCACGCGCGAGCGGCGCTGGTGCGGCCGATGGGAGGATGGACGGGTGACCGAGCCAGCAGCGCGGACCTTCTACGACGCCGTGGGCGGGGAGGAGACCTTCCGGCGGCTGGTGTCGGACTTCTACGCCGGCGTCGCCACCGACCCGGTGCTTCGGCCGCTGTACCCCGACGAGGACCTGTCCGCGGCGCAGGACCGGCTCACGATGTTCCTCGCCCAGTACTGGGGCGGTCCCCGTACCTATTCCGAGCAGCGCGGTCATCCACGGCTGCGGCTGCGACACGTGCCGTTCGCCATCGGCGAGCGCGAGAGGGTTGCCTGGCTGTCGCACATGCGCTCCGCGGTCGACTCTCTGGAGCTCCCCGTGGAGTACGCCACAGCCTTGTGGGACTACCTCGAATCAGCGGCCTTCAGCCTGCAGAACCGTCAGACGCAGTGACCGGCCGCCCGCCTCAGTCGCGGGTGAGCTTGCGGTAGGTGACCCGGTGCGGGCGGGCGGCATCGGGGCCGAGCCGCTCGATCTTGTTGCGCTCGTAGTCCTCGAAATTGCCCTCGAACCAGAACCACCGGTCAGGGTGGCTGTCCGTGCCCTCCCACGCGAGGATGTGCGTCGCCACGCGGTCGAGGAACCACCGGTCGTGACTGGTGATCACGGCACAGCCGGGGAACTCCAGCAGCGCCTGCTCCAGCGACTGCAGAGTCTCGACGTCGAGGTCGTTGGTCGGCTCGTCGAGCAGCAGCACGTTGCCGCCGTGCTTGAGCGTGAGCGCCAGGTTGAGCCGGTTGCGCTCCCCGCCGGAGAGCACCTTCACCGGCTTCTGCTGGTCTGGCCCCTTGAAGCCAAAAGTGCCCACATAGGCCCGCGACGGCATCTCACGACTGCCGACCTTGATGTGGTCGAGACCGTCAGAGATCGCCTCGAAGATGGTCTTGTCACCGGCGAGCTGGGAGCGGCCCTGGTCGACGTAGGAGATCTTGACGGTCTCGCCGATCGTGAGATCGCCGGCATCCGGGTGCTCCTCGGCGATGATCATCTTGAACAGCGTGGTCTTGCCCACCCCGTTGGGGCCGATGACGCCGACGATGCCACCTCGCGGCAGTGAGAAGGACAGGTCGGCCATCAGGGACCGGTCGCCGAAACCCTTGGTCAGCCCCTTGGACTCGATGACGAGGTTGCCCAGCCGGGGGCCCGGCGGGATCTGGATCTCTTCGAAGTCCATCTTGCGGCCACGCTCGGCCTCGGTGGCCATCTCCTCGTAGCGCTGCAGCCGAGCCTTGCTCTTGGCCTGCCGGGCCTTGGGGCTGGATCGCACCCACTCGAGCTCCTGGAGAAGTTGCCGCTGCCGCTTGGCGTCCTTGGCACCCTCGACCTTGAGCCGGGCCTGCTTGGCCTCGAGGTAGGTCGTGTAGTTGCCTTCGTACGGGTACGCGCGGCCGCGGTCGAGCTCGAGGATCCACTCTGCCACGTTGTCGAGGAAGTAGCGGTCGTGGGTGACCGCAAGCACCGTACCGGGGTATTTGGCCAGGTGTTGCTCGAGCCAGAGCACGCTCTCGGCGTCGAGGTGGTTGGTCGGCTCGTCGAGCAAAAGCAGGTCCGGCTGCTGCAGGAGCAACTTGCACAGGGCCACGCGGCGCCGCTCGCCACCGGACAGCGTCGCCACGTCGGCGTCGCCGGCAGGGCAGCGCAACGCGTCCATCGCCATCTCGATCTGCGAGTCGAGCTCCCAGGCACCGACGTGCTCGATCTGCTCCATGAGCTCGCCCTGCTCGGCGAGCAGCACGTCGAAGTCGGCGTCGGGCTCGCCCATTTTGGCGCTGACGGCCTCGAACTTGGCCAGCAGATCGCGGGTGGGCGCGACGGCCTCCTCGACGTTGTCGCGGACGTTTTTGTCCTCGGTCAGTGCCGGCTCCTGCTCTAGGAGGCCGACGGTGTAGCCGGGGCTGAGCGTCGCGTCACCGTTGGAGGCCTGGTCCATGCCCGCCATGATCTTGAGCACCGTCGACTTGCCGGCCCCGTTGGGCCCGACCACGCCGATCTTGGCGCCGGGAAGGAACGCCAGCGTCACGTCGTCGAGAATGACCTTGTCGCCGTGCGCCTTGCGTACCTTGCGCATCGTGTAGATGTACTGAGCCACTGGCTGGGTTTCCTTAGCTGAAGTGATGTCCCCACCAGTGTCTCAGCACACCGGCACCGGCCCGCATTCCGCTCGCCCGGCCGAGCCCTCAGCCGACCGGTGCCGGCACCTCCGCCTCGATCACCTCGGGCGCCTCGTCCTCGACCTCGTAGGGGGCCAAGGCGTCGCCCGCCGGCCGGGTACGGGTGTAGATCGTCGTGCCCCGCGACAGGTCGTGGCCGATGGCGTAGGCCTCCAGGTCGTAGGCGGTGCGCTTCTGCTCCTCGACCTCGTACCGGCGGCTGAAGTAGCGCCCCACCACGACGACGGGGTCGCCCTTGACCAGCGAGCGGGTCACGTTGTCGCCGAGCTGGCGCCAGCAGTTGACCCGCACGAAGAGCGTGTCGCGGTCGACGTAGGCGTTCTGCTCGCGGTCGAAGCGACGCGAGGTGGACGCGACGCGGAAGCTGGTCACGCTCGCGCCGCCTTCGAGCACCCGGCGTTGCGGGGTGTCGACCACGTTGCCGATAACGGTCAACATCGTGTCGTTCACGAAATCCTCCTTGCACGGACTGCGGCGGCGCGGATCGCCGCCGGCCCCACCGACCCTGCCGGGTGGGGCGGCCCGTCAGGCAGGGCGGAACGGATTCTGTGGGCGGCACGGCCCCTGGGGACGACGGCTTGACAGCCGCCCCAGCCGCCCCAGCCGCCCCAGCTGGCGACGACTAGGACGACCCTCGCTGCGCGATCACGACGCGCTCGAGGTCGCCGTAAGTGTGGACACCGGCCATGACGTCCTCGCTCAGCCCGATGCCGAACTCCTCCTCCAGCGCCATCGCGAGCTCGATCGCCGCCAAGGAGTCGACGGCCAATTCCTCGCCGAGGAGTACCCGATCGGTCAGCCGGTCGGCGGGCACGTCGAGGTGAGCGGCCACGAAGGCCCGGATCTCCGGTGTCATCCGTCGATCCTCACACCCTGCGCAAAACGGGCTGCGGTTGGAGGGGACCACCTCGTCCTGACGTACCGGGATGCTCTGCAGCTGAACCATCCGGTGGCAGCTCCCGTAGTACTGGTGGAGCCGGGAGAGACCGACGACGCGGGAGCCGTGGTGAATGCTGAGGACTGGTCCTTCACGGAGTCTGCGGGCCGGGCAATAGGGTGGATCGCGTGAATGTTGACGGCGAGCCCGCCGACACGCCCTGGAGGCAACGGCTGCGCCGCCCCGGCTGGGTGCTCATACCGCAACGGCTGTTCCTCGGCGTGACCTTTACGTACGCCTGCCTTCAGAAGCTCTCCGACCCGCACTACTTCGCAGCGGCGAGCGACCCGCAGTCGGTGGCGGCGCAGATGGCGAGCTACCGCCACACCAGCCCGATCGGCGCGTTGATCGGCATCGCGGCCAACCACTCCGACGCGGCCGGCCTACTGATCGCCCTCGCCGAGATCGCGGTCGGCCTCGCGACCCTGGTAGGCCTCTGGTCGCGCCTCGCGGCCGGCGGCGGGGCGATCCTGTCGCTGACCTTCCTGCTGACCGCAAGCTGGAACACGACTCCCTACTACTTCGGCTCCGACATCGTCTTCCTGGTGATGTGGCTGCCGCTCATCGGGTACGGCTCGGACGGGGNNGTCCCTCGGCGGACTGCTGGCCCGGCGTCGCGCGCCCGACGAGCCCGCCATGGACCGCCGGTCCCTGCTGAGATACGGCGCTTCCGCCGCCGTCCTGGCCTTCGTCGGCCTCAACGCCGCGTGGGTGGCCACGAGGTTCCGCCGCCAGTTGCCGCAGACGACGGCGGCGGGCGGCAATGCGGGCGCGGCGGGCAAGGCCCTGGTCGCGACGTCGAAGGTGCCGGTAGGCACCGGCATCGTCATCGACGGCGCCAGCCCGATCGCTGTCGTCCAGCCGAAGGCCGGAGACTTTGTCGCGTTCTCGGCGGTCTGCACCCATGCCGGGTGCACCGTGGCGTGGGCCGGCTCCGGCTTCAGTTGCCCCTGCCACGGCTCGACGTACGACGCCGCCGGCAAGGTGACCCACGGACCCGCGGCGCGTCCGCTGTCGGCCGTGCCGGTCCGTGTCGAGGGTGACAACGTCGTACGCGGGTAGCGCACAATGGCAGCCGAGCGCCCGTAGCTCAGAGGANNGGTGCCTTCTAAGCACTTGGCCGCAGGTTCGAGTCCTGCCGGGCGCACTTTGTGTCTCAGCGGTTTTCCGCCCTGGTAAGCGCCACGAAGCTGCCGCCCGACACGATTGACAGCAACCAGCCTCATGCAAGCCGGTCCGAGAGGCCCTGGAGCGCTCGGCGTTGCTCCGCCCGCGAGGCGACGGCGTAGATCGTCATCGTGACCTCCAGGCCGCTGTGCCGAGCGATGGTCTGGACGATGTGCGGCGCGCCGAGGTCGAGCAGCAGCGTCACGCACGTGTGACACAGGTCGTGAAACCGAAGAGCCGGCAGACCGGCACCCTCTCTGTCACGTGCCAGTGCCGGTTCAGGTTCCTCGGCTCGATGGGAGTACCGCGCCCGGTCGTGAACACCAAGCCCGACGCAACCCACGATGGGCCAGCCGCCAACCGCTCCTGAGCCTGGCGCACCTTGTGCTCCCTGAGCGCATCCAGGCAGCTCGCCGGGAGCGGCACCGTACGACGCGAGCGGCGCGTCTTGGGCGGATCGAAACGCAGCACTCCCCCGACCCGCCGGGCCGCCTGTCGCACATGCAGCTCCCCCGCGTCCAGGTCGACATCCACCCAACGCAACCTGAGCAGCTCGCCCTGGCGCGCAGCCCGAGCGTCAGGGCCAACACGTACAACGCCGACCATCGATCCGCCCGCAGCCAGTGGAGCACGTCGCGAGCAGCATCGATCGACAACCCGACGCCAACCTCGTAGTTCGGCGACTGCACCTCGACGAGCTTGACGACGTTGCGCGGCACGATCTCCTCGTTGACCGCGTGCTGGACGGCGTTGCGTAGCACGGCGTGGACCATCTGGACCGTCCGCACCGACACCAACTCGCCATCGGTACCCGGACCCGACGATCAGCGCCTACGAGGACTTGCCCCTCACAGTGAGCTCTCCGCTTCGTGCAATCTCTGCGATCCCCCCGAGTGCTTGGTGAAGTCCGGCGATCGCGGCGTCGCTTCCCCTGAAACGGGCCGGGAGCGTCCGCCCCCGAGACTCCAAGTCGCCCGTCGTGCCAGTCTCGTGCCAGTCAGATTGCGCCTGTGCCGCCGGTACTTCCAGCGTTGGAATGACCGCCAGCACGAACGAACCCACCCGGACCCATCGGCGCCCGGGCTCCAGGGGATCAGCGTGAATGCAGCGCCTCCCGACAGTCGCGCGCATCTGCTAAGCACTTGGCCGCAGGTTCGAGTCCTGCCGGGCGCGATCCACCGGTCAGGCCACGATCGCGGGTGTCGATGTGGCACTCGCCTCTCTCGACGACCTCATCACCATGAAGCAAGCGGTGGCCTGCTGGCCCACGCATCTGTCGACCTGGGGGACCGCCAGGCCGCCGCGCACCAGGCGCGGTCGCATTTCGGCTGGCCGGCGAAGCAGGTCGCAACGGCCTGGTCGCTTGGGTACTCGGCACGCAGAGCCTGATTGGCGACCGTCTCCGTGTCTCCGGCAAGGCGGTCGAGTTCGCGCTTCAGGG
The DNA here is from genome assembly GCA_003244095.1 of Pseudonocardiales bacterium. Taxonomy (GTDB): domain Bacteria; phylum Actinomycetota; class Actinomycetes; order Mycobacteriales; family QHCA01; genus QHCA01. Next base: position 13,266 of record QHCA01000422.1, on the reverse strand, counting down.
GGAGGCCTACGCCAGGTCGGGCAGCGGCAGAGCGGGGAGTCGTTTTGAGTCCTCTGGGCAGCCAGCACCCTGCCCTCCCAGACTGACATGTCACGGACATAGCGGTAGCCACCGCCGACGACGAGGCGCTTCATGGAGCCGCCCGGCCACAGTAATGAGTAGGACTACTCAGTGGCGCTGGGCAGCCCGGCGGATCTGCGGAGCACCGCGATCGACGACTCTCGGGGCATGGAAGCCAACCCGCTCACGTTGGGGCTGTACGCGCTCAAGCCGTGGTACGCCCGCCGCCTGGTCACGATCCTGGACCGCCTGGACCCCTCGCGCGTGACACCGAACGCCGTGTCCGCCGCCGGCGTCGTCGCCGGGGCCGTCGGCGGCCTGACCCTGGCGATCGCAGCGCCCGGCGTGGTCGCCGCGGTGGTGGTCGCGCTCGCGGCCGCGGCCCGGCTGGCCTGCGCGAACCTCGACGGCGGCCTGGCCCGCCGACGAGGCGCCACGTCGCGCTGGGGCGGCCTCGTCAACGAGGTGACCGACCGGCTCGCCGATCTGGCCCTCCTGGCCGGCCTGGGCTACCACCTCGGGGGCCGGCCGCCGGGCTGCTGCTCCTGACCGCATCCCTGCCGTCCTGGGTATCCCTGGCCGCCGCCGCCCACGGCGCGCCGAGGACCAACGGTGGCCCCGTCGGCAAGACCGAGCGGGCGCTGCTCGCCCCGATCGCGGCGCTGACCGGCGCCTTCGCCCTCATCGCGGCGATCGTGGCGGTCGGGAGCGCCGTGACCGCAATCAGGCGTGCGGCAGCGGCGCGTGTCCTGCTGGGCGAGCTGTGATGAGCCCGGAAGTGGCCCGCGCCATCCCGCTGTTCGCCGGGGCTCTCACGCTCGGTGGGCTCGGCGTCGCCCTGACCCGCCAGCGTGAGCTCCTGGCGCGCTGGATGACCTGGCTCGTCGCGGCGCCGTTGCTCCTGGTGGCCGCCGAGATCCCCGGAACGCTCGCGTGGGCGATGGCGGTGCTGGCAGGGGTCGCCGGCTTGGAGTACGGACGCCTCACCGGGCTGGCGTGGCCGCAGCGGGCCGTGCTCGTGGGCGCGGCGGGGCTGGCGGCCCTTCCGGTGNNAGTCGCCGCCGCCGAGGTGGCGGCCTCTGTCGAGCCGGCCTCTCTCGTCCTGCTCCTCGTCGTCGCCGTCGTCCCGCCGTTGGCCGCCGGCGACGTGGAACACGGCGTGTCCGCGGCCGCGCGGACACTGTTCGGCCTGGCCTGCATCACTGTGCCGTTGACCGCGCTCGGCTGGCAGCCGCGCCTGGTGATCCCGCTTGCCGCCGCGGTGTCGTTCGGCGACGTCTCGGCGTTCATCGCCGGCCGCACGCTCGGCCGCCTTCCGATCCTCAACCGGAGACTGTCGGCCCTGTCACCCAACAAGACCTGGGCCGGCGTGGCAGGCTTCGCCGGTGCGAGCATCGCGGTGCTGGCCTTCTTCCACTCCGCCCGGCCCGTGGTCATCGCCGGCGTGATCGCCGGCGGGGTCCTCGGCGACCTGCTCGAATCGATGATGAAGCGCGGCGCTGGAGTGAAGGATGCCGGTCGCTGGCTGCCGGGCTTCGGCGGCCTGCTCGACCGGATCGACTCGCTGCTCGGCGCAGTCCTCGGCGTCCTCACCTGCGGCGCCATCGCGGCTGCGTTCACGGCCGGTGCAGCATGACGATGCTCGCCGCCGCCACCCGTCCCGCCGCCACCCACCGTCCAGGCACCGGCGCCGACATTCCGGCTCGACTGCGGCACGCGTTCTGGCGGTCGGCGCTCACTGTCACCGGCGGTATCGGGACGTCCGGCGAACTGCCACCGGGCGGCTGCGTGGTCGTCGCCAACCACGCGTCGCACGCGCCGACACCGTCGCCCTGCTCGCCGCCATCGATCCCGGCCACCGGCCGGTGGTGGCGGCAGCGGCCGACCACTGGTTCAGCTCCCCCGTCAGGGCAGCGATCTGCCAGGCCGGCGCCGCCGCCTTCCCCGTCCGCCGGACCGGCGGCGGCTACGGCGACCTGGCCGCCGCCGGCCCGCTGCTGCGCGCGGGCCGTGCGGTCGTCGTCTTTCCGGCCGGCTCCCGCGACGGCGCCGGCGGCGGCGCGTTCCGTTCCGGGGCGTTCCGCCTTGCCGCCGAGTACGGCGTACCCGTCGTACCGGCGGGCATCACCGGCACCGACCGGATGCTGCCCAAGCACGGACGGTTCCACCGCGCATCACTCGACGTACGGTTCGGCACCCCGATGGTCGACCCGGCCCCGGCCGACGTACAGCGAGAGGTCGCCCGGCTCGCCACCATGGCGTCGGCTCGCCCCGACTCGGTGATACGGCAGCGGGTCGCACGCTATGCGACCGGCCGGCGGGCGCTGGTCATGGCGTTCGCTGCAGCCTTCGCCGAGGGTCTGTCGTGGCCGTTGCTGCCCGAGGCGATGCTTGCCCTGCTGCTGCTGGCCGCGCCCGCCCGTCAGGTCCGGACGGCGGCCCGGCTCTGCGCCGTGGCCCTGGCCGGCAGCCTCCTGGGCGGCCTCACCACCCTGTTGCTCGCCGCCCACGGGCGATACCTGCCGCAGCCGCTGACGACCGGCCATATGAACGACGTCGTACACGCCCAGTACGTCGCCGAAGGACCCGCCGCCATCTGGCACCAGCCGCTCAGCGGCGCGCCGTTGAAGGTGTACGCCCGCCAGGCCGGACAGACGGGCGTGCCGTGGGCACCGTGGCTCGGCCATGCAGCACTGGCCCGCGGGGCCCGGCTGGCCACGGTCGCCGCGATCAGCTGTGCCACCGCCGCGGCCACCCGCCGGTGGCGGCACTGGTATCCCGGCGCCATGATCGCAGGAGCTGCGTCCTTCCTCGTCCTGCTCGTCGCGATCGTCCAGGCCTGGCGATCCTGACCTCAGAGGGCCCCGAACAACTCCACCGCGTCCTCCTCGACCACGCAGACGGGTGTCGGCGAGATGACGGCCAGGCTGGCCCGGTGCTTATCGTCGGCGATCAGATCATGCAACTGCACCATGCCCGCAAGGTCCGGCCGGGAACGCCATGACAGCACGGCCGGTGAACGGCCGGGTGCCGTGACCTCGATGGAGCTCAGGGGGGCGCGCAGTCCCTCTCCCACCGCCTTGGCCACGGCCTCCTTGCGGGTCCAGTACCGGGTGAAGGCGGCCGGCCGAGCCTCGGGCGGCCGGCGAGACAGATCCTGCGACTCGCTGTCGGTGAAGGCGATCCGAGCGACGCCGAGGTGGTCGATGGCCGGAGTGATCTGCTCTACATCGACGCCGACCGCGCCTGACCGGCACGCGGCGAGCACCACCCAGCCGCCCGAGTGCGAGATCGACACCTCCAGCCGACCACCGGCAGCCGATTGCCCCGCGGCCAGCCGTACCTTGCCGTGCGGCCGCTCACAGTCCGGACAGCTGCGGTCCAGCCGCACCATCGCGGGCTCGATCGACAACTCGCGGGCGAAGACGAGGCGGACGAGCACCGCACCGACCAGGAACCGGTCCCTGTCCTCCGGGTGCAGGTACGCCCCCCGCCGGGCCCGCTCACCCGGGTCGAGCAGCGCCTGCCACTCATCCCGGGCCGCCGATCGCGGCGCCCAGTAGGCCCTGGCGGTGCCAACCGGGAGGTCGAGCATCACGCAAGGCTAGTCGGCCAGGTTACGTGCCAGGTCCCCCCGAGGGGGTCACTATGGCGGCGTGTACGCAGCCGTGTTCGTCGGCGTGATGCTCGGCAGCTACCTGCTCTCGTGCCTCTTCTGGCCGTACAAGCCCTGCCCGACCTGCAAGGGAGGCGGCAAGCGACGGGCCCCCATCGGTATCAGCTGGCGCAAGTGTGCCCGATGCAAGGGATCCGGAGAGGTCTTCCGGGTCGGGCGCAAGGTACTCGGCGGACGTGGATAGCCCCGCTGCGCTGACGCCGATGGGGTCGCAGCCCACCACGATGTTCGGAGCGGTGGCCTTGGCTCGATAGAGCGCGAGGTCGGCCTCCCTGAGCAGCTCGTGCCCCGAAACCTGGCGGCCGGCGATGTAGGACGAGACGCCGCCGCTGATCGTGAGAAGCCCGCTGGGACTGCCGGCATGCGGGATGCCCAGCAGCTCGACGCCGGCTCTCAGCCGCTCGACCGCGTTCAGCGCGGCAGGCGGGGACTGCTCGGGCAGCACGACCAGAAACTCCTCTCCGCCGTACCGGTAGACGGTGTCGCCCTGACGGGCGCGGCGGTCGAGAGCCTGAGCCACCCGGCGCAGCGCCTCGTCGCCGGCCTGGTGCCCGTACGTGTCGTTGTAGGGCTTGAACGCGTCGATGTCGAACAGCGCCAGTGAGTAGCTGCGACCGTAGCGCTGGCTGCGGCGATGGAGCAGGTCGAGGTCGTCGGCGACGGTCAGGCGGTTGCGCAGCTTGGTCAGCGGGTCGGTCCGGGCCAGGACGGCCAACTCGGTCCGGTACTTGGCGAGCTGCTCGTGCAACGACGTGACCCGCCGGGCCGCCAGCAGGCGGGTCTCCAGGGCCAGCGGGTCCAGCGGCTTGGTCAGGTAGTCGTCCGCGCCGGCTTCCATTCCGGAAAGCTGATCGCCGTGCTCACCGGCGGAGGTCACCAGAATGATGTACGTGTAGCTGTCGCGGGCGGCCTTGCGGATCGCGCGGCACAACTGGACACCGTTGAGTCCGGGCATGTCGCGGTCGCTGACCAGCACCTCCGGCTGGTATTCGATGAACAGTCGCCAGGCCATGTCGCCATCGGTGGCGGTCACACAACTGTGCCCGAGTTCCTCCACGAACGTCTGAGCCAGCATCAGTGAGCTGGGGTCGTCGTCGACGACGAGAATACGCATCTAATCCACCGTTGCCGCTGCCGCGGGCGACACCAGTTCGGCGAGCGCGGCGGTCGCGCGCGCCAGTTCTTCGGTGAGTTGGTCGACGATGTGGGCGTTCCCGGCATTGCCGGCGCGGCCCATTGATTCGAGCTCGGCGCACAGTCTGGCGACGGAGTCGGCACCGAGGTTCGCCGCCGCCCCCTTCAGCTGGTGGGCAGCCTGGCGCAAGGCACCCGCATCGCCGTTCGACACGGCCTGCTCCACCGCCCTCAGTTGGGCGGGCACGGACGCCAGGAAGACCTGCCCGAGCTTGCCCAGCAGGCCGAGACCATCGGCCGGGCCTCGGCTGCGCAGGATCTGCAAGCGGTTCGCGTCGAGCACGGCGGCCTCCGGGGCCGCGCGACTGCCGATCACGGGGGCCGCGTCCGGGGACGCGCTTCGAGGACGCCTGATGGACCAGCGCCCCAGCGCCTCGTCGAGTGCGTTCGGGTCGATCGGCTTGGCGACGAAGTCATCCATCCCCGCGGTCATGCACATGTCGCGGTCCTCCGCGAGAGCCGAGGCGGTCATGGCAATGATCGGAGTGTGTCGCCTGCCACCCTCCCGCCGGCGGATCTCCTCGGTGGCCTGGAAGCCGTCCATCTCCGGCATGTGGCAGTCCATCAGGACAGCGCAGTACGCCGCCGGCGCGGCCTCGATGGCTGCCACGGCCTGCAGCCCGTTGCCGACGATCTGCACGGTGAAGCCAAGCTCGGCCAGCAGCCCTTCGGCGACGAGCTGGTTGAACTCGTTGTCCTCGACCACCAGTACGTGGCCTCTGTCGGCCTCCATCGCGGGCCTGGGCGCCGGGATGAGAGGGGTCGATCCCGACGGTGCCGTGTCCGCGGCGGTCAGGCGCAGCAGCAGATCCTGCAACTCGGCCTGACGCAACGGCTTGGTGAGCCGTGCCGCGAGGCCGACCTCTGCTGCAGTCTGCGCATCGACGTCGCCACCGGAGGTCAGCAGGACGAGCCGGGCGCCCGCCAGAGCAGGATCGGTGGTGATCGCGCGGGCGAGGTCGACGCCGTCCATGCCCGGCATGTGCATGTCAAGGATGGCGATCGCGTACGGGCGGCCGGCCGCCGCCGCCTCCCGCATGAACACCAGTGCGACTGCCGCGTCCTCCGCCAGGTCAGCGGTCATCCGCCAGCCCTGTAGCTGGGCGGACAGGATCCACCTGTTGGTCTCGTTGTCGTCGACGACCAGGGCTCGGAGGCCGGCCAGCGACGACTGTGACACATCGATGCGAGCGCTCTCGGTCAGCGGTGCCTTGACCAGCGTGAGATCGAAGGAGAACGTGCTGCCCCGCCCCGGCTCACTGACCAGTTCCAGAATGCTGCCCATGGCGGCCACCAGCCGGACACTGATCGCCAGGCCGAGTCCGGTCCCTCCGTACCGTCGGGTGGTCGTCGCGTCGGCCTGGGCAAACGGCTCGAACAGCCGACCCTTGTCTTCGGGGGCGATTCCGATGCCGGTGTCGCAGACCTGGAACCGGATGACGGCGTTGGCCGCATCCTGGCTCACGAGTTGGGCCTGCACGACGACCTCACCGCTGCTGGTGAACTTGATCGCGTTGGAAACCAGGTTGAGCAGGACCTGCCGGATCCGATTGGTGTCCCCGCGCAGGCCGGCCGGCACGTCGGGGTGGCAGTAGGCGATCAGCTCCAGCCCACGGGCGAGTGCCGGTGGGGCAACCAGGCCGGCCACATCCTCGATCAGCCGCCCGGGATCGAGCTCGAGAGATTCGATGTCGACCTTGCCGGCCTCGAGCTTGGAGTAGTCCAGGATGTCGTTGATGATCGTGAGCAGTCCGTCGCCGGCGATCTTGACGCCCTGGGCGTACCGCTGTTGCGTCTCGCCCAGTGGGGTGTTGAGCAGCAGGCCGGACAGTCCGATGACGGCGTTCATCGGGGTGCGGATCTCGTGACTCATCGTGGCGAGGAACTGCGACTTCAGCCGGGACAGCTCAAGCGCGTCGTCCCTGGCGGCGCGCACCGCCTGTTCAGCGGACCTGGCCTCGTCGGTGCGGCCGCGCTCGTCTTCGGCGAGCCGCCAGGTGTAGAGGTTCGCGGCGGCCGCGGCGAGAACGTAACCGGCGTGGATCAGCCCCCACAGGATCGGTCGCCGCACCGCCTCGGGGTGGTTGAAGACCGAAGCCGGCGCGATGATGCCCATCACGCCGTGGTGCACGGCGGTGAAGCCGACCGCCACCAGGAAAGGCACCCAATCCTGATAAAGGGTGATCACGGCCACCATCACGAAGAAGTGGAAGTGGCTCTCGATCAGGCCGCCGGTCAGGTGCACCAGCACCGCCGAGGACATCAACAGGCCGAGCGTGACGACACAGGACCTGACCCGCCGGCCCAGCCGCTGCACCGGTGCGAGTGCAGCGGCGGCCGCGAGGAACGACACGTCGACCACGCCGTGCAACGGCGAATAGCCCCGTGCCAGGGCCACGACGAACAGGCCGCCGACGTGCAACCACAACAACACGGTCAGTCCCTTGTGCCGGGACGTCCAGGCGCTCAGGGGCAGCGGGCGGCCGCGGGGCAGGACCGAGCCCAAGACGGACCAGCCATGGACCAGCAGCCGATGAATCATGCTCACCGTTTCGGCAGGCTGACCGCTTCGCTGAAGAGGAAGGGACTCGCCGCGGCGCGCCTTGATGACTATCTTGGACGGACGGTGCCCGGGGCGCGGCCAGATCCCGATTCGGTAACGCGCTCTTCCGCACTTGCGCACGGTGGGGAACCATCGGTCGTACCCGCCTGGCGCGTGCGCGCCCGTCAGTTCGCAGGAGGCTCTACGGAATGACCCCGGGTCGGCCGCTGGCCAAGTCGCTCCTCGGCGCAGCGGTCGTGATGCTCCTCGCCACCGGTTGCCCGGGCGGCGCCGGCGAAGGCAAGGCCGTCCCAACCTCGCCTCGGGCGCAGACACGGGTCGCTGGGGGCACCCTCAACGTGCTGATGCACGCCGACTTCGAGCACCTCGACCCGGCCCGCAACTACGTGGCCCAGGGCCTGGACTTCGGCCGGCTGCTGTACCGGTCGCTGACCACGTACAAGTCCGAGCCGGGCGGGGTGGGCACCGACGTCGTCGGCGACCTGGCCACCGACGCCGGGACGATAGGCGCTGGCGGCACGTCCTGGAAGTTCACCCTGCGCCCGGGACTCCGCTACGAAGACGGCACCGTGATCAAGGCCGCCGACGTGAAGTACGGTGTCGAGCGCGCCTTCGACCCTGAGCTCAACGAAGGCCCTCAGTACATCCAGCTGCTGTTGGCCAACGTCCCGCCCGGCTACCAAGGGCCGAAGAAGTCCGGCAAGAGCCTCAGCTCGATCGTGGTGCAGGGCAACACCATCACCTTCCAGCTCAAGCGGGCGGTCAGCGACTTCAACTACGCCACGACCGAGCCGACGACCGTGCCCGTGCCCCGTACGAGAGACACCGGCGTGCGGTACGACGACCGGGTGTTCTCCTCCGGCCCGTACAAGATCGACCGGTACGAGCGCGGCAAGACGCTCACCCTGAGCCGCAACGTCTACTGGGACCGGCGGACCGACCCGGTTCGCGGCGCCTACCCCGACACCATCGTGTGCAGTTTCGGTCTGGACACCGCGACGATCGACCAGCGGCTCATCGCGGACTCGGGACCCGACAAGGCCGCCATCGAGCTCGGCACCCCGCTGGCGCCCGAGAGCATCGCCCAGGCACTGAGCAACGCTGCCGTGAAGTCCCGATCGGTACGCGGGCTGAACGGTCACCTGAGCTACCTGGCGATCAACACCAAGAAGGTGCCCAAGCTCGAGGTTCGGCAGGCGATCAACTACGCAGTCAACCGGGAGGCCTACCGCATCGCCCGTGGCGGCAGGACGGCCGGCGACTACGCGACGACGATCATGACACCGCTGCTGCCCGGATACCACGCGTACGACCTCTACAAGGCCCGGCCGCAGGGCGACCCGGACAAGGCCAAACGGTTGCTGCAACAGGCCGGCGTCCCGCTCCCGCTCAAGCTCACCGTCGCCTCGTCCAGCATCGGCATGGGCGTGGCCCAGGCGGTCGCCCTGCAGTCGGCCCTGAAACGGGCGGGCATCGACCTGGAGATACAGGCGGTGCCGCCGGGCGTCTACTACGGCACGATCGGCGACGTCACGAAGATGCCCGAGCTGGCGTTCAGCACCTGGGGGCCGGACTGGCCCTCGGGCAGCACCGTGCTGCCCCCGCAGTTCGACGGGCGCCAGATCAGGGCCAAGGGCAACACCAACCTCTCGCAGCTCAACAACCCGGCGATCAACGCCGAGATCGACCGGATCAGCGCCATCCGCGACCCGAAGCAGCAAGCGCCGGAGTGGAGCAAGCTCGACGAGCAGATCATGGGGCTGGCCCCGATCGTCCCGCTGCTCTACAACGCCGGCATCCACGTACGTGGCTCGAAGATCCGGGGCGCCTACCTGCACGCCTTCTACGGCGAGTGGGACGTGGTGTCGCTCTCGGTCGGCTGACCCGGCTGAGCCGTCATCTCGCCCTGCGCCTCGCTGCGCTCGACGGATTGCCGTCTCGCGCTAGCCTCAGACACGTGACGGACCGACTGGTATGGATCGACTGCGAGATGACCGGGCTCGACCTGAGCCGTGACGCGCTCGTCGAAGTCGCCGCCCTGGTGACCGATTCCGACCTCAATGTCCTCGGCGACGGGATCGACGTGGTCATCTCCGCCCCCGACGAGGTGCTCGACCGGATGGAGGACGTGGTCGCCAGGATGCACGACAAGTCCGGCCTCACCGACGCCGTCCGCGCGTCCACCGTGACCGTCGCGGAGGCACAGCGGATGGTCCTGGACTACGTGCGGGCCTACGTCGACGAGCCGCGTAGCGCCCCGCTGTGCGGCAACTCGATCGGCACGGACCGGGGCTTCATCGCCCGCGACATGGGCGAATTGGACGACTTCCTGCACTACCGGATGGTCGACGTCTCCTCGATCAAGGAGCTGTGTCGGAGGTGGTATCCCCGGGTCTACTTCGGCCAGCCCGCCAAGGGCCTGGCGCACCGCGCGCTCGCCGACATCCAGGAGAGCATCCGCGAGCTGCGCTACTACCGGGCCACCGTCTTCGTACCGCTGCCCGGACCGACCATCGACGAGGCCAAGGAGGCCGCCATCTCGGTGACGCCCATCGGGCCGGTGGCACCGGTGGCCGATCCCGGCTGACCGGCGACCGGATACGATGAGCCGTTCCTCGTGGTGGCTGTAGCTCAGTTGGTAGAGCGCCGGGTTGTGGTCCCGGATGTCGCGGGTTCAAGTCCCGTCAGTCACCCCACTTTTTGGGAGATGTACGTGCAGCCGCTGTTCGACCGGCCGCCAACCGAGGTGTCCCCGGGGGCGGCGCACGCGCCGGCATGGCTGCCCTTCGACGAGCAGCGCCGGCTCGTGGCGGCCTGGCGGGAGTGGGCCGAGCCGCCGGCCGGCATGCGGCACACCAGGATGCGGGGTGGCGGTGAGATGTCGGTGCAGACCGTCTGCCTCGGTTGGCACTGGCAGCCCTACCGCTACTCGCGCACGGTGGACGACGGCGACGGCTCGCCGGTCAAGCCCCTGCCGGCGTGGCTGGCCGACCTCGGCCGGCGGGCCGTCGACGCCGTCTGCGGCCCCGAGGAGGCGGCCGTGTATCAGCCCGACGTCGCGCTGGTGAACTACTACGACGAGCGCGCCCGGATGGGCCTGCACGCCGACCGTGACGAGCGCTCACCGGCCCCTGTGGTCTCGCTCAGCGTCGGCGACCGGTGCACGTTCCGGTTCGGCAATCCCGACTCCCGCGGCCGGCCGTGGACTGACGTCGAGCTGGCCAGCGGTGACCTGTTCGTATTCGGCGGGCCGGCGCGGCTGGCCTACCACGGCGTCCTCCGTACCGTGTCCGGCACCGGACCACCCGAGCTGGGGCTGACCGGCCGGCTCAACGTCACGCTCCGAGAGTCAGGGCTGCGCTGATGGTCGCCGACTTCGTGCTGATCAGCGATCCGGCCGTCGTCGCCGTACCCACCGTGGACTGCGGCGAGCCGCTGTCCCACGTCCGCGAGTGCCCGGGCGTGCGGCTGGACACCCGCCGCAGCGATGACGAACAGGCGTACGCGTTGCTGCGATCGGGATTGCTGGAGCGGCTGGGCCAGGCCCAGGCGGCGCTGCCGGCCGGGCTGCATCTGCTGGTCGTCGAGGGTTACCGGCCGCTCGCGCTACAGCAGGCGTACTTCACCGGATACTCCGACTGGCTGCGCGGCGAGCATCCGGACTGGTCCTCGGCCACGGTGGCGACGATGGCCAGCCGCTACATCGCGCCGCCCGAGGTGGCACCGCACACGGCCGGAGCGGCCGTCGACCTCACGCTCTGCGACGCGGCCGGGGTCGAGCTCGACATGGGCGCGGCGGTCAACGCCACGCCGGAGGACAGCGAGGGCGCCTGCTATTTCGCGGCGGCATCTGTGACGGGTGTGGCCCGCGCCAACCGCGACCTGCTCGCCCGGGTGCTGGGCGGCGCGGGGCTGGTCAACTACCCGACCGAGTGGTGGCACTGGTCCTACGGGGACCGCTACTGGGCCCACGTCACGGGGGCAGACCACGCCCACTACGCCGCGATCGACTCGCGTACGGTCGGCGGATGACGCAGCCGCAGCAGTTCGTCGCCGTGACGGTGCCGGAGGAGCAGGAGGCCGGCGTGTACGCCAACCTGCTGGCCGTCTGGCACACCCAGGACGAGTTCACGTTCGACTTCGCGGTGAAGCAGCCCGCGCAGATGGGCGAGAGCGAGGACGGCACCCCAGTCGTGCACGTGCCCGCGCGGGTCGTCACCCGGGTACGGGTGCCGCCCGGTCAGGTGTTCGAGATCCTCAAGGCCCTCAACGAGAACATGACCCACTACGAGCAGGCATTCGGCGAGATCCGCCGGCCCAGCTGATCCTGCTGATCGATCAGTGCAGGGCGCTGCCGGCGAGGTAGGTGGCCCACGGCACGTTCCAGTCCGTGTAGCCGTCCCCGCGGCGCACCGCGCGCTCCGTGCCGATCACCTGCACGATGTCGCCGCGCTTGCTCAGGTAGTAGAACCACTTGGCGTTGGACGTGCTGACGTTGATGCAGCCGTGTGACACGTTGCGGTGCCCCTGCTGCGAGACCGACCAGGGCGCGGCGTGGACGTACTCACCGCCGAAGGTGAACTTGGTGTCCCAGTAGACCTTGGTGTAGTAGCCGCCGGGCGCATCGCGCGGGAGGCCGAAGCTGGCCGAGTCGAAGAACTTCTGGTCGAACTTGACCAGCACCACGTTGATGCCCGCGGAGGTCGGCATGGCGGAGCGGCCCATGCTGACCGGCATGCTCCGGATCGGCACGCCGTTCTGGTAGACCGTCAGCGTCTTGGTCGCGTTGCTCACCTTGCTGATCACCGACGAGCCGACGGTGAAGGCGATCCGGCGGCCCGTCTCTCCGTAGACCCCGCTTCCGAGGTCGGCCCGGCCGACGCCGATGTCGACGGTGACATGGGTGTAGGCCGGCCAGTAGACCTGCGGCCGGTAGTGCACCTCATGGCTGGAGATCCAGCTCCACGTACCGACGACCGGCTTGTCGGTCGTCACCTTGAGCAGCCGCTCGGCGGCAGCCCGGTCGGGAACGTCGCGCGACCAGTTGATGATGATCGGCATCCCGACGCCCACCGTCTCCCCCGCCAGCGGCGACATGTCCGGGTAGACCAGCCGCCGCGGCGTGACCGTGGTGAATGCCGAGGCGGTCGTCTTGACCTTGTTGTGGCTGTCGACGGCCTCGGCGGTGAGGGAGTAGCCCGTGCCGTAGGCGAGCGTGGCCGCGGAGGTCCAGCGGGTGCCCTCGGGATTGGTCGTACCGGGAACCGCCGTGCCCTTGGTGGTCGTCAGCTTGACGCCGGTGAGCCGGCCGTTGGCAGCCGTGACGACGACCGGCACAGCAGGCCGAACGTCGCGAGTGGCATTGACCGGCGTGACGGCGAGCGTCATGGGAGGCCCCGGCACCGCAGGGGAGGCACTGACAGCGGGCTTGGCGGTGTCAGCGGCCTTGCGAAGGCTGGCCCGCTGGCAGGCTGCCAGGCCGACCAAGAGGGCCATGGCAACACCCAGACTCAACCCGCGGCGAACCGCCACCTTGCTGGGAACCAGCCCCATCCCGTATCCCCCTCGACAGCCTGCGACATCCTCCCCCCTCCTCACCGTCGTTGGCGAGGCACGTGATCGGTTTGTGACGCATAAACCGATCGGAGGTTGCCTCGGACCATGGTACGTGTTCCGACGCGGTTCGAGGCGCAGTACGGCTGCTGGTATCGTCCCACGCCGTGTGCCCATGTCGGCGCCGTTAGCTCAATTGGCAGAGCAGCTGACTCTTAAT
>QHCA01000421.1 GCA_003244095.1 Pseudonocardiales bacterium | reverse complement strand
TACGGAATCGAACCGTAGACCTTCTCCTTACCATGGAGACGCTCTGCCGTCTGAGCTAAGGGGGCTGGAGCCCGGTCAGCGTACCCAACGACGTCGCGCGGGCGAAACCGCAACCGGCCACGACCGGGAGGGTCGATGCTGCAATCCAGTGCCCTGGTGGCATTCGTCGGGGTCGCAGCCGGCGCCCGGGGGCGGCGGGGATCGCGTGGTTCCTCGACCCGGACGGCAACACCTGTCACAGACCGGGTTCGCCACATAAGGGTGTGATCCGTACGCTCTGCGGCATCGTCGCCGAGTCAGGAGTGCCGCATCCATGAGCAACCTGCCCGAGCCTTATCAGCAGCCCTACGGTCCGCCCGCTACACGCGAACTCGCGTGCCGGTTGTGCGGGGCGACGCCGGCGGTGAAGGCCACCGTCCACGAGCACCACGGGATGATCATCCTGATGCAGATGGTCACGCTGAAGGGTCCGTTCTGCCGGGAGCACGGGATGGCGGCCGTCAAGCGCATGACCGGCCGGACGTTGCTGTTCGGGTGGTGGGGAGTGATCTCGTTTTTCGTGATGACCCCCCTCACCCTGATCCTGAACCTCGTCGTCTGGCTGAAGCTCCGTGCTCTGGCGCCATCAGGCCGTTCGCCGCTGTCCGCGACGACCGGGGCGCCCCAAGCCGGCTATGGCCCGCCGCCCGGCTACGGTCCCCCGCCCCCTGCCTATGGGCCGCCGCCCGCTGCCTATGCCCCCCCGCCGCCAGGCTATGGGCCGCCGCCGCAGACCCCCCAGGTCCAGCCGGGATGGGGTCCCGCGCCAGCGCCGCAGGCCCTACCCCCCCGACACCACCCCCCGCAGGGACCGGTGGCCTAGTCCGTACAGCACCGGATCAGAAGCGCCGGGGCGGGCCGCCCCGGCGCCCTACGATGCGGAGATGCCGGCTCCCGGCCCGTCGAACTCGCCGCTGACACCTGAAGTGACGCCCATCGGTGGCATGCTGCGCGGATGGCTGAGTTCACCGGAAGGGACATGCGCGGGTCCCGCTTCGAACACGCCGACCTGGCCGGCTCCCGCTTCCAGGATGTCGACCTGACGGGCGTCAGGATCCGCGGCGCCCTTCTGGTGGACCTCGACTCGGCTGACGCCGGAGCTGCTCCACGAGCGCGTCGACGGTGAGTGGTCCTTCGTCGAGACGCTCCGCCATCTCACCTTCGCGACGGACGCCTGGTGAAGCGGGCGATGCTCGGCGACCCGTCGCCGTACGACCACCTCGACCTGCCTCACACGGAGATGCCCGACGAGCCCGGTGTCCCCCGCGACCTCGACGCCCGGCCGACCCTCCACGAGGTGCTCGCCCTACGGGCCGACCGTGCGGCCGTCGTGCACGACGTGCTGGCCGGACTCACCGATGCCGTGCTGGCCGGCACGACCGACCCGATCCCGCCCCCGGGCTACCCGGAGGCCGGCAGCTACCTCGTGCGCCGCTGCCTGCAAGCCGTGGTGACCGAGGAGTGGGAGCACCGCCTCTTCGCCGAGCGGGACCTCGCCGTACTGGAGGCCCGCTCCTGATCACTTCTCGACGGCGAGGCATACGCCCAACCCGATGAAGATCCCTCCTGCCGTGACATCGATACCGCGTCGCACCGCGCGCCGACGGCCCAGCCAGTCGCCGATCCGGCCGCCGAGCATGCCCACAGTACCGTCGACGAGGAAGTCGAAGGCCACCAGTACGACGCCGAGAACCGCGAACTGGGCCCACACGTGCCCGAACTGCGGACTGACGAACTGCGGCAGCAACGCGACCGTGAAAGTGACCATTTTCGGGTTGAGCAGGTTCGTGGCGAATCCGCGTACGAACGCCTGCCGGCCCTTGATTCCGGCCACCCGCACCTGCGCCTCGTCGAGGTCGGGGCCGCCCCGCCGCCGGATGGCCTGAACACCGAGATAGATCAGGTACGCCGCACCGACCAGCCGTACGACGGCAAAGGCGGTGGGGACCGCGACGAACAGGGCCGTGAGGCCAGCCGCCGCCAACGCCACGTGGATCGCCTCGCTGGTGGCGACCCCGCAGGTCGCGAGCAGACCGGCGCGTGGTCCGCCACGCATGCCGCACCCCAGCACGAACAACATGTCGGGCCCGGGCACGACCATCGCAATCGCGGTGATCACGACGAACACCGCCAGCAGGTGCGGATCAACAACCATGCCCGCCATCCTGCGGATGAGGTGGAGCAAGCGCAACACTCACGAGCAGCAGTCCCGCGCCTCGGCCGCGGGCCGAACTGGGTCCGAGGCCAAGAGTGGCTGTGCAGCGGCCAGCCAGTACGGTGTCACCCTGGCGCCCACCGCGCAGCGGCCCTGTACCGATCCACGTGATCCAGCAGAGCCGCAGAGGCCACCGCTCCATCAGCTGCTGGAGGTACCCGTGCCCGAACGTGACGCCCATCTGGTCGGGAGCTTGCCAGGCGCGACGCCGGCCGCCGCAGTGGCCACCGCCTTGGAGATCCTCGGCCCGTGTCTTCGCTCGGTGCCCGACGGCGAGACCGGTGTGCGGCGCAACTGGATAATCCCGATCATCGATGGCCTGCGTACCCATCCCGATCTTGAGCTTCGCAAGCCCGGGGACTGGTCCGACTATGACAAGACACCGCAGTTCCGTGTCCGGAAGGGCCGCCGGCTCTACGGCGCCTCGCTGGACTTCGGCCACGTCGAGGCAGTGCGAGAGAGCTTTCCGCAGTTCGAGCGGGCCCGGGAGGCGGCCGGCCGGCCCGACGTGGTCTTCCAGGAAGGCGTCCCCGGTGACCTCGACCTAGCCATGTTCACCCTCGGACCCGTAGGTGCACTACGGCACCGCCGCGCATTCACCGAGGGCACGCTGGCCGAAATTCGCGATGTCAAGAGCATCACCGGCACCGACACCCTCTTTCAGATCGAAGTCCCCGTTGAACTCGTGCTGCTTACGAAAGCTCCCGCCGCGGCCCGGCCCGCGCTGGCGAGAGTGCTGGCTCGAGCGGTAACCGGGCTGGCCGCAGCGTCCGCCGATGGCACCCGCTTTGCCGTGCACCTGTGCCTCGGAGACATGAACAACCGCGCCTACGGCACCATGACGGACGTTTCACCGCTCGTCCTGCTCGCCAACGCGATCCTGCATTCCTGGCCCGAGGGCCGTGCCCTGGACCTCATGCATGCGCCCTTCGCCGCGGCCGACCAGCCCGCGAGCCTCGCCCCCGCCTTCTATGCACCACTGCGCGACCTGCACCTGCCTCCTGACGTCCGCTTCGCCGCGGGTTTCGCGCATGAGTCACAGACGCTGGATGACCAAAGAAGGATCCGAACGATTATTGACGACCTGCTCGGCCGCCGTGTTGCGATCGCGGCAGCCTGCGGACTGGGCCGACGATCCGAGACCGCCGCACGCGCCGTCCTCGAGCGCACTGCCGAACTGTGCGAAAACTGACCCATCAGGCGGACCGGATCGCGCCAGGAACGCACGCTTTGCCGCCGCCTCGCAGGTCGGCACGGCCAGCATGCGCCGCACGCTAGGACTGTCACCTGCTGCGCCGTCATGCCCGCTGCATGCCCGATGCTGCGATCAAGCGCGGTGCACGGCAGGGCAGACGGCTCCGAGACCAGAACGGCCCCTGAGGCGAGTTTCCGCTGGTCAGGGGCTGTTTCGTTTGGGGGTGGCAGGTGTTGGGTTCGAACCAACGTAGGCTGATCCGGCGGTTTTACAGACCAACCGCGCCATCCTGCGTTACCCATCCTGACCAGGCAATATGTCGCCACAAGCCTTCCGGCGCTCATGATCGTTCCACGCATGTTCCACCGTGACTGGGCGGCGGGTCGGAAGCGCAGCGCCCTCGGCGACGGACGGCGCCCGAAGCCGTCAAGATCAACAGTGAGCATCTCTTGCGAAGACGGCATCGAGCCTCTCGGGAAGCTCGGATTGCGTCAGGTCCGGCAAGGGCGGCAGCGGGTTGGCGACGAAGGCTCCCCTCCCCCTCCCCTGGGCAGGAGGGCGCAGCCCACAAGCGGATCGAGGACGCACTACGGCGAGCCGAGACCGACGAGCATTGATCACATCCGGACGCAACTTTCAAGCGAGTGAGATCCGATGGCCTTTGGCCGCCATGACGGATGAAAATTGCGCCGATGTGCTTCACAAACGGAAGATCGTGACCTCTGCCATGATGGTCGACTGCAGCTGCGAGAGTTCGATGCTTCGTGGAGGGATCACTGATGTCCTCGGTTGCCAGTGCCTTGCAGCGTTTTCGTGATCAGCCAAGCCCGCCTGAGGGTTCGAGCAGCACGCCGTTCAAGCTATTGTCGACTTTGGACCCCCCAGCAACCGTGAGCGAGGTGCGGCAGGCATGGCCGGGTCGCCGCCTTCCTGAGCAGCTCCTCGCCGCGTGGGCCTCGACCCGTGAAGCCAACCTCTTCGAGGATGTCGAGTACGGCCAATGGGGGTTGGTCTTGCTGTCACCGACGGCGAGCGCCCAGCGGACCGCGGAGGAGCTGCATGAGCGCCCCGACGCGTACCAGGCGGGCGATCTGGTGATCGGGAAGTTCATCGGGGACCAGGATCTGTTGGTCCTCGCCGGCGGTCAGGGCCAGGTCGGCCAAGTGCTCGTCGCCCTGCCGTTAGATGACCGTGCCGACTGGGACGTCGTCGCGCAGGACCTCTGCGAGTTCCTCGAGATCTACTTCCAGCATGCCGGCACAAAGTTCTGGGAGCGTCCCGCCAACTGATCGCGGCATGCCACAGCCGGGTCAGTTCGGGTGCCTGGTCGGGCTGGTCGGGCTGGTCGGCGGGGCTACGACCAGCTGAGACGCTGCATCTGCGCGCGAGTGACTGCAGACTGCCCGAGGAGGGCTGGGGAGAGTTCTTGCTCCGGGCTCGACCCAACAATCCGGCCGGGCGTGGAGTGACTTCGGGCACGCCAAGGAAGACCGTGGACCCGTTGCCGACTGGCCCAGCCGGACACAGCCGGACAACGCGAAACGGCCCCTGACGCGCGTTTGCGCTGGTCAGGGGCTGTTTCGGTGGGGGTGGCAGGTGTTGGGTTCGAACCAACGTAGGCTGAGCCGGCGGTTTTACAGACCGCTCCCTTTGGCCACTCGGGCAACCTGCCGTGCGCCGCCGTACATCATGACCGGCCGCACGAGGCAGGATAGCCGGTGGAGCATCGGGAGTCCGAACCCGATGGTGATACAGACGAAGGAGTGCCGCCGTGGCCGACCCGTCATTCGACGTCGTCAGCAAGGTCGACCGGCAGGAGGTCGACAACGCCCTGAACCAGACCGCCAAGGAGCTGGGCACCCGCTTCGACTTCCGCGGCGTCAACGCCAGCGTCTCGTGGTCCGGGGAGGAGGCGGTCGCCCTGCAGGCCGACACCGAGGAGCGACTGAAGGCGGCATTGGAGGTGTTCAAGGAGAAGCTGATCAAGCGCGGCATCTCGCTGAAGTCCCTCGACGCCGACGAGCCGCAGCAGTCGGGCAAGGTCTACCGGCTCAGCGCCAAGATCAACCAGGGCATCGCCGCCGACAAGGCCAAGGCTATCTCGAAGAAGATCCGCGACGAGGGGCCCAAAGGCGTCCAGGCGCAGATCCAGGGCGACCAGCTGCGGGTCAGCGCCAAGAAGAAAGACCACCTGCAGGACGTCATCGCCCTGCTCAAGGGCAGCGACTTCGACATCCCCCTGCAATTCACCAACTACCGGTAGACCCGCTTACGCCGTCCTCGCGGAGCCTCTGCCGACCCGGCTCCCACCGCTACTAGGTCAGCTGGCCCGGAACAGGTGGACGCCGACGATCTTGCCGGAGATGGCGGTGCGCTCTCCACTGCCCGGAGCCTTGCTCTTGCTGTCCGACGCCGTCTCTTGAGAGACGGAGCCGGCACCATGCAGCGTCCACCCCTGATCCTCGATAGACTCGATCAGGCTGGCGTGGTCCGTGTGCGAGTCGTTGGCAACGTTGCGCGCCCAGGTTGCCGATCCCGAGAGACACGCGCTCCCCTGTCGGACAGTACGCGCCCTCGGAGACGGCGGATGGCTGTCTTCCGCGCAAGACTCACCCCGATCCGCCGCCTAGGCACTGCCCGACTGTGCGTCCGGTGCCGACCGCAACATCGCCCGGTCGGGGTCGTTGGCCTCCCGCCTCGCCCGCCTGCTCAGCAGCGTGGGGATCGCCGGTTCCGCAGTTTCGACCTCGGGCTCGGCCGCCGGCTCGACCTGCGGCAGGCCGTCGAGCAGGTGGTAGGGCAGCTCCGAGTTGGGTACGTCGCCGTCGAGGAACCACCTGCGCTCATCGGTCTGCGCCTGCATCTCGCGGATCAAGCCCCTGGCCGCTTCCGCCAACTGCTCGTCGGTCGGACGCATCGCGTCGGCGTGCTCCTCATCCCGCGCGCGAACCAGGCCCGCACCCCAGTTGGCGTCAGCACCCTCGTACGGGAACTTGGCCGCCGCCATCCCGGCACCATCGACGCTGCGGTGCCGAGGGTCAGAGCTGGTGCGGTGTCTCTTGGAGAACAACATCGTCGTCCCTTCGGCTTGGGTCGCCGTGCGTCTCGGGCGCAGGCGCCTGAGTCTGCGCCTCCCCCGATCAGCTCGGCATGCCCGCCCCGGTCCAGGTCTACACAGTCGTTCCCGTGCAGGCGCGCAGTTCCTCAGATGACCGTACGAATGGCGGGGCGACTGGCCCGAAGGGGCCGTCAAGTCGCCGTCTGGTGGACGCTCGGCTCGCGCGGAAGACCTCAGCTCGCCGCGAACGCCCGCAGGATCGCGTCGGCGGAGCGGTCGACGTCGGCCTCGGTGGTCGACCAGTTGGACACCGAGATGCGCATCGCGCCGCGACCCTGCCAGGTCGTGCCGCCCGCCCAGCACGTACCGTCGGCCTGCACTCGCGCCACCACCTCCCGGGTGGCCTCGTCGGAGTCGGCGAATCTCACGAGGACCTGGTTGAGCACCACCTCGTTGAGGACCTCGACGCCGTCGGCTGCGCCGAGCCGGACGGCGAAGCGGTTGGCCAGGGCGCAGCAGCGCTCCACCAGTTCGGCGACACCGGCGCGGCCGAGGGAGCGCAGCGCCGCGTAGATCGGGATGCCGCGGGCCCGCCGGGACGACTCCGGCGTCCAGGTGTAAGGGTCCGGCTCGGCCGATGCGGAGACCAGGTAACTCGCGGTCATGCCCATCGCGGCCGCATGCGCGTGCGGGTCGGCGACGATCGCCAGGCCGCTGTCGTACGGGACGTTGAGCCACTTGTGGCCGTCGGTCGCCCACGAGTCGGCGCCGGAAACGCCGGCCAGCAGGGGCCGCAGGGCAGGGGTCGTCGCCGCCCACAGCCCGAACGCGCCGTCGACGTGCACCCACGCGCCGTGCCGATGCGCGATCTCGCAGACCTCGGCCAGCGGGTCGATGGCGCCGGTGTTGACGTTGCCCGCCTGGGCGCAGACGATCGCCGGGCCGTCACCGGCTTCGAGGAGTGCCTGCAACGACCCGGCGAGCATCGCGCCCTGCTGGTCGACCTCGGCCACCAGGACCCGGTCCGAGCCCAGCCCGAGGTACCGCAGGGCAACGTCGATCGTGACGTGCCGCTCGGCGCCGACGACGACCCTGGGAGCCGGCGCGCCGAATAGCCCGTCGCGCTCGGCATCCCAGCCGGACTGGGCCAGTACGGCGTGCCGGGCAGCGGCAAGGCAGGTGAAGCTGGCCATGGTTGCGCCGGTGACGAAGCCGACCGATGCCGTCGAAGGCAGGCCGAGCAGGTCGAGCACCCACCCGGCGGCGACGTCCTCGATGACCGCGGCCGCCGGGGCGCTGACGCACATGCCGGCGTTGGCGTCCCAGACCGCGGTAAGCCAGTCCGCGGCAAGGGCGGCCGGCGTGCTCCCGCCGACGACGAAGCCGAAATAGCGCGGCCCGGCGGAGGCCACGATCCCCGGGTCGGCGGCCGCCGCCATGTCCGTGATGACTTGGCGCGGGTCGATCGGGCCGTCGGGGAGCGGCCCGCCCAGGGCGGCCTGCAGGCCTGCCGGGTCGACCGGTGGGCCTACCGGCCGCTCGGGCAACTGCCGCAGAAATTCCGCGGCTAGGTCCGCTGTCTGCCGGAGAAGTTCTTCCACGACTGCCAGCCTGCCGCTCAACACCGCGGCGGCACAAACGAGGGCTGCCGATCGTGAGCAGGGTCACTCGCAGGCACGGCGGCTCTGGTCGAGGCGCGCCACTTGATGCGACTACAACGTTCACACCTGGGCCGCACGGGTGATAGCCGCGCTACTTCTGCCCATCGGGGGCTACCAGCTGTACCGAACGTTCCGCCCCAGGCCCAGAAGGCGATCCGTGAGTCGGGAGTCTTTCGCGGCCCGCCAAGGCTGGAGTTACGCCGAGACCGACCCCGACGTGCTGCTGGGCTGGCAGATCGGCCCACGCGCGCGTGGCGCGGAGAGCAACGCCACCCGCGTGGTCCGCGGCACCTACAAGGGCTGGCCATGTGCGATCTTCGACTACCACTGGCGGCCGGGAGAGCCCGCCGCGGGCTCCGCTCCACCGAACGGCGGGATGCTCGCGACCACGATGTTCGTGATCAACATTCGCGGCGTGTCCAGCCGTGTTGAGTTGCAGCTCAAACCGAACTGGTGGAGGGACAGGGCGCCGCAGCAAGCAGGCGACGGTGACGGACCCCAGCGGTCCCACACGAGTCGACAGTTCCCCCTAGCGCCACTCACCGCGGCCACGTACGGGCGGGAACCTCCGGGCCGCGCCGATCAGTAGCCGTAGACGCCGTTCTGGGCCATCTCCTGCAGCCGGGCGATCCGCTGCTCCATCGGCGGGTGGGTGGAAAACAGCTGGCCCAGGCCGCCACCGCGGAACGGGTTGGCGATCATCAGGTGGCTGGTGGTCACCAGCTGGGGGTCCTGGGGCAGGGGCAGCGCCTGAGTGCCGGACTGCAGCTTGCCCAGGGCGCTGGCCAGGGCCAGCGGATCACCCGTCAGCTTGGCGCCGGACTCGTCGGCCTGGAATTCCCGGGACCGGCTGATGGCCATCTGGATCAGCCCGGCGGCGATCGGCCCGAGGATCATCAGCAGCAGCGCCCCGAGGATGTTGCCGCCGCCCTCGTCGTCATCGGAGCTGCCTATCGGCAGGAAGATGGCCAGGTAGGCGAGAAAGGTGATCACGCTGGCCAGGGCACCGGCCACCGATGAGATCAGGATGTCGCGGTTGTAGACGTGGGACAGCTCGTGACCGAGCACCGCCCGCAGCTCCCCCCGGTTGAGCAGCCGCAGGATTCCCTCGGTGACGGCGACCGCGGCGTGCCGCGGGTTTCGCCCGGTGGCGAAGGCATTGGGCTGGTCGGTGGGGCTGATGTAGATCCGGGGCATCGGCTGCCCGGCGCCGGTGGCGAGCTCCCGGACGATCGCGTACAGCTCGGGCTGCTGCACCTCGGTAACGGGGTAGGCGCGCATCGAACGCAGGGCGAGCTTGTCGGAGAAGAAGTAGCTGTAGCCGTTGACGCCGAGGGCGATGACCAGGGCGATGACCAGGCCGCGGCTGCCGCCGAAGAACTGGCCGGCCAGCAGGATCAGTGCAGACATGCCGCCCAGGAGGACGGCGGTCTTGAGTCCGTTGTGATGTCTGTGCATGACTAGTAAAACGCTGAGCGGGCCGGTACGTTCCCGCTACCTACGGCAGCCCGGCGAGGTTACCGGCGCTGATGACCAGCTGGGGGGCGAATCCGAGCACCACCGTGCCGATCACGGTCACCCCGATCGCCGCGGCCACGGCGAGCGACCGCGGGCGCCCGGCCGCCACGGCGCGGAGGGCCATTGCCGGCCGAACGGCCTCGGCCGGGCCGGCGAACACCAGCGCGGCGACCCGCAGGTAGTAGTACAGGCCGATGACCGTGTTGACCGCCATGATCAGCGCCAAGACGCCCGCGCCACCCACCAGCGCGGAGCGGAAGACCACCACCTTGGCGAACAGCCCGGCGAACCCCGGCGGCAACCCGGCCAGGCAGAGCAGGAAGAACGCCAGGGCCACCGCCACCACCGGCGAGCGCCGGACCAAGCCCCGATAGTCCTCGATCGCGTTGCCCGGTTTGTCCCGCGTCACCCAGGCCACGCACGCGAAGGCGCCCAGCGACATGGCCACGTACAGGCTGAGGAAGGCGAGGGTGGCGGCCCCGGCGGTACGGAGATCCCCGTCGGACCGGCCACCCGAGCCGGCGGCCACGCCGAGCGGGACGAGGAGGTAACCGGCCTGGGCGACCGAAGACCACGCCAGCAGCCGCACCATGTGCCGCTGGCGCAACGCCACGAGGTTGCCCAGCGTCATGGTCGCAGCGGCGAGGACGGCGAGTACCGGGCCCCAGACGAAGGCGTACGGGCGGAAGGCGACCAGCAGCACCAATAGCAGCCCGGCGAATCCGGCCGACTTCGACGCGGTGGCCAGGAAGGCCGCGATCGGCACCGGGGCGCCCTGGTAGGTGTCCGGTGCCCACCAGTGGAACGGCACCGCCGACACCTTGAAGGCGAAGCCGACCACGACCAGGAGCACGGCGGCCGCGGTCAGGGACAGGTGGCGCAGGTCCTGGCGCTGCGCCAGGGCGGCGGCGACCCGGTCGAGATGGACTGCGCCGGTGAGCCCGTAGACCAGGCTGACCCCGAACAGCGTCACCGCACCGGACAGCACCGAGACGAGGAAGAACTTCAACGCCGCCTCGGCCGAGCGGGGATCACCGCGGCGCAGGCCGGCCAAGACGTAGACCGGCAGGGTCAGCACCTCCAGCGCCACCACGATGGTGATGAGGTCGCGGGCGGCGGCGATGGTGATCATGCCGGCGAGGGAGCAGAGGATGAGGAAGCCGTACTCCCCCGCCGGCAGCCGGTCCTCGGCGACCGGAGCGACCGACAGCAACAGGCAGACGGCCGCGGCCACGCAGAAGATCACGGTCAGCAGCACGGTGAAGTGGTCGACGACGTAGGAACAGGATGTACCGGTACGGACCCCGCCGGGCAGGGTGGTGCCCGGCACGCAGAAGGTGCGGCGTGGCCCGGTGCCGGCCAGCACGGCGGTGACCAGCGCGCCGACCGTGCCGGCCAGCGCCAACCAGATCGAGAGCGCCCGGCGGCCCAGCGGCAGGAACAGGTCGGCGACCAGCACCGCCACGGCGGCGCCGGACACCACGATCAGCGGCGCGACGGCCGCGTAGTCGATGCGCTGGAGTTGGCTCATCCGGCGCTCATCCCGGCAACGCCGTCACGAGCAGGGCGACCGCCGGCTTGGTGAGGTCCAGGACGAGCGCCGGATACAGGCCGAGGACCACGCCGAGCAGGGCCAGCGGCGCCCAGGCCAGCAACTCCACCGGCGACGCGTCGGGAACGGCGGCGGCGTGCTGGGCGGCGGCGGGTGGCGGCCCGGCGACGACGGATCGCAGCATTCGCAGGAAGTACGCGGCTGCCAACGCCGCACCCACGGCAGCGAGTACGGCGAGGGTGAGGTAGAGGGTGCGGTCGAGCGATGCCGCCGGCCGGTAGGCGGCGAGGACGGCGAACGCCTCACCCCAGAACCCGGCCAGGCCGGGCAGCCCCAGGCTGGCGACGGCGGCGAGGGTGAGCAGGGCGCCGAGCCGCGGCAGGCGCTTGGCCAGGCCGCCCCCGATGGCCGCCATCTCGCTGGTGCGGAACCGCTCCTTGATGCCGCCGACTGCAAAGAACAGCAGTGACGTGATGACACCGTGCGCGATGTTGCCGAACAGCGCAGCCTGCACGCCGACCTCGCTGAGCGTCGATATCCCCAACAGGACGAAGCCCATGTGGCCGACGCTGGAGTAGGCGACCAGCCGCTTGAGGTCGGTCTGGGTGAAGCAGGCCAGGGTGCCGACCCCGATCCCGGCAACCGCGAGCACGGCCAGCAGCGGCGCGAAGCGCTCGGCGCCGGCCGGCACGATCGGCAGGGCGACCCGGATCAGACCGTACGTACCCATCTTCAGCAGGACACCGGCCAGCAGGACCGACCCGACGGTGGGCGCCTCCGTGTGGGCGTCGGGCAGCCAGGTGTGCACCGGCCACAACGGGCTCTTGACCGCCAGGCCGGCGAACAGCAGCAGGAACGCCGCGCCTTGGGTAGAGCGGGCGATGCCACTGCCGTGCGCGTGCGCCAGCGCGACCATGTCGAGCGTGCCGGCGGCGGCGTAGACCGTGAGTAGGCCGACGAGCAGCAGCACCGAGCCGAGCAGCGTGTAGAGGACGAACTTGGTCGCGGCGTGGCGGGCCTGGGGGCCACCCCAGACGGCGATCAGGAAGTACATGGGCGCGAGGACGACCTCGAAGAACACGAAGAACAACAGCAGGTCACGGGCCAGGAACGTGCCGACCATGCCGACCTCGAGTACCAGGACCAGCGCGAGCATCGTGCCGGCCCGGCCGGGGGCGGGCAGGCTGTGCACCGTGTAGATCGCGCACAGCAGCGTGAGCAGGGTGGTCAGCACCACCAGCGGCAGGCTGATCCCGTCGACGCCGAGGTGGAAGCGCAGGTCGATGGCCGGCACCCAGCGCACGTCGACGTGCTGCCAGTCGCCCTTGGCACCGGATGACCGGCCGTCGAGCAGGGCCAGGCTGACCAGGAAGGTCGCTGCGGTGACCGCCACCCCGACCCACCGGGCCGACCGGTCGAGGTGGGCCGGCAACAGCGCGAGCAGCAGCGCGCCGAGGGCGGGCAGAGCGAGTACGCCGACCAGGATCACAGGAGCACCGCCGCCACCGCCAGGAGCACTGCGGCGGCCAGGACGCCGGTGGCGTAGAACTGCACGTTGCCGGTCTGCAGCCGGCTGAGCCGCCGTGACAGCATCCCGGCGCCGGCGCCGGAGCCCTCCACCGCGCCGTCGACCAGGCCGGCGTCCGCCGCCGACACGATCCGGGCGAGCAGCCGGTAGGGCCGCACGATCACGGCGTCCTGCACGTCGTCGAGGTAGAACGCCCGAGTCAGCACCGGCAGTGCGGGGACCGGGTCGGTGCCGGGTGCCCGGCGCCAGGCAAGCACCACCCAGGCGATCCCCCCGGCCGACAGGGCTAGTGAGACCAGCGCGATCCCGAGCGTCGGGTGCACGGCCACGCCAGGGGCGTCGAGCCGGGCCGGCAGCCATGACGACCGCAGGCCGGCGAAGCCCAGCAGCACGGTGGGCACGGCCAGCACGATCAGCGGCACCGTCATGATCCAGCACGGCTCGCGCACGACCCACGGCCCGTGGACATGCCCCGGCCCGTGGGCATGGCCCGTCTCGTGCGCCGCGGCCGGCTCGTGGGCCGGGCCGAAGAAGGTACGCAGCCACAGCCGGGTCGCGTACGCGGCCGTCAGTCCCACCGTGAGCAGGCCCGCGACCCCGACCAGCCAGCCGACCCAGGCCGGCCCGCCGCCGTGCCCGCGAGCGGCCTCCCACGCTCCGCCGAGGACGGCGTCCTTGGAGAAGAACCCCGAGGTCGGCGGCAGCCCCACCAGTGCGGCCAGGCCGCAGGTCATCGTCCAGAACGTGATGGGCAGCCGGCGACGCAGGCCACCCATGGAGGACATCAGCACCTCGCCGGTGGCGTTGAGCACGCACCCGGCGGCGAGGAACAGCAGCGCCTTGAACGCGGCATGGGTCAGCAGGTGGAACGTCGCGGCCACCGGCGCCCCGACCGCCAGCGCACCGCTCATGTAGGCGATCTGACTCACCGTCGACCAAGCCAGCACCCGCTTCAGATCGTCCTGGCCGAGCGCGGCCAGCGCCCCGAGCAGCATGGTGATCGCCGCGACGACGCCGAGGACCGCCAGCGCAACGGTGTGCAGGCGGAAGACCGGATAGAGCCGCGCCACGACGTAGATTCCGGCCGCGACCATCGTGGCGGCGTGGATCAGCGCGCTGATCGGCGTGGGCCCGGCCATCGCGTCCGGGAGCCAGGTGTGCAGCGGGAACTGCGCGCTCTTGCCCGCCACCCCGAGCAGCAACAGCAGGCAGGCGGTCACCAGCGTGCCGCTCGGCATCGAGCCGGCGTGCGCGATCACCGTACCGATGTCGAACGACCCGATCCCGACGCCGAGCACCAGTACACCGAGCAGGAACCCGACGTCACCGACCCGGGTGACCAGGAACGCCTTGACCGCCGCCGGCCGCGCTTCCGGCAGGTCGCGGTAGTGCCCGATCAGCAGGTACGAGCAGATGCCCATGACCTCCCAGCCGACCAGCAGCTGGATCAGGTCCGCGGCGAGGACGACGTCGAGCATCGCCGCGGTGAACAGCGACACCTGGGCGGCGTAGCGGGGGTAGGCATCGTCGCCCGCCAGGTAGGCGATGGAGTAGAACTGCACGAGCAGCGCGACGACGCAGACCGCGACCGCGACGATCGTGGCCAGGCCGTCGAGCCGCAGGCCGGCGTGCACCGTCAGGGTGCCGAAGGGCGCCAGGGTGACGCCCGGCTTCCCGGCCACCGGCGCGCCCGTCGCGACGATGATCGACAGTACGGTCGCGACACCGGTCGCGGACACCGTCAGGACTTGGGCGGACCGCGTCGCCGTCTGGGGCAGCAGGAAGCCGACCACGGCGGCGGCGAAGGGCAGCCCCAGGACCAGCCACCCCAGCGTCGTCACCGCCGCTCCTCCGGCGACGGCTCGGCCAGCTGGTCGAGGTCGTCGATGGCGACGGTGGCCCGCAACCGGTAGACCTGCAGCACGATGGCCAGGCCGATGCCCACCTCGGCGGCGGCCAGTGCGATCACGAACAGTGTGAGGGACTGCCCGGCGTGCAGCGTGTCGCGCAGCCACACGTCGAAGGCCACCAGGTTGATGTTGACGGCGTTGAGCATCAGCTCGATGGCCATCAGGACGAGGACGGCGTTGCGGCGAGCGAGCACGCCGTAGACGCCGATGCTGAACAGCAGGGCTGCGAGCACGACCGGGAGCGCGAGGTGCACGTCAACGGCTCCCGGCCGTGCCGACAGTCGGCCGCGTGAGGGTGATCGCCCCCACGAGGGCGGTCAGCAGCAGCACCGAGAGCACCTCGAGCGGCAGCACCCAGGAGCGGAAGACGGCGGCTCCGAGCAGGCTCGCCGTACCCGGCTGGTCCAGCGTGACGTAGGTGGAGTGGAATGCCTGCAGCACCAGGGTGACCAGCATCGCGGCGGTGGCCAGCCCGACGAGGACGGCGACCCGCCGGTTACCGGAATCGACCTGGTCGGTCGGGCCGATCGGGGCGCGGGTGAGCATCACGCCGAACAGCAGGAGCACGACGATGGCCCCGATGTAGATGAGCACCTGCACCCAGGCGACCAGCTCGGCGGTCAACACGAGGTAGCAGCCGGCGACCGCGCCGAAGGTGACGACCAGCCACAGGGCGGCACGGACGACGTTGCGGGTGGTCACGACCAGCAGGGCGCTGCCGAGCGCGATCACGCCGAGCAGGCCGAAGACGACATCCTGCGCGGTCACGGCAGCACCTCCGGGGGGCCGTTCTCCGCCTGCGCCGCGAGCTCCTCGGAGTAGGCGATGTCCAGCGCGGTGGCGGCGGTGAGCTCCTTGGCCGGCTCGGCGAGCGGGTCGAGGCCCGGCGGCGGCGGCACGGTCCACATCCACTCGCGCAGGCGGTCCTTCTCGTGGGTCAGGTCGCGGATGTCGTACTCGGCGTACTCGAACTCCGGCGACCAGAACAGCGCGTCGAAGGGGCAGACCTCGATGCAGATGCCGCAGTACATGCAGAGGGCGAAGTCGATGTCGAAGCGGTCGAGCACGTTGCGCGATCGCGGCCGGGCCGCACCTTCGACCTGGATCGTCTCCTTGTGCGAGTCGATGTAGATGCACCAGTC
>QHCA01000420.1 GCA_003244095.1 Pseudonocardiales bacterium | reverse complement strand
CGGCTCAAGGGCGGTGACCCGTTCGTGTTCGGCCGGGGTGGCGAGGAGGCGCTGGCCTGCATCGAGGCGGGTGTGCCGGTGGAGGTCGTGCCGGGGGTGACATCGGCGATCGCCGGCCCGGCGTACGCCGGGATCCCGCTCACCCACCGCGGGGTTTCGACCGGCTTCGCGGTGGTGTCGGCGCACCGGGACCCGACCGTCGGGGGCGCGGCGGTCGACTGGCGCGCCCTGGCTCTCGGGCCGCCGACGCTCGTGCTGCTGATGGGGGTGGGCAAGCTGTCGGAGGTGGCGCCCGAGCTGATCCGGCACGGCCGTCATGGCGCCACGCCGGTCGCCGTCGTGCAGAACGCCTCGCTGCTCACGCAGTCGGTGCTGGTCTCCACCCTGGAATGCGTGGCGGCGGACGCCGTAGCCGCCGGCGTACGGCCGCCTGCGGTGGTGGTCGTCGGCGAAGTCGTCCGCCTGCGTGAGCGGCTGCAGCCGTGACACTGCCCGCGCTGGTCGCCGTCGCGCACGGCACGCGCGATCCGGCGGGCGCGGCCGTGCTGGCCGCGCTGATGGGGCGGGTCCACGCGTTGGAGCCGTCGTTGCAGGCGGAGTTGGCCTACGTCGACCACCTGTCGCCGTCGGTCACGACCGCATTGGATGCGATCGCGGCGAGCGGGGTGGAGACGGTCGTCGTACCTCTGCTGCTGTCGGCCGCCTCGCACAGCAAGGGTGACATCGCCGCGGCCGTCCAGGGCGCGCGGGCGGAGCATCCGGGGTGGGCGGTGGCCTACGGCCGGCCGCTCGGCCCGCACCCGCTGCTGTTCGCGGCGCTGGACCGTCAGTTGCGCTCCGCCGGCGCGTTGGCCGAGACCGCCGTGGTCCTCGTCGCCGCCGGGTCGGCAGATCCGGACGCCAACGCAGACATCGCTAAGGCGGCTCGGCTGCTGTGGGAGTGGCGAGGGGGCGGCGGGCCGGTCGAGGCGGCGTTCGCCTCGGCCACGACGCCGTCGGTGGGCGAGGTGCTCGACCGGCTGCTGCGCCTCGGGCACGCAGACCTCGCAGTCGCGCCGTACTTCCTGGCTCCCGGTCGCCTTCCGTCGGTGGCGACCGTGCCGGGGGTACGGGTGGCCGGGGTGCTCGGCGACACCGACGAGGTGGCCCGGCTGGTGCTCGAACGCTACGCGGAGGCGATCACCGGCGACCTGCGGATGAACTGTGACGTGTGCCGCTACCGGGTGCCCTGGCCGGGCCGCGCCGACGTGTCCGGGGCGCCCCAGCGCCCGCATCCACACCCGAGTACCCGCCCATGAACAGGAACTGATCAGCCAGCACCGCTTTCCCTCGAAACGAACGGAAAGCATGCAGGGGAACCCCCTCGGCGGGAACGCACGCTGACGACGGCCCGGCGCGGCCCGATGTCGGATCCGTGACACCTCGAGTGTGTACGAGTACTCGAAGACGGCCGTAGCTCTCTGCCCGGCTGGCACCGATGTCATCGGTGGCGGTGGCCCGGTCAACGGAGCACAGCACGTCGTGATCGCCGAAGACCAGGTGGGCACGAACCAGTCTTGGGCGGTCCAGGCGTACGCGGCCTGCTCCAGCCCGGTGGCTGGTCTGCAGATCGTCAGTGTCACCGGCGACGCGGGTTCTAGTGGCTTCCAGGCCAAGAGGGCGGACTGCCCGGCCGGCAAGTCCGCTCTGGGTGCCGGCGGCCGCATCAACAACGGGGCAGGCCAGGTGGCCCTCAACACCCAAGGGCCGGGTGCCAGCATTTCGCAGGCAACAGCGGCGTCTGGGTTGGAGGACCATGACGGGTTCGAGGGGCAGCTTGATCTCGCCGCTGTCACCGGGGCCTGGTAATCTAGGCCGCGCCGTCGCAGCCTTGTGGTGTGGGTCGCTTCACGAGAGACCCCGTACCGGCTCGATGGTCAGGACCCTGCCGGACGAGGACGTGAACGAGGTGGCCTGGGCCTGATCCGTACCCGGCGAGCGGCGGGACGCGGCGGCCACGAGATGCCACCTTCCCCCGTGTACCGGCACAGTCGTGTTCTAATGGCTGTGAGAAGCGAATGACAGGAATGTTATTCGCGGCCCTCCTGCCTGGATTGGTCAAAGGAGCGAGATGGACGCCGCAGCGAACGCTCGCGCTGCCGAGGTCGCCGAGCAGCCCGATGAGACCGGCGCCGGCCTGATGTCCCGGCGCGAGCGAGAGATCCTGGCCTTCGAGCGTCAGTGGTGGAGATACGCCGGCGCCAAGGAGCAGGCGATCCGCGATCTGTTCGACATGTCCGCGACGCGCTACTACCAGGTCCTCAACGCCCTCATCGACCGTCCCGACGCGCTGGTGGCCGACCCGATGCTGGTCAAGCGGCTGCGCCGGCTGCGGTCGGAGCGGCAGCGGCAGCGATCGGCCCGTCGGCTGGGCATCGAGCTGTGAGCGGCTCGTAACGACCCCTCGGGCCCTGTGATCCCAGGAAGGCGGCTTCGATCGACATCCTGCCGGACGGCGCGCACCGCCCAGCCTCGGATCCCGTTCCGTGGCGCGCCCGGGTCATCGGGGGAGTGATCTCCGTCCTGCTGGTGAGCGCCGCGGTGGGGACGCTGCTCACGATCGGCGGTCATCCGGCCGGCGGTGACGTCACGTCCGACAAGGCCGCCCACAAGTCACCGCTGCTGTCGCCATCGGCGTCGGCATCTCCGTCAGCAGGGTCCTCGGCAGCGCCGTCGGCCGAGCCGACGCCGTCGGCGCGGCCACGCCCCAGCACACGTCCGGTGGTCCAGAGCCCGGCGCCGGTCGCGCATCCGCCGCTGACCGTGCTGAACAACTCCATCATCAAGTCCCTCGGCGCCGACGCGGCGGCGAGGTTCCGGGCGGCGGGCTGGCCGGTTGCCAACGTCGACGGCATCCCCGGCCGCTACCGCTTCACCACCGTCTATTACGGCCCCGGCCAGATCGAGGCCGCGCGGGCGCTCGTACGCCAATTCCCGGGCATCAGGGTGATCGACTCCCGAGCCAACGTGCCCGAGCTCCCGGGTACGGGTCTGACCGTCGTGGTGACCAAAGACTTCCGGTGAGCCTCCCGACGCCCGTCACCGAGGCCGGCCGGACGGGACTGGCCGCCCTGCTGAGCGATCCGGGCCAGGCCTTGCTGGCCATGGACTTCGACGGCACCCTGGCGCCGATCATTGCCGACCCGGACCAATCGCGGGTCGCCCCCGGTGGCCTGGCCGCCCTGCGGGCCGTCGCGCGGGCATTCGGGCGCGTGGCCGTTGTCACCGGTCGTCCGGCCGATTGGGTCGCGGGCACCGGCGGGCTCGGTGCAGTGCCGGGCCTGGTGGTGCTAGGGCAGTACGGCGCCCAGCGCTGGACCGCCGACGGCTTGCGGGAGGGTCCACCGCACGGGGGTCTGGTGGCGGTGCGTGACGCGCTCCCCGCTCTGGTCGAGGGCCGTCAGGCGCGCATCGAGGACAAGCGGCTGTCCCTCGTGGTGCACACGCGAGGAGCTGAGCACCCGGACGCCGAGCTGGCGACGCTCGTCGGCCCGCTGCGGGCACTTGCCGCCGAGCACGGACTGGTCGCACACCTCGGCCGTGCCATCGTCGAACTCCGGCCTCCCGGGTTCGACAAGGGCGGCGTCCTGCGCGGGCTGGTGGAGGAGTATGCCGCCCGCGCGGTGCTGTTCGCCGGCGACGACGTCGGCGACCTGCCGGCGTTCGAGGAGGTGGCCGCCCTGCGTGAGCGGGGCATCCCCGGCCTGACCGTGTGCAGCGCCTCCGCGGAGGTGGCGCACATGGCCGAGCGGGCGGATCTGGTGGTGGGTGGCCCGGAGGCCATGATCACCCTGCTGCGCGACCTTGCCACCGAGGCGCTGCCCTCAGGATGACGAGCGGCGCTCGGCGTATGCGGCGAGCGCGGCGACCTGCGGCGGATCCAGCGACGGCTTGACGTTCTTGCGGGCGGTCGCCAGGTGGGCGGCGGTGACGGTCGGCGCGTCGAGGGACTCGCGCATGGCCACCAGGGCGGCTTCGCGGATCAGCGCGGCACAGTCGGCGGCGGAGTAGCCGTCGGTGTCGACGGCCAGCGCGGCCAGGTCGACGTTGGCGGCCAGCGGGGTGCGCTTGGCGGCCGCCCCGAGGATCTGCCGGCGCGCGTCGGCGTCCGGCGGGGGCACGTAGACCAGCCGCTCCAGTCGGCCCGGCCGCAGCAGGGCCGGGTCGATCAGGTCCGGCCGGTTGGTGGCGCCGATGACCACGACGTCGTGCAACTGCTCGATGCCGTCGAGCTCGGTGAGCAATGATGCGACCACCCGGTCGGTCGTGCCGCCGTCGGTGGACTGGCCGCGCACCGGTGCCAGGGCGTCGATCTCGTCGAGGAAGATCAGCGCGGGAGCCGCGTCGCGGGCCCGGCGGAACAACTCCCGGACCGCACGTTCGCTGTCCCCGACCCACTTCGACAGCAGCTCGGCACCTTTGACAGCCAGTACGTTGGCCTGTCCCGAGCCGGCCAGCGCCCGCACGAGAAAGGTCTTGCCGCAGCCCGGCGGCCCGTACAGGAGCACACCGCGCGGGGGCTGCACGCCGAGTCGGGCGAACGTGTCCGGATAGGACAGCGGCCACAGGACGGTCTCGGTCAGCGTCTTCTTGACGTCGGTCATGTCGCCGACGTCGTCGAGCGACAGGTCGCCGATGGCCAGGCTGGAGTCGGCCATCGCGGTGGGCCGCACCGAGGACAGCGCCCCGACCAGGTCCTCCTGCGCCACCGTCGGCGTCTCCGCGTCGCGCTGTCGTACGGCCGCCCGTACCCCGGCCTCCCTGGCCAGCGCGAGCAGGTCGGCGGCGACGAACCCGGGTGTGCGTCCCGCGATCTCGTCGAGTGCGACGTCGGTGGCAAGCGGCATCCCCCGGGTCAGCACCGCGAGCACGGCCTGCCGCTGCTTGCGGTCGGGCAGCGGGATCGCGACCTCGTGGTCGAGCAGTCCGGGATGGCGCAGCGCCGGGTCGACCGACTCGGGGCGGCTGGTCGTGCAGATGGTGGCTGCGGCTGCGGCGCCGCCGGTCGCCGACCGCAGGAGTTCGAGCAGGACGGTGACCAGGGGCCCCGGGGTGTCCCGCGGGGCGAGCGCGTCGACGTCTTCGACGAGCAGCACGGCCGGAGCCTTGCGGCCGGCATCGGCGAAGGCCTCGCGCAGCCGGCGGGCGCCGGAGTCGGGGGTCAGCGCCGCCACCTCCGGGGCCCACAGCCGCACGACCCGGGCCGTGACCTCGGCGGCCACCGCCCGGACCAGCGTCGACTTGCCCGATCCGGCGGGGCCGGTCACCAGGACGCCGAGCTGGGCGCTCGTACCGAGCCGTTTGAGCAGGTCGGCGTGGTGGAAGCCGAGGTCGAGCCACTCGCGCAGCTGGCCGGCCTGCGCCGACAGGCCCGGCAGGTCCTCGAGCTTGGGCGCGCTCTCGTCGTCGGACGGGTGCGCCAGATCGGGCGTGGCGCTGCCGCTGGTCGCCGTACCGTCGCGCCAGCCGACGACGGTGTCCATGGAGACGACGGCGGTCTCGGCCGGGTCGGCCCCGGTCACCGTGAGCAGGACCGAGGTCCAGCCCGCGCCGACGGCGTTGCTGAGGCTGCGCCGGGCGGCCTGCAGGACTCTCGTGTCGGTGCCGGTGGGCAGCGAGAAGTCCTGTGGCAGCAGCGACACGTTGTCGCCATCGCTGATCACCTTGCCCAGCAGGGCCAGGCGCAGGTTCTCCGGGGAGACGGTCTCGGCGATCTCGGCCGGCCCGGCGACGGCGACCGTACGCGCCGATCGAGCCGGCACTACCGTGACCTCGACGAGGGCGCCGTCGCGCAGCCCGAGGTTGCCCAGGGTCAGGTCGTCGCAGAGGAGCAGCTCGTGCGGGGTCGAGGACTCGGCCAGCGCGGCCAGGGCACCCGTCGTGCGGTTGCCGGCCAGCCGCAGTACGTCCCAGGGCCGGCCACCGAGAGCGGCGAGCACCTCCGGATGCAGCCGGACCACCCCTCGCCGGTTGTCCAGTGACGATGGCCGCAGCCGGGCCATGAGGGTGAGGGACGCAGTGGCCACGGGGGCAGCCTACGGGCGGCGCAGCGCGGTGAGTTGCTCCTCGAACCACATTGCCGGCGGCAGCGCCGTCGCCGCCCTGGCCAGCCGCTGCGATCGCGCCGCCCGCTCGCCGGCCGGCATGGACAGCGCCGCGTGGATCGCCGTCGCCGTCTGCGTGACGTCGTAGGGGTTCACGACCAGAGCATCGGGGCCGAGCTCGTCGGCGGCACCGGCCTCGCGGGACAGCACGAGCGCGCAGCCGGGCTCGGAGAGCACCGGGCCCTCCTTGGCGACGAGGTTCATCCCGTCGCGGATCGGGTTGACCACGAGCACCTCGGCCAGCCGGAAGGCCGCCAGCGAGCCGGCGAAGTCGTCGGTCACGGTCAGGTGCACCGGCTTCCAGTCGCCCTCGGCGAACTCGTCGTCGATCTCGCGGGCCAACCGCTGCACCGACGCGGTGTACTCCCGGTACTCGGGCAGGTCGTGCCGCGACGGGTAGGCATAGGCGACGTGCATCACCCGGTCGTGCCACTCCGGGTAGGTGCGCAGCACCTCGCGGTAGGCCATCAGCCCGCGGACGATGTTCTTCGACAGCTCGGTCCGGTCGACCCGGGCGATGATCCGCCGGTCACCGGCCAACTCCCGCAGGTGGCCCATCTGCGTCTCGACGTCGCCCCGGTGTGCCCGCTCGTGCAGGGCCGGGCCGTCGGTGCCCAGCCGATGGACGCCGACCTCGGTGCACCGGCCCCGGTAGGTGACCGTACGGCCGTCCACCGTCGCCCCGAGGAGGGTCACGCAGCACTCGAGGAACGCCTCTGCCCACCGGTCGCAGAGGAAGCCCGCGTGGTCAGCGCCGAGGATGCCGGCGAGCACGTCGCGGGCGACGTCGTCGGGCAGCATCGAGTAGTTCTCCGGCGGCGCCCACGGCGTGTGCATGAAGTGGCCGATGCGCAGGTCGGGGCGGCGCTCCCGCAGCAGCCGGGGCGCCAGCACGAGGTGGTAATCCTGCACCACGACGGTGGCTCCCTCGGCGGCCTCCTCGTCCAGCGCGACCGCGAAGGCGTCGTTGTAGTCCTCGTACGAACGCCACTGTCGCCGCCAACCGAAGTCGAAGACCGGCTTGGTCGGGATGTCGTACAGCAGGTGGTTGACGAACCACAGCGTGGAGTTGGCGATGCCGTTGTACGCCCGCGCGAACGTCGTGGCGTCGATCGGCAGCATGCGTACGTCGAGGTCTCCGTCATCGGCGTCCGCCCGCGGCAGGCGACCGCCGGGGGCGCGCCGTGAGACCAGCCGCTCGTAGTCGTTGAGCGCGCTGCACACCCAGACGCCGTCGACGGAGGCCATCGCCGAGCTCATCCCCTGGACCAGGCCACCGCCCCCGCGGCTGACCACCTCCCGGCCGTCCTCGCCGCGCGAGAGGGTCAGCGGCCCGCGGTTGGAGGCGACGAGCAGCTTCGAGGTGCCGTCCACGCGGTCAACCCTAGTCAGCTGCCTCGCCGTGGCCCTACTGCCCGAGGTGCGCCAGCGCCTGCAGCAGGAGCACGTCCTGGCCGCCGGTCATCTCCGACAGCAGGCGGGGCTGGCGGGCCTCGGCCGGGGAGAACCAGTTGAACTCCAGGGCGTCCTGCTGCGGCTCACAGTCGCCCTCCACCGGCACCACATAGGCCAGCGACACGGCGTGCTGGCGCGGGTCGTGGAACGGGGTGACGCCCGGCGTCGGGAAGTACTCGGCGATGGTGAACGGCTGCGGCGAGGTCGGCACCCGGGGCAGGGCCAGCGGTCCGAGGTCCTTCTCGATGTGCCGGATGACGGCGGAGCGCACCCGCTCGTGGTAAAGCACCCGGCCGGACACCAGGGCCCGGGTGATGGCACCCTGGCCGGTCACCCGCAGCAGCAGGCCGACCGCGGTCACCAGCCCCAGCGGATCGACCCGCACCGGGACGGCATCGACGTACAGGATCGGCAGCCGTTCACGGATCGCGTCCATCTCCTCGGGCGCGAACCAGGTGGTGCCGGACTGAGGGGTCGTCTGCGTCATGGGATCTTTCTACAGGCATATCTCGCCGAATTCGGGAGGGCGCATGTATCACCGGGTGGTGGCCGATCACCGACGGCGGCTAGGTGTTCTGCCGGGCCAGCGCCGCCCACACCGCCTCCGCCCAGCCCAGGCCGACCGGCTCGTTGCATACCGACACGTTGTCGTGCCGGGCGATCAGGTCGGCCATCTGCGGCTGCCGGGCGCCGTTGCCGACCACCCACATCTGACGGACGTACGGCGCCATGTCCAGGTCACTGGCGCTGTCGCCGATGGCCACCGCGTCGTCGCGGTCCAGGGCGCGCCGGCCCAGGTCGCGGGCGACGCCGAGGCCCTTGGACAGCTCGTCGGGCAGCAGGTGGTAGACGTGCCAGTGGTCGGCGGTCGGCAGCACGCCGTTGTCGCGCAGCCGCAGCCAGCCCAGGCCGCGGCCGTGCAACCACTCGTCGACCGCCGAGACGTCGATCCGGCCGCGCAGCATGGCATTGCTCTCGTGCTCGGCGTGCCAGGGGCTGTGCCATTCGAGGCGCCCGGGCCACCTGGCGAACAGGTCCTCGACCACGCCGAGGCTGCGCAGCACGTCCAGCGGGGTCTGCGTGGCGTACTCCACCGGCATCGCCCCGCGCAGCATCTCGTACCGGTGTCCCGCGTCCCAGCCGAGGACGGCACCGAGCTCGCCGACGTACCCGTCGGCACCGAATATCCGCGCGGCCTCGGCCAGTTGCGGCCGGGTGCGGCCGGAGGCCAGGACCAGCGTCGCACCGGCCGCCTGCAGGTCGAGCAGCGCCCTGGCCGGCTCGATCGTCGGCTCCCCGGTCTCGGTACGGAAGAACGAGCCGCCCGGGCCGACCATCGTGCCGTCGAGGTCGGTGTAGACGATCACGAGGCGCGGGCCCGGTCGGCGTACGCCGGCACCGTCTCGATGGGTGGCCGCTCGGTGAGTACGACATCGGCCGTGACCGGCTCGAAGTCACCCGAGCAGCCCCGGCGGAACTGCGTCAACGCTGTGCTGAGCGCCAGGTCGGAGCCGGCCCGGGCGAGCACGACCTGGATGATCTCGGCCGCCATCCTGCCGAGGGCCAGGTGGTCCTGGTGGGCGTGCCGGCGCAGGCCGAGGTCGACCTGTGCGATGGCGTCGAGCCCCGCGAGGGTCAGGGTGTCGAGGAGCAGTCCGGTCTCCACGCCGTAGCCGGACACGAACGGCAGCCGCTCCAGCAGGCTGCGGCGGCCCGCGTACTCGCCCGACAGGGGCTGCACCACTCCGGCCAGGGCGGGGAAGACCAGGTTGAGCAGGGGCCGGGCGACCAGCTCGGTGACCCGGCCGCCGGCCGCCTCGGTGGCCCCGGCGAGCGGTCGCTCGTAGAAGCCCTTGACCAGGGCAACGTGCGGGTCGGTGAGCAGCGGGCCGAGCAGGCCGGTCACGTAGTGCGGCTGGACCGACTCCAGGTCGGCGTCCAGGAACGCCACGATGTCGCCGCCGGTAGCGGCCAGCGACTTCCACAGCACCTCGCCCTTGCCGGGACGGTCGCCGAGAGCGGGGAGCACCGTTGCCGCGTAGGCCACGCGGGCGCCGGCCGCCGCGGCGGCGGCCGCCGTACCGTCTGCCGAACCCGAGTCCACCACGACCACCTCGTCGACCAGGCCGGTGCTGTCGGCCAGCGCGCGCACGCACCGGACCACGGCGCCGACGGTGGCCTCCTCGTCGAGGGCGGGCAGTACGACGCTCACCGTGGAAGTGCCTTTCGCCCGTTGCAGGGCGATGACCGGCCAGTCGGCGGCCGCCGACGTGCGGCGCTCGTACCAGCGCCTTGCATCGGGACGCATCGGTGCGCCACCTCCATCGCTCATTGCGGCTCGCTCCGCGCCCCGCTGCGCTCCGGATGCTCACTCGCCTAGACTCCCAGCCAGTAGTAGTCAAACAACTGAATAGGTACGTCTCATCCAGAGGGGCAGAGGGACCGGCCCGACGAAGCCCCGGCAACCATCGCGCGAGCGACAGGTGCCAACTCCGGCCCGCCGCGTGCGGGAGAGATGAGGTTTCGCTGTGTCCGTTTCCACCGATGCCCGTGCCGCGTCCGCGGCCCAGGGACTGTCCTGTCGCAACTGCGGCGCCACCTACGACCTGCTGCCGATCCACGCCTGTGAGGAGTGCTTCGGCCCGCTCGAGGTCGCCTACGATCCGCTGCTTCTGGCCGCGGTCACCCACGAGCTGATCGAGGCGGGACCACCGACGTTGTGGCGCTACGCGCCGCTGCTGCCGGTGGGCGCGGTGCCCGACAGCCGCGTCGACATGGGTGCCGGCCTGACCCCGCTGGTGCGGGCCGACCGGCTCGCTGCCGAGCTAGGAATGCGGGCGCTGTGGGTCAAGGACGACAGCGCCAACCCGACCCACTCGTTCAAGGACCGGGTCGTGTCGGTGGCGTTGACCGCCGCCGCCCGCTTCGGTTTCGACCGGGTCGCCTGTGCCTCCACCGGCAACCTGGCCAACTCCGTCGCCGCGCACGCGGCCCGGTTCGGGCTGTCCAGCGTGGTCTTCATCCCGTCCGACCTCGAGGCCGGCAAGGTGGTGCAGACCGCTGTCTACGGTGGCACGTTGGTGGCGGTCTCCGGCTCGTACGACGAATGCAACCGGCTGTGCTCCGAGCTGGCCGAGACCGACGACTTCGCCAAGACGGCGTTCGTGAACCAGAACGTCCGGCCCTACTACGCGGAGGGCTCCAAATCCCTGGGCTTCGAGACCGCCGAGCAGCTCGGCTGGCGGCTGCCGGCCCAGGTCGTCGTGCCGATGGCCTCCGGGTCACTGCTCACCAAGATCGACAAGGGGTTCGGCGAGCTGGTCTCGGCCGGGCTGGTGGAGGGCACGCCGTGGCGGGTCTTCGGGGCTCAGGCGACCGGCTGCTCGCCGATCGCGGCCGCCTTCGAGGCCGGCCAGGACGTCGTCACGCCGGTCAAGCCGTCGACCATCGCCAAGTCGCTGTCGATCGGCAACCCTGCCGACGGGCCATATGCGCTCGATGCCGTCCGGCGCACGGGCGGTGTGATGGCCCACGTCTCGGACGCCGAGATCGTCGACGGCATCGGGCTGCTGGCCCGGACGACCGGCATCTTCGGCGAGACCGCAGGCGGAGTGACGCTTGCGGTGCTCCGCCAGCTGCTTGCCGCAGGCCGGCTCGACCCTGACGCCGAGACGGTGATCTACAACACCGGCGACGGGCTCAAGACCCTTGAGGCGGTGTCGCCGACGGCCCGCCCGACGCACGTGATCGAGCCGAGCCTGGCCGCGGCGCGGGCGGCCGGCTTGGTCAGCTGACCGCCCGGCCGGCTCACCGGTCCAGCTCTCCAGTCCGGCTACCTGCCGGTGATCCAGGCCTCGGTGGGCTGGCCGGAGCCGGACCGATCAGGCCACGATCCTGGGAACGGGTCGAGGTCAACCGATCACCGGCCGGACCATCTCGATCTCGGTGAGCTCCGGGTAGAGCGGGTGCGGCCGGGACGCACCGGTGGCGGCGAAGCCCAGCCGTCGGTAGGCCGCGTGGGCGCGCGGGTTCTCCACCCCGACTTCGAGGCTGAGGTTGTGCCGACCGCATCGGGCCGACCAGTCGGCGACGGCGTCGATGAGCCCGTCGACAACTCCGCGACCGCGGGTGGCCGGCTCGACGAACACGGTGAACACGGTCGTACCGCCGTGCTCGTCGGCGAACCCGCCCGCAACGCCCACCCAGTCCGCGCCGGACTCGGCGATGAAGAGCGCGCCGTCGCAGCCTGCCGACAGTCTGGCCACCGCGTCGTGCCAGGCCGATTCCGGCCGTGCCCGCGCAGACTCGACCGTGTCCACATAGGCCGCCGGAGTGTCGGCCAGGGCACGTAGCCGCAGCGCCCGCCAGCGCTGCCCCTCGCCGGGCCGAATCCGGCGCACGGTGACGGGAGCAGGGGCCGACTCGGTCATGCCGGGATCGTTGCAAACCGGGTGGGGCCGGCGGTAGCTGGATTCTCGCCGATGAGTTTTGAGCAGTGCCCCGGCGCACGCCCGCGCCGGGGCACTGTTCCAACAGCATCGGCGTGCGGGGCGCTGATCTTGTTACGCCATTGGGAGGTCGCCATCGGCGCGCGTCGGCCTGATGGTGTGTCCGGATGTGGAAAATGCCCCGACACGTATGCGCATCGGGGCACCCCTGCTACCTGTATCGGCATCGGGCCGCCGTTCCTGAAGGCCGCGATCGCTTGCACTCTCCAGGTGAGAGTGCTAAACCTTTGACTTAGCACTCTACAGGTTAGAGTGCTAGCAAGTCGGGGCCGATGAGGCCCTCTGGACACTCGGCGTGGATCGCCGGGGTCTCGGGGGCCGTCCGTCGCGGGCATCGAGTTCCGGCGCAGTCGACGCACCCTGTCGATCCCATAGTCATGTACTGGAGGACGCACCCGTATGGCCAAGATGATCGCGTTCGATGAGGAGGCGCGCCGCGGCCTCGAGCGAGGGATGAACATCCTCGCCGACGCCGTCAAGGTGA
>QHCA01000419.1:268-2675 GCA_003244095.1 Pseudonocardiales bacterium | reverse complement strand
GCGCGCGGCGGTGTGCCGTTGGCGGCCAAGTCGGCTCGCAGCCGGTCGATGATTGCTTCAGCGCTCCAGCGGCCAGGAACGGGATTGGGAACAATCCCAGCGGCGGCGAGCGCCTGGCGCCAGCTGCCAAAGATGGCCGCGACCTGCTGCGCTGAGGGGTGCTCGGCGGTTGTGCGCCACCAGTCGGCACGCTGTGGCGCACGTCCAGTGTGTTTGGCGTCCGCGCGGAGTGCGGCGATGATCTCGGTTTTGCGCCAACCGTTCGGGGCGGCCTGCCGGATGCTGGCCGGTGAGCGCAAGCCTGCCGCCTTTAGCGCGGCCGGCCAGGAGCCGAACCGACGATGGATCGCCTTTACGCCGGGTGTCAGCCGCGCGTTGCACCAAGCGGTCGAGCTCGGCGGCTTTCCGTGTGCGCACGCGTACGCGCGCAGGGCGCTGACGATCTCCTCGCGGCTGGGGCCGCGCGGTACGCGCTCTGCCGGCTTGATCCCAGCGAGCGCGAGCGCCTGCGCCCATGAGCCGCAGTGGCGGATGATCGTCTCGGCGTGTGGGCGCATCGCTGCGCGCTTCCACGCGGTCGTGGTCGGCGAGCGGCGATGTTCGCGCTGGTAGCCGCGCAGGACGCGCACGATCTCGCGGTCGGTCACCGGTGGACGATTGCCGGGCTCAAGCCCGGCCTTGCCCAGCGCCGCGCTCCAAGAGCCGAACCGCGTCACTGCCAGCGCCGGCGACGGGTATTCCGACAGCGACCCGACCCGGTCCGTCGATCGCGGCGGGCGGCCGTGATCGGCGGCAAAGCGCTGCAGCCCGTCGAGGATCTCCTGATCGCTCCAGCCGGTACGCACTCGGCGCGGCGCCAGCCCGGCGGCGGTCAGAGCCGCGTTCCATGATCCGAACCGGCCTGAGATCGTGATGGTGTTCGGGGCCAGCCCGAGTCGCTGCCACTCCGAGGTCGTCGGCGAAATTGCGTGCTGGCGATGGTAGGCGCGCAACGCCTCGAGGATCTGCTCGTCACTGACCGCTGGTGGTCGTGGTCGGTCAAACCCGGCCGCTTGCAGCCCTGCGTTCCAGGAACCAAACCGCCGGATCACTTGGTTTGCCGGAGGCCAGCGGGGGCACTCGCGCTCCCATCGTGGATCGCCTCCCTTGTCGGTCGGATGCCAGTTAACCTGTGCCGGCGCTCGCCCCTCAAGTCGCCGCCAGGCGCGGATCGCCGCGACGATCTCTCGCTCGCTGAACGGCTGCCCCCACCGCGAGCGGTTCGCGCTCGAGCACCGCCGACACCGCAGCACGCCAGAAGCGAGGATCGGCTCGCCACAGCGCTCGCAGTCGTGCACGTAGACGTAGTGCCTGGCGGTATCGGGCGAGATCCCCAGCAGCTCGCCGATCTCGCCCCACCCCAGCCCGTCGGTGCGCAGCCTCAACGCCTCCCGAACGCGTTCGGCGAACGGCAACTCGATCATCGGCAGCGCCGGGAACCCCGCCAGCCACAAAAGCTCGCGCCAGCCGCGCAGATACCGGTACACGACCGCGGTGCTCGGCCAAGAGGGATGCTCGCGCTCCCACTTGCGCGCCAGCGATGAAGAGCTCCCCGACGCTCGGGCGCGCGCGACCGAACCCCAGTCGTAGTAGGTGGGTGGCGCGCTGGTCTGCCGGGCCCACTCCTGACAGCGCTCGATCACCCGCTCCCGATCCCACGTGCCCGAATGCACGAACCACCGCTGCCGCGGAGGCGCCGAGGGGCGCCCTGCCGCTATCCGGCCGGGTCGGCCTGAGCACCCCTCAGGATCGACCGGGCTATCACTCACAGCGCCACCCGCCGATCCTCGCATCGCGCGTACATTTTCACGCCTGACGTCG
Source organism: Pseudonocardiales bacterium (assembly GCA_003244095.1). Classification (GTDB taxonomy): domain Bacteria; phylum Actinomycetota; class Actinomycetes; order Mycobacteriales; family QHCA01; genus QHCA01. Next base: position 815 of record QHCA01000419.1, on the reverse strand, counting down.
GCGGACCGCGACATCAGGCCCCAGCACTACGATCTCACCGCATCCAGACGCAAACGCGCCGGCTCGACCCCCAACACGTCGAGACGATCCAACGACCCGCTCCCCCGGCACGGCTGGACGGTTCAGGTTGCCCGAGCCCGCAGCACAAGCATCGCGGAGTACTCGAAGAAGAGTTCCGTCCACGGTCGCGGTGTCTGCAGCAGCTTGCGCCCGGCGTGCTCTTGCGAGCCGTTCTGCATCGAGCTAAACGCGACGTGCAGCTCATCGCCGGTGTCGAGGTGCTCGCCAAGGATCACAGCGATCCGGTCGATCAGCTCCTGCATCGATGGTGCGCTGACCGAGAACACGCGCACCCCCAGGTGCTCAGAGCCGACCGTCCCGTCGGGCAGTTGTTGTGAGGGCTCGCTCAAGGTCTTGGTGCAGTGAGCTCGTGGAGCAGGACGTGACGCGCGTCGGGCACCAGCGGGCTCGCGGTCCGCTCGACACCCTGCGCCAGGTGAGCAACAGACGGTTGACCCCGACCAGTTGTGCGAGGCGCAGCACGGAA
>QHCA01000419.1:0-255 GCA_003244095.1 Pseudonocardiales bacterium | reverse complement strand
GCGAATCCGAACAGCAGCAGCGGAAACAGCATCCCCAGCAGCCGCCACGCGAGGAGGAGCCGCAGCACGGCGGGTCCGCTTTCCTCAGCTCGCCTTCCGGCGAGCGGCCGGTTGTGAGTAGACCAGCTCGATTTCGCCGGCAAGTTCGCGTGCGATTTCGGAGAGCTCTGCGAATGCGCGGGAGATCGCACTGAGCGCGACGCCTTCAAGTGCGGAGCCGAGGGTCTCGACCGCGGCGTCAAAGCGCTCCCACAG
>QHCA01000418.1:3951-5671 GCA_003244095.1 Pseudonocardiales bacterium | reverse complement strand
AAGCAGCGCTTTCCGGGAAGACGCTGGATTGCGGCCGCTGATAGTGACGTCTTCCGGGAAGGCGCTGGAAGGCGCAGAGCTCAGCTCAGAATGTCCTTGCGCAGGAAGTGCCGCCATGCCACGAGGAGCAGGACGGCGCTGTAGAGCACCGAGGACAGCGCGCCGCGGGCCATGCCGCTCCAGGTGACGGTCGAGCCGAGGGCGTCGACCCAGGCGTACTGGTAGTGCGTCGGCAGGAAGTCGCGCAGGCTGCCGAGCGCCGTCACGGCATCGAGGATGTTGGACACGATCACCAGCAGGACCGCCCCGCCGACGGCGCCCAGAGGGGCGTCGGTGTAGACGCCGACCAGGAACCCGAGGGCCGCGACGAACAGCATCACGGCCATCAGATAGCCGACGATGATCGCCAGCCGGCCCATGGCCTCAGGGGTGCCGAGGGTGAGCCCGAGCGGTGACCGTACCGGCGCCCAGCCGAACACCGCCCAGCCCACGAGCAGGGCGGCAGCCGGCAGCAGCACCAGGGCGAAAGCCGAGAAACCCAGCGCGACCAGGAACTTCTGCCGCAGCAGTCGTGACCGGGGTACCGGTGCGGCCAGCAGGTAGCGCAGCGAGGACCACGACGCCTCGGCCGCCACCGTGTCGCCGGCGAACAGCGCCACCACCACCACGAGCAGGAACCCGGTGGAGGCGAACAGCGTGAACAGCGTGAAGTTGGCCGCACCGCTGGTGGCCAGCTCGACCAACCCGGGCGCCCCCGGGTTGGGGCTACCGGACCCTAGCTGGAACGCCCCGGCCAGCAGCAGCGGCAGCAGGGCGAGGAAACCGAGGGTCAGTTGGGTGCGGCGGCGGCCCAGCTGGCGGCGTACCTCGACCCGCAGCCCCAGCACGGCCGACGGCCGGTAGCCGGGTGCGGCACCGGTCGAGCTCGTCACGCTGCTCATTCGCGCTCACCCACCAGGCTGAGGAACGCCTGCTCCAGCCGCCGCTGGGGCGCGAGCTGGCCGACGGCCAGGCCGTCCTCCACCAGGGCCCGCACCAGCGGGGCCGGCCCGGAGCCGTTCAGCGTCAATGTCAGGCCGGACTCCGACGTGACGATGTCGGTCGCACCCAGCCCGCGCGCGATCACGGCCGCGCGCGCCGGGTCGTCCACCTGCACCGCCACCGACGTGGATGCTCCGATCAGGTCGGCCACCGAGCCATGGGCGACCAGCCTGCCGTGGTCCATCACCACGCAGTGCGTGCAGGTCTGCTCGACCTCGGCCAGCAGGTGGCTGGAGATCAGCACCGTGCGCCCCTCACTGGCATACGTCCGGAGCACCTCTCGCATCTCGCGGATCTGCGGCGGGTCGAGCCCGTCGGTCGGCTCGTCCAGTACGAGGAGGTCGGGCAGCCCCAGCATCGCCTGGGCGATGGCCAGCCGCTGCCGCATGCCGTGGCTGTACTTGCATACCTTGCGGTCGATGTCGGTGCCGAGCCCGGCGATCGCCAGCGCCTCGTCGAGATGGGCATCGGCGAAGGGCCGGCCGGTGGCCCGCCAGAACAGCTCCAGGTTGGCGCGGCCGGACAGGTGGGGGAGGAATCCGGGACCCTCCACGAGGGAGCCGAGCCGCGACAGCACCGGCGCGCCGGCGGTGATCCGGTGGCCGAAGACCCGGATCTCGCCCTCGCTGGGCCGGATCAGGCCGAGCAGCATCCGCATGGTCGTCGTCTTGCCGGCGCC
>QHCA01000418.1:0-3902 GCA_003244095.1 Pseudonocardiales bacterium | reverse complement strand
CTGACCGCCCGGAACCCGTCGCCGTAGGCCTTACCCAGGCCGGCAATGACCAGCGGCACGTCGGCGAGGTCCGCGTCGGCGTCGGCGAGCACCGCGGCGCGCCGGCGCCGGCGCCGGCGCCGGCGCCACAGCCACCACCCGGCGAACAGCAACAGCAGACCCGCGGCCGTGCCGGACGAGACGAGCAGTCGGGACACCCCGGCCGGCGCGGGCAGCGACACCGACGGCAAGGCCAGCCGGCGGTCGCCGGCCAGCGAGATGCGGTAGGTCCGCGCGGTCTGCGGCAGCGCGTAGGCCTGGTCGGTCGACGACACGACCACCCGCATCCGGTGCCCGGCCGGGAAGTCGTGCACCAGGGCGGGCAGCGAGATCCGGACCGTACGACCGCCGGAAGGCAGCCCGGCCAACCGGACGGGGGAGGCCAACCGCTGGGGAAGCACGGCCGTGCTGCCGTCCGCGCCGACGTCGTACAGCTTCGCGAACATCGTCGCGTCGGGGGTGCTGGCGACGATGTTCACGTCGACCGCCGGGGCGCCGACGAGCCGGAAGTCGCGGGACAGGGGTGCGCTGTCGAAGGTCGCGTCCTGGCCGGGCAGCGCCCCGAGGCCGCCGCCGAGGCCGGCGCCGAGTTGGCCGAGGGCCGATCCCAGGCCGGGCAGGCTGGTCACCTCGGCGGGCGTGCCACCGGCCGGCGACACGATGGTCTGCGCGCCGCCGGACAGGGACATCCGGGCCAGCCCCGCGGCCGGCCGCCCGGCCAGGCCGGGGTAGCCGTCGGCAACTCGTACGGTAGGCGCCGCCGTCGAGTCCGTCGTGGACAGCCCGGCTGCCACCTCGGTCACCTCGAAGCGGGTGTCCGCGGTGGAGCCGTCACGATGCAGGTAGCGGTCGAACCATGCCCGGGTCAGCGACCGCAGCCGGGCGGTCTCGCTGTCGCCGCCGTCGTGGCCCCCGCCGTACCAGACCACCTTGACCGGTGTCCCGGTCGCCGCGATGCCGCGCGCGTTGGCGTCGGCCTCGCTGAGCGGGAAGAGCGAGTCGGTCTCGCCTTGGACCAGCATCGTCGGCGCCCGGATCTTGTCCAGTACGGTGGCCGGGCTCGAGGCCCGGGTCAGGGCCAGGATCTCCGCGGTGGCCGTCCCGGCGGTCGCCGCCGACTGGTAGGCCGCGCACACGTCCGCGGCGAAGCGCCCGCACGGCGTCACCGGGCCGGCACCCGATGTGCTGCCGACCCCGAAGAACAGGCCTGCCCACAGCCGCTTGAACACGCCGGCACCCTCGGGTGCGACGGCCGCCGGTGTCGCAAAAGAGCCGGGCCCGGTGCCGACCGCGAACTGCGGGAACAGTGCCTGGCCCAGGTCGTTCCAGGTGATCGACGGCACGATCGCGTCGACCCGCGGGTCGTGCCCGGCCACCAGCAGGGTCAGCGCGCCACCGTACGACGCCCCGGCGAATCCCACCCGGGGGTCGCCGGGACCGTCCTGGAGCACCTCGCGGCGGCGGCCGAGCAGGTCGATCAGCCGGCGGGCGTCCTGCACCTCGTACCGTTCGGAGTCGAGCGAGATCTGCCCGCCGGAGCGGCCGAAGCCGCGGGCGCTGTAGGTCAGTACGACGAAGCCGTGCCGGGCCAGGTCGAGCGCATCGGCGGCCTCGTCGTCCTTGGTGCCGCCGAAGCCGTGCGCCAGCACGACGGCAGGGGCCCGGTCGCCGGGCGGGAGGAACAGCGTGGCGTCGAGCCGGACCGGGCGGCCGTCGGCGCCCGCCCCGACCGGCACGCTCAACACCTGGCGCCGGATCGCCGCCGGTGCGCTCAGCGCCGTCGAGACGGTGCTGACCCCACCGACCAGGGCCACCGCGCCGAGGACCGAGATGATCCGGCGGCGCCGCGAGCCCCAGAGCGCGCGGCGGAGGCGGGAACCCATCCCACCATCATCCAGGGCGAACCTGAGGTGAAGCTGGCAGCCTGGTGGGTGACCCGATTAGGGCCGGGTGCTCAGCACCGTGAAGGCCTTGTCCAGCAGGACTTCGACGCGGGTGCCGTCGGCCTTGGTCACGTGCGCCTCGTAGGCCGCGTCGGTCTTCTCGGCGGCGTCCTCGGCCGACATCCGGTCGACGGTCGCGCCGGGGAGCTTGGCGAGTACGGCGGCCTTCACCTTGTCGGCGTTCGTGTCGGTCAGGACGGCTTCGGCCCGGCCGTGCGGACCACCGGGTCCACCCCCGGCGTCAGGCCCTCCGGGTCCATCCCTGCCGCCAGGCCCGCCGGGGCCGCCGGGGCGCTCGTCTGCCTTCGTACTGAGGACCTTGTCGTTCTTGTCGAGCAGGACTTCGACGCGGGTGCCGTCGGCCTTGGTCACGTGCGCCTCGTAGGCCGCGCCGGTCTTCTCGGCGGCGTCCTCGGCCGACATCCGGTCGACCGTCGCGCCGGGGAGCTTGGCGAGTACGGCGGCCTTCACCTTGGCCGCGGACGTACCGCTCAATTCCTTCTCGGCGCCGGCGTGTCGGCCGCGGTCGCGCGGACCGGCGCCGGTCGAGCCCGACGCACTCGGTGACGGGCTCGCGGCATCGGCGATCGCCGGGATGGTCAGCGCCCCCACACCGATCACCGCCGCCGCGCCGAGGACGGCTGACGCCGCCCGGACCTTGTTGCCCATCGGACCCCCTTCCTGAGCGCCGCCGCGTCCGCGGCGGTCGTGTCAGGACAATGGTCGGCGGGGCTGTGCTGGGCCTGCGGTAAACCTGTGGCGGGCCTGTGTAAACCGACCGGGCGGACCGCGCGTCTGTCCTGACGTGCGTGCGGGTCGCCGCCGTACTGAGTCTCCCGCTCGGCCTGCGTACCCCTTTCGAGGAGGGTTCATGCTCACAGTCGATCGTGTGCGGTCGTCACGGCGAGTCTTGCGGGTGGTCGCTGTCAGTACGGCGTCCTTCGTTGCCGCGCTGACTCTGGCCGGGCAGGGGACGGCGGCCTCCGCGAGCGCTGTCACCACCCGGATCAGCGTTTCCAGCGCCGGCGGGCAGGCCAATGGCAACAGCGTGTCCACGTCGATCAGCCCGGACGGCCGGTACGTGGCGTTCGGCTCGGACGCCTCGAATCTGGTGCCCGGTGACACGAACCGGTCGCAGGACGTGTTCATCCGGGACAGGCAGACCGGGCTCACCAGCCGGGTCAGCGTGACCGGGAGCGGGGCCCAGGCCGCGTGCTGCTACAGCGACGCCGACGCCAACCCGTCGGTCAGTCCGGACGGCCGATTCGTCGTCTTCACCTCAGCCGCCCCCACCCTCGTCACCGGCGACATCAACGACGCGGTCGATGTCTTCGTCCGGGATCGATTGGCCGGCACGACCCGTCGGGTCAACGTCTCAGGTGCCGGCGGGCAGGCGGAGTCGGGCAGCGTGAGCGGCACCTCCGGAAGCGGCACCTCGGAAGTCAGCGCCAACGGTCGGTTCATCGCCTTCTTTTCGAACGCGAGGAACCTCGTGCCGGGCGACACGAACGGCTCGTGGGACGTGTTCCTGCGCGACATGCAGGCTGGCGTGACGCGCCGGATCAGCTACTCCGGTACCGGCGTGCAGGGCAACGCTGAAAGCGACCAGAACGCGATCAGCGCCGACGGCCGGTACGTCGTTTTCGAGTCGTTCGCGTCGAATCTGGTGCCCGGTGACACCAACAGCCGGATCGACGTGTTCCTGCGCGACTGGCAGGCAGGTGTGACCCGTCGGATCAGCTACTCCGGCACGGGTGCTCCAGGCAACAACGACAGCGCGGACCCGGCGATCAGCGCCGACGGCCGGTACGTCGCCTTCTTCTCGAACTCGACCAACCTGGTGCCCGGCGACACCAACGGCAAGATCGACGTGTTCCTGCGCGACTGGCGGACCGGCGTGACCCGTCGGATCAGCTACTC
>QHCA01000417.1 GCA_003244095.1 Pseudonocardiales bacterium | reverse complement strand
TGGCCGATGATCACCAGGCTGGGATAGGGCGCGGCCACCTGCCGGGCCTCGGCCTCCGACAGCAGGCCGGGCACCCCGACGGGCAGTGTCCACACGAGACTGTCGGCGGTGCCGGCCCACGGCTCGGGGAGGCCGGCCGGCTCGGCCAGGTAGAGGTCGAACTGCTCCGGGGTGAGCCGGGCGGCCCGAACCACCGGGAGAGACTGGCCGGTGCCCACGCAGAACGCCGCCAACGTACGCAGTGCCCGGTCGACGGTCTCCACACTCAGCGTGTCCGCGGTGGCCCGCAGCTCGGCCTCGGCCTCGGCCGACGCACCGACCGGCATCGGGATCGCGCGGCCGTGCCGCCTGCGACGCTGCTGGGCGCCACGGCGTAGGGCAAGGAGCGCGATGATCCCCGCGGCGAGGAGGGCACCGAGGCCGGCGGTAGTACGTACCGGCATGACCTCGCCCGCGTCGTCGAGCAATCGCGAGCCGCCGGCCTCCTGGCCGGCCAGCGCCTCGGCGACCGGGGTCACCTGCTTCGGCGCGGCCGGTTGGGACGGCGCGGAGGGCGGGACCGGAACCACCGGCGGGACCGGCACCGCCGGCGTGACCGGCGGGACCGGTACATGCGGTACGACGGCCGGCGGCGCGACTGCCGACTGCGGCGGAGGCGGGGCGACAGGGGCGGCCGCGGCACCAGGCGTGGCCGGCCCGCCAGGCACTGCCGGAGTCCCCGGGATCGCCAGCGTCCAGCCCACCTCGATGACGTCGGGGTCGGTCAGGCGCCGGCCGTCGCGCTGCACGAGCGACCGGCTGGCCGCGGCGATCTCGTCTCGGCGGCCGGGGTCGCCGAGCCGGGCCCGGGCGATGCTCCACAGCGTGTCGCCCGGCTGCACGGTGTAGATGCCGCCCTCGCCGCTCAGCGGCACCGCGGGCGCCGCCGCCCCCGGCAGCTTCAGGGTCCAGCCCGGATGGATCCAGTGGCTGTTCTCCAGCACCCGGCCGTCGGGCTGCGGCACGCCGTAGTTGAGCTTGGCGATCTCGGCGAACTTGCGCCCGTCACCCAGCTCACGTTCGGCGATGGACCACAGCGAATCCCCGTCCCTCACGACGTAGGCCCGGGTCGGTGCCTCGGTGGGAAGGGCAGGAGCAGCCGGTACGGCGGGCACGGGAGCAACGGGCGCGGTGAGGGAAGTAGCGTCCGCCGCGGTGGTGTCCATGGAGAACGCGGCCGTCACCACGACGGGCTGTGCGGTCGTGCCCGCGGCAGCGGGCGCGACCTGCGGGCCGGCGGCGAACAGCAGCCCGACCAGGGTGGCGGCCGCGGCCTGCGGAACGCGAAGGGCGGGCAGCTTCGGGGCCGCCCGGCCGCGCAGCCGAGCCACCAGCTCGATCACGACGGCCAGGGTGAACAGTGCCCAGCCGGCCCAGGCCAGCAGGCGGAGCAACCCGGCGAACAGCGTCCCGTCGTCAGGGGTGGACAGCGCGGAGGTGATGTCGTGCCAGCCCGGGACACCGCCGGACAGCGGGCTGCCGCCGATGCCGATCAGCGCCGCCGGGATGCCGAGCACCACCATGAGCAGCGCGAGGAACGCGAGCGGACGCACCACCCGGGCCGATGTTCGAGACGACATGGTCATCCTCCGTTCGGCCCGCGGGCCAACCGCACGGTTGCGCCACCGTGAACGCTCATCGGTCCCACTCCGATCAGGCCCAGGAAGACCGGGCTGTAGGACATGTTGGTCTCGACCACGAGCGTGGTGCCCTGCGCGACGGTGACGCTGCCCTCGACTCCGGCCTGAGCCAGGTACGCCCGCGCGGCGGCGGCCGCCTCCGCGGCGTCCACCTGGACCCCCTGGCCCTGCACCGCGGGCGCCACGACGATGGCCTGACCGCCCTGCCGGGCAGCCTCCGCGGCGGCCGCGTCGGCCCGCTGGACGGCCCGGATCTTGCCGCCGCCGTCCACGACGAGGCCCAGCATGGTCAGCATGGCTACGGCCGCGACGACGAAGAACACCGACACCGAGCCGCCATCCCGACGCCCCCCCAGCCAACCAGTCATCAGCGTTGCCGGTAGGTGTCGAGAGGACTGCTGGCGCTGCCGGTCACCGTACGGCTGACCGTGATGGCGGGGCGCAGATCGCCGACCCGCACGTCGCAGGTGACCACGACGCTGACGCTCGCCGGGGTGCCGACCGGCTGGCTGAAGCCGCTCGTGTCGACCGCGACGGCCAGCCGGTCGCAGCTCAGGTGCTGGTCGCGCAGCGTGTTCTCGGCGGCGGTCTGGGCGGAGCTGTCCGCCTCCACCTTGCTGCGGGCGACCGACGCGGTGCGGGCCGCCTCGCTGGCGGCCTGGTCGACCGCCTGCCCGGCCAGCGCGACCCGGCCGCCGAAGATGACCGCCAGGATGAAGAGGAGGAATCCCGGCCCGAGGATCGCCAGTTCCAGGCTGACCGAGCCGCCGTCGCGCCGATCGTCCCGCCGATCGCACAGCATCAGGGCCCCGTGGTGAAGCGCTCGACCGGCCCGACCGCCGTCTGCGTCACCTGCGGCATGTCGAACAGCGGGAGGACGTCGAGGGCGTGGCCCGTGACGGTGATGCTGGCCTCGGTGGTGTTCCGGTTCGGCACCACGCTGACGCCCGTGAGGACGCCGTTGCCGCCGGCGCTGTTGAGGAACTCGTAGGCCCGCTGCTGACCCAGGGCCTCCGTACCGTTCTCGGCGCGCTCCGTACGCAGGCCCTCCTGCGCGGCGGCAAGGGCGACGTTGCGGGCGTGGTAGTACAGCGCGTACTGGAAGCCGAGGAAGAGCAGGATCAGGACCAGCGGGAAGATGATGACCAGCTCCAGCGAGACCGACCCGCCGTCGCCCCGGCCGCGCCCGCGGGCGCGGGGCGGAGATGGCAGGGCCGGCCGCACGGTCAATTCCCCAGCCCGCCCAGCTTGTTGTTGACGAAGGCGGTGATCCCGACGACGACGGCGGTGGCCACGGCGAACAGGCCGAGGGTGATGATGACCTGTTCGAGGGACACGGCCCCCCGGTCGTCGCGGCGGCTGCGCGCCGCACCGATCAAGGTGTGGAGCAGGACGTAGAGCTGGATCATCGTCGGTCCCTTCTGGGCGCTTAGCCCTTCCCCCGGGGAAGGTGCTGGTGACGGGCTCGGTGTGACATGGACCTGGAGTACGTGAGCATCAGTGCGCCCCCAAGGCGACGCGCAGGATCGCCGGTGTCGCGAGGAGGACCAGGAAGATCAGGCTGAGTACGGCCACCGGCATGGTCATCTTCTCCGCCGCGGCGTTGGCCTTGCCGTGCTCGTCGGTGAGCAGGGCCGTGCGCAGGCTGGCCGACCGCGCCCGCAAAGTCGCGTAGATCGTGGCGCCCTCCTCGCCGGACAGCCGCATGATGTCGCTCAGGTCGCCGAGCTCCGGCAGCCCCAGCTCCTCGGCCAGCAGGCCGAGAGAGTCCCACGGTGGCGTGCCGGACCAGCGGGCCCGCGCCAGCTCCTCGCGCAGCCGCCGGAACACCCAGCTGTCGCCGACCGCGGCCGCCGTCTCCAGCGCCTGCGTCGAGCCGGCGCCGCCCGCGCGCTCCAGGGCGACCAGGTCGATGTAGGCGCCCAGGGCGCGGGTGAACTCCTGGCGCGCGGTCGTGGCATCGGTACGGGCGTTGTAGTCCGGGATGAACGACAGCAGGACCGCCAGGATCAGGCTGCCCCCGACCGTGATCGTGAACGGCAGGCGCACGCCGACCAGGGCGAGGAGCACGCTCATCAGCGGCGGGAAGACCAGGCCGATGACGAAGTAGAGCGCCTTCTCGCCGAAGTACCGGTGCACGGGGACGCGCAGCAGCGCCAGCTCGCGGGTCGGCACCTTGATCCAGCCGGGCAGCGGCACGTTGCGCTGCACCCAGATGCCCATCCGGTCCTGCATCCCCTTGCCGGTGACGCCGACGCTGACGGCCACCGCGGACCGGTCGGGAGCCAGCCGCTCCAGTGCGGTCATCAGGTGCGGGTCGGCCGGCATGAGGCGCCACACGATCAGGGCCACGCCCAGGCCGGCCAGGCAGCCCGCCGCGATCGCCAACTGCAGGACGCTCACAGCTGCCCCGCATTCGACGCGGCCTGCGCCCCGATGAACCGCGGCAGCTTGGCGCCCTGCGCGAGGCTGCGCATCCAGGCGAGCGCGGCCACGTAGGCCGCGAGCAGCAGCAGCAGGACCAGCTGGCCCACGACGGTGCCGTACGGCTTGATGTAGGTGCCGTTGAGCGCGAACAGTACGAGTGCGCCGATGGTGATGTAGGTGATCCAGCGGGCCGTGGTGCGGGGCTTGGCCCGGTCGGCCTCGATGGCGCGCCGGATCCGTACGTCCTCGGCGACCGTCTGCGCCAGGCCTTCGAGGACGCTGGCCAGCCCGGCACCCCGGCGCTCGGCACCGAGCAGCAACGACGCCGCGATCAGGTCACCCGTGGCGTCGTCGAGGTCGTCGGCGAAGGCCCGCAGCGCCGCCCCGGTCATCCACCGGGCGCGCAGCCGGGCGACGAGGGTGGCGACCTCGGGGCGGATGGCGTCGGGCGTGGAGCGCAGGGTGGCGATGATCGCCTGCTCCAGGCCGACACCGACGGTGAGCACGCCGGCCAGGCCGCGGGTCCACTCCTCCATGGCCTCCAGCCGGGCGATCGAGGTGACGCCGCGGGGCGCGCCGAGGAGCACCGGCAGGCCGGCGAAGGCCACCGGCAGGATGAGCACCGCGACCAGCCACCCGCTGACCAGCCAGACCACCAGGCCGGCCACCACCCCCGCGAGCAGCAGCATCCGGGTCCGCGGGCTGAAGCGGCCCGGCCGGGTGACCAGCCGCTGCATCCGGCCGCTGATCATCACGGTGCCGGTCGGGGCGGCCCGCGGGGCCGCCCGGCGCAGCCCGGCGACCAGCAGCACGAGACCGCCGAGGACCGCCATCGCGGCGAGGGCGGCCAGGAATGGGGTGGTCATGCCACCCGCCCGGTGTAGGAGTCGATGTCGAAGCCGGACCGGGCCAGGCCCTTGAGCCACTGCGGCAGCGTGCCGGGCACGGCCCGCCCGTCGTCGCCGGGCCGGTAGACGTCGGTCACGGCCGGCATGCCGTGCTCGCCGGCCTCGACGGCGATGACCTCGCTGATGAACCGCCGCCGCTGGGCGCCGTGCCCGATCGCGCTGGTGGTGTCCTCCATGTTGATCTGCACGATCAGGTCGATGTGCTCGGCGATCTGCCGGTAGGCGAACTGCTCGGTGACGTGCGGGCCGGCCTCCATCGCGCAGGTGACCAGCCGCTCGATGGCCGCCCGCCCGGAGCGGGCGTGCGTGGTGCTCAGGCTGCCGGCGCCGGCCTGCATCGCCTTGAACATCGGCAGCACCTCGCGGCCGCGGACCTCGCCGACGATCACCCGCGACAGGTTGTAGCGCAGGCTGTCGTACACGATGTCGTCGAGGGTGATCTCGCCGACCGACTTGCCGTCGGGGCCGCGTTCGCCGCTGCCCGGGCGGGCCTCCCACGCCACCACCCGCTCGTGGCGGTCGGGCATCTCGTGCAGGTGCAGCTCGTACTCGGTCTCGATCGTCCCGATGCGCTCCATCGGGTCGAGCTCGTTGCACAGCGCGCGGATCAGGGTGGTCTTGCCGGCGCCCATGCCGCCGGAGACGACGACGGTACGGCGGGACCGTACGGCGGCCGCGAGGAAGGAGGCCAGCGCCTTGTCCATCGTGCCGCGGGCCACCAGGTCGGCCAGGTCGATGTCGGTGAGGCGGTGCCGCCGGATGACCGCCGACGGGCGCGGGGTGATCCAGGCGGTGGCCGCGAGACGGGAACCGCCGGACAGCCGCAGGTGCAGCCGCGGGTTGGCCGGGCTGAACGGCCGCTCGCTGCCGCCCGACCGGCTGGCCAGGAACGCCAGGAACTCGATCAGCTCCTCGTCGCTGTCGGCGACCGGCGGCCCGGCCTCGATCCGCCCGTCGCTGTAGATCAGGTGGACGTTGTCGAAACCGGAGATCTCGATGTTCTCGATGTCGGGGTGGTCCACCAGCGGCTGCAGCCGGCCCAGCCCGAACAGCGAGTCGAAGATCGCGCCGGCGAACTCCTGCTGCTCGTCGGGGGAGAACGTCTCCGACCCGGCCGCCATCTCCTCGTCCGCGTGCTCGGAGAGCAGGTTGAGCACGATGCCGCGACCGAGCTCGTGCCGGGCCGCCTCGTCGAGGCCCTCCCGCTCTCGCAGCGCGGCGGCCAGCTGGTCGGCGGCCAGCTGGCGGAAGGCGCGGACCAGCGCCCAGTCGAGGCGGACGTCGGCCTGTCTGGGGGTACGGGCGATGTTGCGGGCGTCACCGTTGCGCTGCTCGCTACCGCCAGCGCCGACCGACCGCTCGCGGTGCACGTAGCGGTGCGCCGGCGTCGCATGGCGGGCCGGCGGCTGGTCGGCGACCGGCGGGGGGTCGGCGAACAGCGGCAGGCTGCTCAGGTCGGGGGGGTGCTCAGACACGGGTCGCCCCCGTGTCGCGCAGGAGTGTGTCTCGGACCAGCGAGCCCGGTGCCAGGCGCTCGCGGCGGCCGGTGACGAAGTCCTGGATCGCCGAGGCGGCCGCCCGGACGCTGCGCAGCAGCGACGACGAGGCGAACTTGCCGCTCGGCGACGCCCCGATGCTGAAGACCTCGGCGTGCACCGGATCCCAGGCGACCGCGGCCGCGACGGGCACGCCCACGGCGGACTTGATCTCGCGGGCGGAGTACGGGTGGCCTTCGCCGACGAGCAGCAGCGCCAGGGCGTCGTCGCCGGTGCCCTGGGCGAACAGGTCTTCTCTGAGCGTGGCCGCCCGGGCCCGCGTCGCGGCGATCGCCGGGAGCGTCGTGCGGGTGGTGAGCAGGGTGACGTCGGCCTCCCTCAGCAGGGGGGTGGGGCCGTAGCGGGCGCCGAGCCGGCCCGCGTCGACGATGACGTCGGTGCCGGTGCGCTCCAGGCCGCGCAGCACGCCGGCGATCGGCTCCCACACGTTCTGCAGGGTGACGGCCTGGGCCGGCCCGGTAGGGCCGGGCACCAGCCGCACGGTGCTGTCCTGCAGCGGGATCGAGGCCTGGTGCAGGCCGTCGAGCAGGCTGCCACGGCGGTGCGCCAGGGCAACGTCGACCAGGCCCTTGTCGTGCCGGATCGACCCCCTCAGGTAGCCGGCCAGGATGCTGCTGCTGCCGGCCACGTCGGCCTCGATCAGCAGCACCGGGCGCGGCCAGGCCAGTGCGAGCGCCAGGCAGGTCGTCGTGACCCCCGGCGCACCCTTGGCCGCGGTCAGGGCGATGACCGCCATCAGGGGCCCGCGTCCAGGACCAGCGCGACCCGTCCGGTGGCGGCGCGGGCGGCCAGGCCGGCGGCCTCGCCGCTGGGCACGGAGATGTCTACGACGGTGCGCCCGGTGTCGGACAGGACGCGGGTGCCCACCACTGTTCCGGTGATGGAGTTCGGCTCGGTGAGTGGCGGGTCGTCCTGGGTACGCGGGGTGCTGATCACCCGTACCGAATCACCGGGCCGCAACGGCCGGGCCGGTAGCTGGGCGGGCGAGAGGTTGACGCCCACCAGCGACTGACCGGACGCGGGCACCGTCTGATCGGAGACGGCGCCGGGGGTGAGCAGGCTGCCGGCCGCGAGGTCGATCGTGGCGTCCCTGCCGATGATCTGGTCACGGCGGCCGGCCGGGACCGTCTTCAGCGCGGGATCGCCGTTGACCCGGGCCACCATGACGTCGCTGGCCCTGACCACGCTGCCGCGGTCGACGGTGTGCCGCATCGCGAGCACCGGGTGGGTGTTGCCCACCGCGGTGGTCAGCCACCCGGCCGCGAGCCCGCCGAGCGCGATCAGCGTGACGCCGAGCGCGATGAGCGCCGGCCGGCGGCGCAGCTTGGGCGGCGGGCTGATGCTCGGCCCTACCGGGCCGGCGCCGACCGTCGAGCCAGGCGGGACGGGCAGGGGTTCGGAGGCGAAGGGCAGACCGGGGCTCTGCGGTGTGAGCTGCCCCTGCGGTTCGCTCTGCGCCCGGCCGGCCTCGGCCGGGATCTTGGCCTGCCCGTCGGCGGCCGTGCGCCGGGACGGCCGGTTGCGGGTCGGCGGGTATCCGGCCAGCACGCTGGTGGGCCGGTTGATCTCCGGCGGAAGGCTGCTTCCTTCGGTGCGCGAATCCATGTGTTGTCCCCGTACTCAGTGATCAGTGGCTGCGAAGTAGGCGGTCAGGGCGGTGGCGATGAGATGGCCGCGCGAGAGGGCGCCGTGCGCGGCGACGAGGTCGTCGAGCACTGCGTAGTCCTGCTCATAGAGGCGGACGTTGAGAGCGGTGAGCGGCCCGTCGGAGCGACGCGTCCCGCGGGAGGGCCGGCGCTCGAAGAGCGTTCCGCCGGTGACCTCGGTCGCGCCGAGCAGCGCGCCGAGGCGCTCCTGGGTCGACTCGATCGCCACGATGACGATCTCGCCGTTGCTGCGGCCGGTGCGACCCCGCTCCCCGGTGACCTTGGGCAGGAGGGCGACGGGGATGTGCACGGTGCTGGACCGGATCGTGGTCCTGCCGTTGGGAGTGCTTCCGTTGGGTGGCGTAGCGCGTCGATCGAGGAGCCCCCTGCGGTCCAGGGGGTCGACGGCAGCGCTCGAGTGCAGGGCCAAGGTCTCACCTCTCACAACCCACGGGAGGGTCTGGCGGGTCACGTGGTTCGTGACCTATGGAGCGGGACGGACTTCGGTGTCCGGATGCACACCATAGGACCAACCAACGGAATACGGGAAGGCTGGGGCCACCCCGATCACCGCCCTGGCCAATCGGTGCCCCGAATGGGTACCCGAGAGTGATCATGGTTGACCCATGCAGGCGGCCTGAATGGGCTGTCGAGTCGGTTGCTCAGGGATCGGTCTGCGTACACCTCACCGACGCGCCGCGTGGCGGAGCGTGTCGCGCAGGGCCTGGACGGCGGGGTGCTGTCCGGCGCCGGTTCGGGTGGCGGTGAAGATGCGGCGGGCCGGGTTGCCGGGCAGCGGTTTCAGGACGGCGGTGGCTGGTCCGCTCCACACCAGGTCCGGCAGGAGGGCAACGGCGTGGCCGGCTTCCACCAGCCGGACGTGCAACAGGAGGTCCCACGACTGGTAGCGGACGTCGGGCTCGAAACCGGCGGTGCGGCACAGCGCGGTCGCCCACTGTCGTGGCGCGCTTCCGTGCGGCTCCATCACCCAGGACCGACCGGACAGACCGGACAGGTCGCCGCTGCCACCAGCGGCGGAGTCCGGCGGCAGCGCGAGTCGCAGCGGATCCCGGCTGAGGTCGGCCAGCTCCAGTCCGGGCCGTGGGGGATGGGGATGACCGGGGTACTCCTCGCCGAGGACCAGGTCGAAGTCCCGGGCGAGCAGCGCGGGCAGTGACTGCTCAGGTTCCAGCTCGGTGACCTCGACGCGCAGCGTCGGGTGCCGTGCGGCAAGTGCGGTCAGCGCGGCAGGCATCAGCGCGTGGGCGGCGGTCTGAAACGCCGCGACCCGCACGGTGCCCGCGACGCCGGACAGCGATGCGGCCAGGTCGGCCTCGGCCTGCTCCATCCGCGCCAGCAGCGCCTCGGTGTGGGCGACGAGTATCTGGGCCTGGGCGGTCAGCGTGACCCCTCTGCCGGCCCGCTCGAGCAGGGTGACGCCGGCTTCGGCCTCCAGCAGGGTGAGTTGTTGCGAGATCGCCGACGGGCTGTACGACAACGCGGCGGCGACCGCGGCCAGGGTGCCGCGCCGATGGAGCTCCCGCAACAGGCGGAGCCGGTGCAGGTCGAGCATGGGCGAGCCCCATTCGTCAGCAATGCTGACCAGTATCACCCAGAAACATTCGCTGGACCGCACGACCTCACGCGGTGATAGTGGGGGCAGGTGATCACACCCGCCGCTGGCGACGTCAGGAGTGCATGATCAAGGAGATGGTCGACGACCAGGAGGTCGTCGACCTGCTGGCGGAGCTGAGCCGGACCGATTCGGTCAATCCGTCGTTGGTGCCGGGCGCCGCCGGCGAGGGCAGGATCGCCGAGCGGGTCGCGGACTGGGCCGCCGCGGCGGGGCTGTCGGTCGATGTCTTGGAGGCCACGCCGGGGAGGCCGAACGTCGTCGTGCGTAGCCGCCCGGCCGGCAGCGGAGGAGGCAAGTCCCTGCTGCTGTGCGGCCATATGGACACCGTCGGGTTCGGTGCGATGACCGATCCGCTCGCGGCGCGGATCGACGGAGACCGCATGTACGGCCGAGGGGTGTACGACATGAAGGCCGGGCTGGTCGCGGCGCTGTTCGCCTGCCACGCGGCCGCCGCCGCCGGCGTGGCCGGGGAGGTCATCGTGGCCGCGGTCGCGGACGAAGAGCACGCGAGTATCGGCGTGCAGGAGGTGCTGTCACAGGTACGCGCCGACGCGGCGATCGTCACCGAGCCGACCGAGCTGGTCGTGGCCACCGCTCACCGCGGCTTCGTGTGGACACAGATCGACGTCATCGGCAAGGCCGCACACGGGTCGCGGCCACACCTGGGCGTCGACGCCATCGTGAAGACCGGCCCGGTCCTGGTCGCTCTGGAGGATCTGAACGCACGGCTGCGGGCGCACCGTCATCCCACCCTCGGGCCGGGCACCCTGCACGGCTCGTTGATCTCCGGCGGGGTCGAGGAATCGACGATTCCGGCCTCATGTGTGCTCACCGTCGAGCGGCGCACGCTGCCCGGGGAGAGACTCCTCGACGTCGAGCGCGACATCGCCGCATTGCTGGCCAGCTGCCGCACCGCCGACCCCGCGCTGGAGGTGACCAGCCGCACCACCCTTGCCCGCGACCCGTTCGAGACCTCAGAGGACAGCGCGATCGTGCGCAGCATCGCCGCCGCCGTCGAACAGACGCTGGGGCGGCCGGCCACCGTGGGCGGGGTCAGCTATTGGGCCGACGCCGCATTCATTTCCGCCGCGGGCATCCCTACCGTGCTCTTCGGTCCCTGCGGCGACGGGGCCCACGCCGACGTCGAGTGGGCCGACCTGCCCAGCACGGTCGCCTGCGCCCGCGCCTTGACCGCCACCGCGGTCGACTTCTGCCGCTCGTGAATCCATCCCGGGCCACGGCGGTGGGCAACCCGGGCTGGTACGCCAACCCGGCCGGCCGCTCCTGGCAGTGCGCGGCCGCCGCGCAGGATGCGCTCGCGTTCCATGGCCGGCTGCCGGGCTACGCGCCCACTCCGCTGATCGAGCTGCGCGCCCTGGCCGAAGAACTCGGGGCCGGTCGGGTGTTCGTCAAGGACGAGTCGCAGCGGTTCGGACTGCCGGCGTTCAAGGTGCTCGGCGTGTCCTGGGCGATCGCCCTGGTGATCGCCGATCGACGCGGCCTGAGGAGTCCGCTCGACCTGCCCGCACTGCGCGCCGCCGCGACGGACGATCCGGTCACCCTGATCACCGCGACCGACGGCAACCACGGCCGCGCCGTGGCCCGCATGGCCGCCCTGCTGGGCCTGCCGGCCCACATCTTCGTACCCCAGGCGATCACACCTGCCGCGACCGCGGCGATCGAGACCGAGGGCGCGACCGTCACCACGGTCGCCGACTGCTACGACGTCACCGTCGAGCAGGCCGCGGCGGCGGCCGCCGCCGATCCGGGCGCCGTCCTGGTGCAGGACACCGCCTGGGCCGGTTACGCGCTGATCCCCGGCCGGATCGTCGAGGGCTACGAGACGATGCTCGCCGAGATCGACACTCAACTGGCCGCCGTCGGCGTCGAGCCAGATCTGCTCGCCGTCCCGGTCGGCGTCGGCTCGCTGGCGCAGGCCGTCGTCCGTCACTACCGCGGCCGGTCGGCCGGCGGCGCCCCGGCGGTGCTGGGCGTCGAACCCGACAGCGCCGCATGCGTGCTGACCAGTCTGCTGGCCGGTGCCGCCACGTCGGTGCCGACCGGCTCCACCGTCATGGCAGGGTTGAACACCGGCACCCCATCGGCGCTGGCCTGGCCCGTGCTGCACAGCGGCCTCGACGGCGCGATCGCCGTGGCCGACGCAGCCACGGTCCGAGCCGTGGACGACCTCGCCACGCTTGGCGTGTCCACAGGGCCCAGCGGTGCCGCCGCCCTCGCCGGCGCCCGAGCCGCGCTCACCGGCCCCGGCGCGGGACAGCGACGCGCCGAGCTCGGCCTCTCGGCCACCGGCACGGTGGTTCTGCTCAGCACCGAAGGCCGCACCGCGGCCGCTACCACGGCACCGGGCCGAAGTCGGAGCTGAAGGTGCCGGAGGGGCCGCCGGCGGGCAGGGTCGCGAGGCGCACGATCACCTGCGCCCCCGTGCTGGGCACCCGGCAGATGGACGCCGCGCGCGACTGAGGACAGCGGCTCAGGTCGATCGCAGGAACACGTCGAGCGCCCCGTTGGTGTCGGCGGGTACGAGGTTCGTGGCCCACGACAGGAAGCCGACCGCGTGGCCGCCCGCG
Source organism: Pseudonocardiales bacterium (assembly GCA_003244095.1). Taxonomy (GTDB): domain Bacteria; phylum Actinomycetota; class Actinomycetes; order Mycobacteriales; family QHCA01; genus QHCA01. Next base: position 4,035 of record QHCA01000417.1, on the reverse strand, counting down.
CTCAGCGTGACCGCGTAGCTCAAGCCGTTGCCCTGCCCGCCGGTGCCCGAGACGCTCGCCCGCCGGGTCGTGCCGGAGATCCAGTCGCGGACGAACACGTCGTGGTCGTCGTTGGTGTCACCGGGCACGAGGTTGGCCGACCCGGAGGTGAAGGCGACGAATGCGCCGTCCGTACTGATCGCCGGAGCGCCGCCGCTGGCCTGCGCCCCGGTGCCGGAGACGCTGATCCGCCGGGTCAGCTCGCCCTGCCAGTCGCGCAGGAAAACATCGACGTTGTCGTTGGTGTCGCCCGGCACCAGGTTGGCCGCGTCGGACTCGAAGGCCACCAGCCAGCCCGGGCCGTCGATCGACGGGTGGAAGCTCGCGCCGTCGCCCTGCGCACCGCTGCCGGACACGCTGACCCGCTGGGTGATGCCGGCCTGCACGTCGCGAAGGAACACGTCCGAGGCGCCGTTGGTGTCACCGGGGACCAGGTTGGACGCCGGTGACTCGAAGGCGACGTACCGTCCGTCCGCGCTGATCGACGGACTGCCGGCCGGGCCGTTCGCCGGCTGGCCGGTGCCGGACACGCTGATCCGCCGCGTGCTGCCGATCCACATGTCGTGCATGAAGACCCCGCCACCGCCCGCGCCCGGCACGAGGTTGGTGGCGTCGGACTGGAAGGCGACATAGCGGCCGTCGGCGCTGATCGCCGGGGCGGTGCTCCGGCTGCCGGCCTCGGCCTGCGCGCCGAGACCCGAGACGTCGACCCGGGTCGTGGTGCCGGAGTGCCGGTCGCGGACGAAGACGTCGATACCTTCGACGCCGTTGCTCGCGTCGCCGGAGACCAGGTCGGGCGCCCCCGAGGCGAAGGCGACGTAGCGGCCGTCCGCGCTGATCGCCGGGGCGTCACTGCCGCGACAGCAGGCGGCCTGCGCGCCGCTGTCGGCCACGCTGACCCGGCTGGTGCTGCCGGTGCGCCGGTCCCGGACGAACACGTCGCTGGCGTCGTTGGTGTCACCGGGCACGAGGTTGGAGGCGGCGGAGGCGAAGGCGAGGTAGCGGCCGTCCGCGCTGATGGCCACGGAACCGCTCTGGCCGTTGGCCTGCGCCCCGGCGCCGGACACGCTGGCCCGGCTGGTGACAGGGCTCACGGCAGCCGAGGCCGTACCGGGCGCTGCGACAGACGCCAGTACGGCGAGGCAGAGGGCCGAGCCCGCGGCGACCAGCCGGCCGCGCATCACATCACCCGGACGAAGACGTCCAGGGTGTTGTCGGTGTCGCCGGGTACGAGGCTCGTCGCGTAGGAGTCGAAGGTCACGTCACGACAGACGCGCAACCTGCCCGGCCGGTTGACACCGGCCGGGCAACTCCTGCGACGGCTACGGCAGCGGGACGAAGGCGATGCCGTAGTGGTAGCGGCCGTTGAACTTCTGGCCGTCACTGGCCACCCACAGCCCCGCGGATGTCGCGAGCAGGTCCTTGCCGCCGACCCCGCGGGTCTTGCCGGGGTTCCACGACAGGGCCTTGCCGGTGACCGGGTCGATGGCCCCGATACCCGGCCGCGGCGAGCAGGCGTTGGGGTGGAGGAAATCCCCACAGGTGTCCCGGCCGTAGGTGTTGTCCAGCCAGCGGTTGTGGCCGTTGGTGTAGACGGCCACACCGGTCACGGCGACCGAGTGCAGGGTATCGCCGCCGGTGTAGTTCATCCAGGTCGGCCTGAGCGGTGCGAGGTTGGCGGTCTCGAACCTCGCGGCCGCGTCGCACACGGTGGAGCCGAGGTCACCGGACAGCGACACGTACCCGGTGGAGACGATGACGAAGTACGAGCCGTCCGGGGAGAAGTCGACGTCACGCAGGTAGGCCGGCAGCGAGGCCGCCTGGCACATCCTGGTCAGCGGCTGGTAGTACCAGGTGGAGAGGGTGGCCGCCGTGAGGCCCAGGTCGACCCTGAAGGCCCGGAGGCGGTTGTTGACTGCGGTGCCGCCCGGTCCGTTGACCGTTGTGAAGTTGCCGACCGCCACCAGCTTGGTGCCGTCCGGGCTGACCGCGAACCGGTAGATGTGGGTCGGGCCCGCGTTGCTCGCCACCGTGCCGGAGATCGCCAGGTTGATGTAGCCGTCGTCGGCGCCGGTGATCGGGTTGAGGGAGACGAGCTTCTTGGGGAACGATCCCGCCACGATCAGGTGGTTGCCGACGAGGCGGATCTCCCGGACGTACCCGGAGGAGATCGCAGTCGGCTGGAACGCGGTAATGAGCGCCCCGGTGGCGGGGTTGATCTTGGCCAGCCCGCGGCGGAAGGTCCGGTTGACCGTGGTGAAGTCACCGCCGACGTACAGCGCCGAGCTGTCGGCGCTGCCCTGCAGCGCCCAGACGTCGTTGTCGAAGGCCGGGGCGAACGTCGTGGACACCACTCCGGTGGACGCGCCGAAGCTCACCAGGTTGGGCCGGATGAAGGTCGTGGTGAGACTGGAGTTCTGGATCGCGTCGAAGTGGCCGCCGGCGTACATCGTGCTGCCGACCTGGGCCAGGGCGTAGACCGCAGGCTGCCCGACCACCGCGTCGGCGGCCAGGTTGGGCGTGAAGTCCGCGGGGATCTCGCTGACCACCGCGGGCTGTGCCTGCTGGGCCTGGGCCGGGCCCATCCACGCGACGAGCAGCCCGACGGCAGCCCCGAGAGCCAGAAGACGACGCACGTTCATAAGGTCCCCCAAGGGATCATCGAATGGTCCTAGGTGCGCCGAAGCCCCCGCTACAGCACCTGTGATCCGGGCAACCATAGATGACGTCCGGGGGCAAGGCATACACCCAACCGGGTCGATCTTCGACACCGGCACGACACCGTTGTCAGACGGCGAGCCGCTCGGCCGGCACGCCCTCGACGTCGGCCCGTACGGCGTCGATGAGGCGCCGCCGCGCGCGGCTGATCCGCTGACGCACGGCCGCCTGCGTCACGTCGATCTCTCCCGCCACCGCGGCGCCCCCCGCGACGCCCGGGGGTGGAAGGTAGGCACGGATCAGCAGCGCGGCCTCGTCACGGGTGACGGCCTCGACCGTCACCCCCCAGATGATCACCTCGAGCAGGCCGGAATCGGCCGTGACGGTGCCGAGGCGCTCGTGCGGGTCGACGTAGGACCGCTGAGCGAGCCGGTCGGCGGCCTCCTCGGGATCCAGTGGAACCTCGACCATCGGCTTGCGCTGCTCGCTGGTCAACCGGTGCAGCGTGTCCAGGGCGAGGTTGGCCGCGACCCGGCTCTCCCGCCGGGCGACCGGGTAGGCGTAGACGATCTCCCAGAACGTCGCTACGGCGATGTGCTGCCGGTCCTCGGCCCAGCGGTCGTCGTTGCTGGAGGGCCGCAGGGTGCGGGTCATCCGGGCGATCTTGGGCAGCATGGCCTGCAGTACGACCCGGCCGGCGAGCTGCTGTCCACCCTGGGCCAGTCGGATCAGCGCGAGAAGCACCCGGTCGGCCTCGTCGTGGTCGCCGGCGTCGATCCGGTCCAGCAGGTCACCGAGCGAGGTGGCACCGTCGAGCACCGGCTCGGCGGTGGCCCACCGGCGCAGGTTGTGCTGGGCCGAGGACAGCCCGTTGAGCCTGGCCCACTCGTCGCAGAGCTGGCCGAAGATCCCCGACCGGCCCGGCGCACGGTCCGAACCCGGCCCGGTCACCGCTGCGTGCGATCGGAAGGTCCGGGCGGTCGTCGATGCGGCAGGCACAGGCTCGGCTCTCGTTCGGATGCGACCGGCACGGTCGGACGAGCGCCATGCTGCCTAGGGCACCTTGCCCAATGTCTTGCCCGATTCGGGCCGACCCGGCAGAAGATCCCGTACTCGCCCGAAATATTCCGGCAATCCCGACATACGTTCCGTCAGCAAGACTGATAACTGATAAGTTTGAGCCACGCACGGCTGGGAGCTGCGGGAGCGGCGGCATGCGGCCGGGCTGACCCTGCGGGAGGTCGCTCGCGTCGCCGGGACCGCCGAGACTAACGTCGCGGCCTACGAGCGCGGCATCAAACGGCCGAGTCCGCGCACGATGGGGCGCCTGCTCTCGGC
>QHCA01000416.1 GCA_003244095.1 Pseudonocardiales bacterium | reverse complement strand
CCGGCGTCGCGGGCCAGCCGCTCCACGTCAGCGGCGAGGATCGGGCGCACGCGGTGCCGCTCAGACTTTGACACGGTGCGCTCACTCCCGTCCTTCGCCGGCCGGCCGCCCGGGTGGCGGCCTGACCCAGTGTAGAAACCCCCTCCCCGGATCACACAACTTGTGAGCTGTCGGTGACCCGTACGGAACGCGTGCACAATCCACAACTTATGGCGTTCGCCTCGGGAATGGCGGCGCAGCGGGTACCGTTGTCGATGGTGCCGGTCCGATCCATGCCCCCCGGACCCAACCTTGTCGCTGCGAGCGACCAACCGCCGTGAGGCGAGCTGGCGGCACCGGCACCAGGAGGGTGACCGTCCCGTTCCGGGGCGGTCATTCGCCTGTTNNGCTTACCGCATGTGCCGAAGCATCAAGACACTGCGACCGCCCGTCGTCGAGCACGCCACCGAGACCGAGGTCCGCGAGGCGGCGCTGCAGTACGTACGGAAGATCTCCGGCTACCGCGTCCCCTCGAGGACCAATGCCGCGGTCTTCGAGGCGGCCGTCGCCGCAGTGGCCGAGAGCACCCGGCAACTGCTCGACGGTCTCTCCCACCGCCCCCCGTCCACGGCCGGCCCCTCCAAGACGGCTCAGGCGGCCGGCGGTCGGTCGGGTCGCTGAATCCCGGGCGGCGAGGCCGGCAGCCGATCGCTGGCCGGTCTCAGCGGGGCAGGCGGGTGAGGAAGTCGCTCGCGATCGGGTTGGCCGGCGTGCCGCCGGTCTGTCCGCCGTAGACGAACACCGCGAAGGCGAGGTCGCCCTGGTAGCCGGCGAACCACGAGTGCGCCCGCGGAGGTGCCGAGCCGAACTCCGCGGTGCCTGTCTTGCCCGCCACCGGGCCACCCGGCACCCCGGCGAGGACGGTGGCCGTGCCCTCGGTGACGACGGCGCGGGTGAAGTCGCGCAGGGTGGCCACCACGGCGGCCGGCAACGTGCCGGCGGGCGGGGGTGGCGTCTTCGCCGTCGCCGGCCGCCCGGCCAGCAGTGACGGGGCCGGCACCGAGCCGCGCTGCACGGTCGCCGCCATCAGCGCCTCGGCCAGCGGGCTGACCAGCACCCTGCCCTGTCCGATCGCATCGGCGGCCCGCTCGACGTCACCGCTGGGCATGGCCACCGACCCGCTGAATGACGTGACCGGAAGCTGCCAGCCGGCCCCGATCCCGTACAGCGCGGACATCCGCTGGAAGGCGTCAGGGGCGACCTTGTCGCCGAGCATGGCGAAGGTCGTGTTGCAGGAGCGGGCGAACGCCTTGCGCAACGGGATCTGGCCGAGGACGAATTTGTCCTCGTTGGGGATCGTCCGGCCGCCGATCGTGACGGTGCCAGGGCAGGCCACGATGCTCGTCGGTGTCACGATCCCGCTGCCCAGCGCCGCGGACGCGGTGATGATCTTGAATGTGGAGCCGGCCGGGTACTGGCCGGCGAGGGCGATGTCGAACGGCGCCGCCGCACTGTTGGCCACCGCCAGGATCGCACCCGTCGAGGGGCGCAGGGCGACGATGGCCGCCGGCTGCGCGACGCCACTGAGAGCCGCATCGGCCACGTCTTGCATGGCCCGATCGAGGGTGAGCCGTACCGGCCGGCCGGGTGTGCCGGCGATAGTCGCCAGGGCGGCCGTCCGCTGTCTCTTGGCATCCACGACGGAGATCTCGCCGGTTGCGGTGCCTGTCAACTGCCTGTTCAGAGCACGCTGCAACCCGGACAGCCCGAGCTGGTCACCGGCGCGGTAGGAGGGGCCGGCCTCCTTGAGCACCTCGGCGGTCACGTCGCCGACCCGGCCGAGCAACGGCTGGGCGAAGCGAAGCGACGGCGGGAGCACCTTCTGGTCGGTCTGGAAGACCGTTCCCGGCAAGTCGTGGATCGTGTCGCGCACGAGCGCGTAGTCGGCCGCCCGAAGGGTGGCGACCGGTACGAATTCGGTGGGCTTGGCCTTGGTGACGTCGGCGACGATCGGCGCCGCGTCGATCTTCAGGGCGGAGGCCAGCGTGACGGCCAGCGATTGCAGGTCCTTGACCTTCTGCGGCTCGATGCCGACCGTGACGACGTCGGTACGGCTGAACAGCGGCTGGCCTGCGCTGTCGAGGATCGAGGCGCGGTCGGGCATCGCACGGCGCAGCGAGAGGACCTGGCCCACGCCCAGCTTGGGGTGGATGTCGGTGGGTGCCCAGTGGATCAGCCACTCCTTCTTCGCCCGCACGAGGGCGAGCGTGCCGTCATAGGCCCAGGGCTTGTCGAGCCCGGCGATCATCCAACGGGCGGCGAAGCGAGCGGTGCCCTTCTTGTCTTTGACCTTGACGGCGCCCTTGCGGGCGGTGATCGACGTGGCACCCAGCGCCGAGGCGGCGGCCTTGAGGTCGGCCTGGGCGGCCGTGGGGTTGTCCGTACGCTTGGCTGCGCCGGCCAGGTCACCGGCCGACCATGAGCGCAGGAACGCCGTCACGGCGTCTTCGGGTTTGGGGCCGGAGGAGCACGCCGCGGCGCCGGCCAGGACGAGGGCCAGGACAACGGCACTGGCTGTCAGTCGAGCGGTCATCGCCGCCGAGTGTTGCAGACCGCCGGCTCACGTCGTCAGCTCGATGCTCACTCAGCCGGACCGTCGGCCAGCTCCCCCAGCCGGCACAGGGCGTTGACCAGGACCAATTGGTCGGCGGTACGGACAGGGGCATCGAGCAACCGGGGGCTGGCCACGATGGCGACGATGCCCCGGGCCCGCGACACGGCCACGTTGAGCCGGTTTCGGTTGTAGAGGAACTCCACTCCCCTGGGCGCGTCGGCGACGCTGGACGAGGCCATCGAATAGATCACGACGGGGGCCTCCTGGCCCTGGAACTTGTCGACCGTGCCTACCCGCGCCTCGACCGGCAGGCGCAGCTTGAGCCGGCCGACCTGCGCGTTGTAGGGCGCGATGACCAGGATGTCGTCGAGCGCCAGCGGGCGGCTGACCCCATCGGCTCCCGTCCAGGAGCCGAGCAGCAGGTCGTCGAGCAGGCGCCGAACCACCTCAGCCTCCTCGGTCGAGGCCGCAGAGTTGTCCCGGTGCTCGACCGGGACCCAGCGCAGCCCGGCTCCGCTGAGCAGCCCCGGCGCGTCCACTCGCTGCTTGGCGCACGAGTCGTGCGCCGTCAGCCGCCCGTCGTAGGAGGTCTCGGAGACGAAGCCGCAGATCTCCGGGTGCATCCGCCAGGTGCGATCGAGGAAGACGCCCAGGCTAGGGTCGATGGTCGACCCGCCGCCGAGCAGGTGCTCCAGCGCCGAGGCCTGCGCACCCGGTGGGTGCAGGCCCTTGGCCGGTTGCGACAACTGCTGCGGGTCACCGAAAAGCACCAGGTTGTCGGCCGCCCCCGACACCGCGAGTACGTTGGCCAGGCTCATCTGTCCAGCCTCGTCGATGACGAGTGTGTCCACGGCACCCAGCATGTCGGGACGAGCGAACAGCCAGGCCGTGCCGGCGACGACATCGAGCCGGTCGACGGCGTCGACGACCTCGGTGGCACTGCCCGTGCAGGTGACCGACGGGGAGGCGCAGCGTTGCTCCTCGGAGGACTTCTGCAGGGCGCGAACCCTGCGGCCGTCGAGGACGGCGACGCGCATCACCTCGTCGAGCAGGTTGCCGATGGCCTTGTGACTGAAGGCGCAGACCCCCACGCGCTGACCCTCGGCCAGCAGGCGCAGGATCAGGCGGGCCCCCGAACGCGTCTTTCCCGACCCCGGCGGACCCTGGACCGTGAGGACCCCGCCGCGCAGGCCGGCCGCCAGCCGGGTCACCGCCTCGGTCGAAGCCTCTCCTGGCCCGACGAGCTCCCCGGCGACGCCTCCGACCCCTACGACACCGGCCGGTGGCCGCCGAGCGAGCAGGTCGCGCGCCGCCCGCAACGGACCTGGCGCGTGCATCCCCCGCACCCGGACGTCGTCTGCCACCCGCATGACCGCGCCGCGCAGCACGCCGTCAGGGAACGGCGGACCCGGCACCAGCGAGGAGGCCACCGCCGGCCCCCGGTCGGTCTGCCGCTTGATCGCCAGCCAGCCCTCCTCCGCGTCGATCGCGACCAGGGCACCGACCGATGCCTCGCTGCGCGGATCGTGAACGGCATCGGTGACCTTGAACTTCGTCTCCTGCGGCGGGAAGACATGCCGCCAGACGGTCGACCGGCCCTCCTCGCGCACCACCACCCCCGGGCCGAGCTGCCCCACCGCGGCGGCATCCCGTAGCAGCTCCTCGTCGGTGAGGGTGAGCCGGTGGAAGAAGTCCCACCACTCCGCGCGGGCCTCCCGCCGGTGCCAGTCGAGCAGGTCACCGAGCAGGCGCACGCCGTCGTCGCCGGGGTACCCGGCGGCCAGGGTCTCCCGCAGAGTGGCCGCCGCGCGATTGGCCTGCGCGACCGCCTCGCTCGGCGCACCGTCGCCGGCGTCGGCCGGCCGCCGGACCACATCGCCGCGGGCCACGAGCTCGGCACGCCGGGCCTCGAGCCATGAGCGCAGGCGTTGCGTGGAGCGGCAGTCCACGGCGTTGTAGCGCTCGATGGCGTCGAGCTGGGCCTGGTCACCGCCGGCCAGCCAGCGCTCGTAGGCCACAATGCTGCCGGCCGCGTCGGCCACGTCGGCGTCGGCCCGCACGTCGGGGTCGTAGAAGGCCTCCAGGCTCTTGAGGGAGTAGGACTCCTTGCTCACCCGGACGCCCTGCCGCACGACGGCATAGAGGTCGACCAGTCGCTCTCCACGTAGCAGCCGGTCGACCTCGTCGATGCGGGTGTCGTGACGGGCCGAGAGCTTCTGCAGGGCGCTGCGTTCATAAGAGGCGTAGTGGTAGACGTGCATGGCCGGATCGGCGGCCCACTGCGCCATGAGGTGATCGACGAGCCGTTCGAATGCGGCCTTCTCCCCCGCCGGGTCATGCCCCCAGAAGGCGGTGAATTCACCGGCGGTGTCACTGATCCCCAACAGGTACTCGAGGCCGGCTTCGCCGACGTGGGGGTCGCCTTCGATGTCGAAGAACAGGTCACCCGGGCTCGGCTCGGGCAGCAGGGCGACCCCGCGGGCTGGCTCGGCCGGCAGCAGCTCGTAGTCCGGCGCGCCACTCACCCGCTCGGTGAGCTGCAACCGGGCCTGGCCCGTCAGCCGCTCGCGGGGGGCGAAGCCGATGCTGGCGGGCAGGGCGCCCGGATCCAAGCGGCCCAGCGCGGCGAGGGTGCCGACACCGGCCTCGGCCAGCAGGCGCGCATGATCACGCCGCATGCCCGCGACGAGCGAGAGTGAATCGTCGCGCCGCCGCCGCGCGTCGCACTGGGGATCCCACCTGCAGGTGACGCAGTGCCGGACACGATCGGGGTAGGTGATCGGCGGAGCGGCCAAAAAGCGCATCAGGTCGGCGGCGGCCCGCCGGGTGTAGGCGGCGCAGTCGCCGAGGCGGAACTCCCGCCGCAGCCCGTCACCGGTCACCACGGTCAGGAACTCCGGCGGGGTGCCCTGCAGCTCGGTCAGGCGCTCGGCATAGGTGGCCATCTGCAGTAGGGCGGCCACCTTGAGCCGGCGCGCCAGCTTGGTGTCGGCCAAGTCGTAGGCCCAGTCGCCGAACCGGCTGGGCCGGCCGGGCCGCTTCTCCAGGAAGTCGGCGTGCCCGCGCCACATGCCGTCGAAGAAGGTGCCCTGGTAGACCACGTCGAACCCGGCCCGCATCGCCTCGACGGTGTCCCGCTCCGCCTGCTCCAGATCCCCGGCGTAGGAGATCTCGGCAATGCTCAGCCCCACGTCGCGCAGCCTCTGCAGATAGGCCTTCTCGTGCGCCAGGCCGCGGGCGAACAGGACCTCGAGCGCCGGATCGTCATGCTCGGGCGCCGCCAGCTGATCGCGGGCGACGGCCAGATCGAGACCGGTCAGGTGACGGCACTCGATGAACCTCGTCAGGTCGGACGCACTGACGATAACCCTTCCGCTGGGCCGGTCCCGGTCGATGTACACAGCGCTGACGCTAGTCCGGGGGTCCGACGTTTCGGCAACGGCAAACCGTACTTGTGGATCCACGTCGCCCGCGGACGGAAATGTCCGACCGGGGTGATAGCCCTGCCGGCATGATGCAGCGACTCGTACGGAGGAAGCCATGACCGACAGCCAGCGCAGCGACGTGATCGCCGAGCAGCACGTGCGTGAAGTCGCCGAGCAGATCACCGCCCCGCGGGAGGGCGAATGCCTGTTGTGCTACGCGTGCCGGCAAGTCCGGGATTTCGGTTGTGACGGCACGCTGCGCTGGGGCACGCGATGGCACGGCGCCCAGCACCGGCGGCCACGGAGCTTCGTCAAGCGGCTGCAGCGCCAGGGCGGCTACTGCGACTGTCAGGTGCTGATGGACGTCTTCCGTCACTACCCGGACGACGACGTGACCCCCCATGTGTGCCATTAAGGGGTGGGTGTGAACCGCAATCGCCGAGAGTGCGGCAGGCTCGGGGCGTGACCGTGCACCGAATGCTGCGGTTCGTCCGGTCCCACCTCACCGCATGCTGTTTCCTCCTGCTGCTGGCTGCAGCCGAGCTCACCTACAGCATGCTGTCCGGCCACGACCAGCATGCGCTGCGAGCCTGGGCGAGTACCAGCGTGACCAACCTCAAGCACCATCCCTTGGGAGCCTTGGTGAGTTCCGCGTTCATCCCGTCCGAGCACCCGCTCGGGTGGCTGCTCCTGGCCGCACTCGGCATGTTCAGCGCCGACGGGATGCTCGGCTGGCGACGCTCGTTGGTCCTCGTCGCGGCAGCGCACCTGCTGGGCAGCCTGGTCAGTGAGGGTGTGGTGGCGTGGCGGGTGGCTCAGGGTGCGTTGCCCCACGCGTCGCTCAGCCTCGACGACGTCGGCCCGTCGTACCTCGTCGCGAGCGCTCTCACCTTCGCCCTGCTGTACGGCTGGGTGCGAGGCTCACCGGCCTGGGTCCGCGGCCTGCGGCCGGTGGCCGGACTGCTGGGCCTGGTCGCGCTGCGCGGCGTCCTGTTCTCGGGCCTGAGCCATCTCGACGTGACTGCTGTCGGCCACACGGTGTCGATGGTCACGGCGGCGCTCCTCGGAGGTGCCCTGCTGCGCGGTCGCGCCGGGCGACCGGCAGCGGTCAGGGCGCCGGCTCCAGCGAGGTCAGGCCACGGCTGATCGCGTATTGTCCGGTATAGGCCATTGATGACCTGCAACCAGATCGGGACCTGGTCTTGTTGCGCTTGCCCCCCCCAAGGCGGCAGGCTCCCATCTGGCCCGGCGGCAGTGCGACGGAAAGTAGGGATATCACATGCGGATGGCTCAGATTCGGTCTTCAGGCAGGCTGCGGCACGCGGCGGCGATCGCGGCGTGCGCCGTGGTGGTGCTCTCGGGCGCCTCGGCGGCGGCGGCGACGGCCGCCCAGCGCGTGGCCCCGCATGCTGCGGGGAAGGCGTCGCCGCATGCCGCGCAGTACTACGACGCGCGGGTCGGAGCCGACGCGGCGGCCAAGAAGTCCTTGCAGCGCCGGGCGGCCGAGGCGTCGGCCCGGACGCAGGTGACCGCTATGCGCACCTCACTGGGCGATCAGGCGGTGGTGGACATCGACGGGCTGACCGGCACGCCGCGGCAGGTCGCGCGGCTGGACGGGTTCCTGACCGGGCCCAGCACCGGGCGGGCCGCCGACATCGCGATGGGCTATGTCCGCCAGCACGTGACGGCGTTCGGAATGTCCCCGGCCGACCTGTCGACCCTGCAGCCGAGCCGGGACTACGTCGACGTCGCCGGGATTCATCACGTGTCATTCGCGCAGCGGATCGGCGGCCTGCTGGTCTTCGGTAACGGCGTCAAAGCCAACGTGACCCGCGACGGCCGGCTGATCAGCGTGCAGGGCTCGCCGGTCGCCGGTCAGGCAGCACCGGCCGCCGCCACCCGAGCCGCTGTGGGCAGCGGCGCCCAGGCCATCTCGCGGGCCCGCGCCGATCTCGGCGAGCAGCGCACCGCCGCCGGGCCGGCCGACACCGCGCAGCCCGTGCTGTTCCTGACCTCGGCTGGTCTGCGCCGGGCATGGGTGACGATCACCATGTCGGCAGCACACCCGGCCCAGCACGTCATCGACGCCACTGGCCGGGTGCTCTACCGCCGGAGCCTGGGCAGCGACGCCGGCACGGCGGCGGCGGCACCGTCCCAGAGCGCCGGCGCCACCGGGGTGGCCTACGTGTACTTCCCGGCGGCCGCACACGGCGGCACGCAGGTGCCGCAGGACTTCACCGCCCGCGGCTGGCTGGCGCCCGCCGCCAACAAGCTGTCGGGCAACAACACCCACACCTATGCCGACGAGAACGACTCCAACGTGCCCGAACCCAAAGAGGAGATTCCGCCGCGCCAAGGCAATTCGTGGAACTACCCGCTCGTACCGTTCCATCTGCCCAACGTGTCCTTCTGCGACAACCCGTCGCCGTGCTCATGGGACCCGAACACACCCTTCTCGTGGCGGACCAACCGCAACCAGAACGCGACACAGGTCTTCTCCTTCGTCAACAACTGGCACGACTACCTGGCCACCGCACCTATCGGCTTCACCGAGGCGGCCGGCAACTTCCAGAAGAAGAACTCCAGCAGCCATGGCAAGGGCGGCGACGCGGTCGAGGCCCAGTCCGACGACGGCGCCAACACCGATCACGGCCTGCCGGACGGCAACCACGTCGACAACGCCAACATGAACACACCCCCCGACGGCACCCCGCCGACGATGCAGATGTTCCTGCAGCACCAGCCGCACACGACGTACCCCGCCGGTGACCCCTTCTCGCCGACCAACGTCGGTGACGAGGCCGACACGGTCTACCACGAGTACACCCACGGCCTGTCCAACCGGCTGGTAGTCGACTCCGGCGGCAACTCGACGCTCGGCAACGTCCAGGCCGGCTCGATGGGCGAGGCGTGGAGTGACTGGTACGCCATGGACTACCTGGTCGCCCAGCACCTGCAGACCGAGACGCCGGCTGACGGGGACATCGTAATGTTCCAGTACGACGGCGCAGGCGTCGCGCTGGACCGCACCGAGCCGGTGGACTGCTCGGTCGGATCGAAGTCGCCGAAGTGCCGTGGCACGGTCGGGGCCGGGCGCGGCGGGTACACCTACGGCGACTTCGGAAAGGTTCGTGGCCGGCCCGAAGTGCACTCCGACGGCGAGATCTGGGCGCAGACCCTGTGGGACCTGCGCGCGGCGCTGGGCAGCAAGCTCTCCGAATCCCTGGTGACCCGGGCGATGGAGCTGTCCCCGGCGAACCCCTCCTTCCTCGACATGCGCAACTCGATCCTGCAGGCCGACACCGCGGTCAACGGCGGTCACGCCCGGGCGCAGGTATGGAAGGTGTTCGCCCACCGTGGTATGGGCTTCTTCGCCGCGGCGGCCAACGGTGACGACGCGACACCGGTAGAGGACTTCTCGCTGCCGCCGGCGCCGGGCACGCCGAAGGGCTCGCTGACCGGAAAGGTCGCCGACGACGCCACCGGTGCCGGTATTGCCGGCGCCACCGTGGCCTTCGGCGGTCACGCGTCGGGGTTCGCCGGTAGCTACGCGACGACGACGACCGCCGACGGCACGTACACGATCAGCGGGATCATCCAGGGCACCTACGCGAAGGTGTCGGCCAGTGGTGCGGGCTTCGACGGCCGGGTGAAGACGGTGTCGGTGGCCCCCCGGGTCAATGTGCTCGACTGGTCCCTGCGCCGCGACTGGGCGGCACCGTCCGGCGGCGGCGCGGTCACCAACAGCAACGGCGAGGAATCCGCCTCCTTCGGCTGCGGATCGGCAGCGATGATCGACCAGTCGCAGGGATCGGGCTGGAGCACCAACCGGGTGGTAACCGGTGGAGCGGTCACGCCGAAGTTCATGGTCATCAAGCTGCCGGTCGCAGTGAACGTCAGCGAGATCGCGATCGACCCGACCGGCAGCTGCGGTGACGATGCGACCGCCTCCACGGGCCCGTACACGCTGGAGACCTCCACGAACGGCACCACCTGGACCGTGGCCTCGGCGGGCACCTTCACCCCGGCCGATCGCGGCCGCTTCAACTCGCCCACATTGACCGGCACGGCAGGCGTGCGCTTCATCCGCTACACGATGAAGGACAGCCAGGCGGTCGCGGAGGGGCACTGCGCGGGCGGGACCTCCGACGCGTCCGGGTGTGACTTCATCGACAGCACCGAGCTGGAGGTCTACGGCAGCCCCACTCCCTGACGCGGCCGCGAGTGTCCGCTCAGGTCCGATCCGTCCGATCCGTCCGAGCGGGTGCGACGCGTGCCGGCGACGCTTGCCGGGTGTCCCCGACGGGCCGGCCATGGCACGCTCGAATCCGGTGATGGCCCGGACCAGATCCGGGACCTCGAAGCCACGGTTACGTCGGCCTAGGGTCGTCTGTTTGGTGACTCCCGGGTCAGCGAGGCGATACCCCGCCTCGTTGACCCGGGGTATCGAGCGACCCAGCCGGTCGGCAACCGTGTTGGCCGTGACAACAGGCATCGACGGCAGGGCACGCGGCAACAGGTCCACAGTGGAGTCGGCCCGGACCCTTCCGACCTGGGCCCGCCAGGAGGCTTCGAGCCGGTCGAGCTCGCCCGCGAAGCGGCCGACGTCGGCGCAGGCGCCGGCGGAAACCCAGATGGATCAAGGGTCGGCCCGTCCGCCCGTCCGTTGCCGTCGAGGAAGGGCGGATGGTCTCGAACTGCGCGTGGGCAAGGGTCGCCTGCCACCAGCGCCGGGTGTTCGTCACCGGACAGGTGCGCGCACGGGTCACGGAGGAGTTCCGGCACCCGATCTGGAGGCGGCGGGACGAACTCCGCGGTGCAGGGGTGAGCCCTGTGCCACCGATCCAGTTCTGCTCCTCGCGCAGCTGTGCGCCCCACTTCTCGTCGCGGGTCCCGTGAACAGACGGGCGTGCAGGTCGCAGATGTCCTGGACGGTGATGTCCCGGCCGGCGTCCGCGAGGCTCAGCGCCGAATCCATCGCGGCCACATTGCCGAGGACAGCGCGCGGTGTCGTCAATCGTGCCGAGTCCGGACTTGTGGACGACGTCCTCTTGACGAGCCGGCGGACGTTGATGCGCAGCCCTTCGATGAACGAACTCGCGACCGCCTCGGCCCGCAGCAGCAACCGGGCCAGTGCCTCGAGGCTGACCAGGCCAGGATGAGCCATGTTGAGAGCCGACACCTGTCGTTCGACATCGATGATGTCGGCTGCCTGCTCACCGCTCAGCTGCAAATGCGCGCCCGCCGAGGGGATCCGGCAGGTATGCGACGTAGCGGCAGGCGCGGCGTTCCGCGCGGGTCGCCGCACCTGCCGTACCGTGCCACGTCTACCTGAGCGAGTGCGCCATCCGGATGTCTTCCAGGTTCTATAGTTTCATTTGCTGGTGAGGACCGATTTTCCCGCCTGCGGAACGCAGCGCGGAGCCGCGCTCAGCTGCAGCCGCTCGTGCTGCCGCAGGACTCGCAGACGTAGCAGCTGCCGGCCGGGCGCATCTTGACCCCGCACGTCATGCACAGCGGTGCGTCGATGGCCGTCTGGCCCGACAGCGTTTGCCCACCCACCCCGCCGGTGGACATCTCGGGCCGGGCCGCCGGTGCTCTGAGTGGCTCGACCGGCGCGGAGGAACGCATCCCTTCGATATCGGGCTCGGCCTCGGTCACCCCCGCTCCGGACGACGCATCCAGCTGGGCCATCCGCTCGGCCGCGGTGAAGATCCCCAGCTCTGCCCGGGTCTCGTCAGGCAGGTAGTCCAGGGCCAGCCGGCGGAAGATGTAGTCCATCACCGAGTTGGCGATCCGGATGTCGGGGTCGTCGGTCATCCCGGCCGGCTCGAACCGCATGTTGGTGAACTTGGAGACGTAGGTCGAAAGCGGCACGCCGTACTGCAGGGCGATCGAGATGGCGATCGAGAAGGCGTCCATGACACCGGCCAGGGTGGAGCCCTGCTTGCCCAGCTTGAGGAAGACCTCACCGAGGCCGTCGTCGGGGTAGGAGCCCGCAGTCATGTAGCCCTCGGCGCCGCCGACGGCGAAGGACACGGTCTGCGACGGCCGCTTCTTGGGCAGCCGCTTGCGCACCGGGCGACTCTCCACCACTGCCTCCGCGGCGGCCTTCTTCTTGGCGGAGGTGTCGGTGAGCGGCTGACCGACCTTGGAGTTGTCGCGGTAGACGGCCAGGGCCTTGAGGCCGGACTTCCACGCCTCGAAGTAGGCCTTCTCGATGTCCTCGATGGTGGCGCTGGCGGGCAGGTTGACGGTCTTGCTGGCGGTACCGCTCAGGAAGGGCTGGACCGCGGCGAGCATGCGGACGTGGCCCATCCAGGAGATCGCGCGGTCCCCCATCGCGCAGTCGAAGACCTCGTAGTG
>QHCA01000415.1 GCA_003244095.1 Pseudonocardiales bacterium | reverse complement strand
AGCGTTATCCGGGATAACGCTGGTTTAGGGCGGGGCGGGGCGGGGCTTGGCGGATCGGGGCAGCCGGTTCGGCGTGGCTGGCGGGGGCGGCGGGGTACGCGATGCCACAGTTGACGGCGTGACCGATCTGTTGCGGCCTGTCCAGCCGCGGGGGGCCCCGGCCGGCTCCCGGCAGCCCTCCGTGGTCCTCGCGGGGGTCACCGCGGCCGGCTGGGCGGCCGGCGTCGGCCTGATCGCCATCACCGCGCTAGTGCTCATCGCCTGGTCCGGCGACGGCCGGTCCGGGTCCTCGGCCGCCGCGGCCCTGCGGATCGCGGCCGACGTCTGGCTCCTGGCCAACGGCACGCCACTGCACGTGGACGGGTCGACGTTCGGGCTCCTGCCCCTGGGGCTGGCGGCGTTGCCGGCCTACCTGTTGACCCGGGCCGGCGCGTCACTCGCGCGTACGGTCGGCGTGAGCGAGGCTGGGGAGGCGGCCCGGGCCACGGCCGCCTTGGCGGCTGCCTATGCGGTGCTCGCCGTCGTGGTGACCGGGCCGGCCACCACGACGCACGTCCGGCCCGCGCCGCTCTGGGCGTTCGTCGCCGCCACGCTGCTCGCCGGCGCGTTCGGCGGCATCGGCGTGCTGCGCGGCGCCGGCCTGTGCCCTGCCGCGTGGGCGGCGTTGCCCGAGCGGCTCCGGCTCGCCGTGCACGGTGGCGCACTCGCGGTCGCCGTGGTCCTCACCGGCGGGGCCGTCCTCGCCGGTGGCGCGCTCGCGGTGAGCGCTGGGGAGGCCGGCACGGTGCTCGGCGCCCTGCGTACCGGCGTGGTCGCGACCGTGGCGCTGCTCGTGGTCTCTCTGGCGTACCTGCCCAACGCGATCCTGTGGGCCGCGGGATTCGTGATCGGCCCGGGCTTCGCGATCGGCTCCGGCACGACGGTGAGCAGCTTCGACGTGCGCCTGCGGCCGGTGCCCGCGCTGCCGCTGCTCGCCGCGCTGCCGTCGGCGCCGCACTCCTGGCTGATGGTCCAGCTGCTGCTTCCGGTGGCCGGCGGCTTGCTGGCCGGTGCGGTGGTGGGCCGGCGGCAGGTCGAGGTGGCGCTGGGCCGGCTGCTGGGTACGGCCGCCTCCTCCGGCCTGGCGGCCGGGCTGCTGATGGGCCTGCTGTGCCTGGTCGCCGGCGGACCCGTGGGCGGTGGGCAGCTCGCCGCCGTGGGGCCGTCCGCCTGGCGGGTGGCGCTGGTGTTCGCCGGGGAGGTCGGCCTGCCCGCCATGGCCGCCGCCTGGTGGACCGCTCGCCACCCGCGGTCGGAGGAGTGGCCGGCCGACTCGGGTTAGACGACCGGCGCCGGCCGTGCGTGTCGGCGATGACGGCACCGACGGTGAAGATCACCGCGTACTCGATCGCGGGGCCACGCCGTAGCCCGGCCGGTCGACGACGTAGTCGAAGCCGTAGCCGGGATCGAGGGGCGGCTGGTCTGGGTCGTGGGGCGGGAGTCTTACGGGCGCTCAGGGGTTGCTCGGCGTGGTGGCGACGCCGACGACGGCGGCGATCACGATGCCCACGATGTAGAGCGCGAAGATGATCCCGATGGATGCAGCGCTCCAGATGCTCCATGTCTTGGCCCGGTTGGCGGCTAGTTGCGCGCCCTGGTAGTCACCGGAGTTCACCAGCGCGTCCACCTTGGAGGCATTGACGATTGCCGCGATACCGAAGGGCAGGCAGCAGAAGATCGTCGTCAGGATGGCCGGCACGAGGTAGTTGTTGATGACGGGTCGGGGAGCCCCGTACCCGGGCTGCCCGTAGCCGTACCCGTAGCCGGGATCGCCGGGTGGCTGGTTGGGGTCGTACGGCGGATAGCTCATGTCTCCTCGCTCAGACGTGCAGTCCGGTGAACGGCGCCCACGGCAGGTTGCGTGCGACGGTGAACAGCAGCCACACCAGCAGGGCGGCCTGTTGGGCGCGCGACGACATCTGCCAGGTCGGGAGCCGCCGGCCGGCCACCTTCCGCGCGGTCCAGGCCAACCAGGCCCACAACAGCACCGGGACCATGCCGAGGGCGACGAGGTTGTAGCGGGCCGCCCCGACGAAGTCACCGTGCAGGAGGACGTGCAGCATCCGGGTCGAACCGCAGCCCGGGCAGTCCCACCCGGTCAGCGCCTTGAACGGGCAGTGCGGCAGGGTGTTGCCCGGCCGGGTCGGGTCGGCGATGCCGACCACGGCGCACCAGGCCAGGGCTGCCGCGGCCACGGCAGCCGGGGCGGCCCAGGCGGGGAGAGCGGCCAGGCGAACCGAAACGGCATGGCCACGCCGAACCCAGTGCCGGCGGAGGTCTCCGCCGGCAGCTGGGGTAGGGATCGGCACGAAGCTAGTTGTTGGTCGACGCGCCGCCGACGATACCGGCCGCGAACAGGATGATGATGATCACCCAATAGACCACGCCGGCGATCACGGCGATGGTGGTCCACTTCTTGGCGCTGGCCGCCGCCGTCTGGGCGCCGGCGTAGTCGCCCTGCTGCAGCATGCCGTTGACCTTGGCCGCGTTGATGATGGCGGCGATGGCGAAGGGCCAGCAGCAGAAGATCGTCAGGATCGACGGGATCAGGAAGTTGTTGATCGCAGGCGGCTGGCCGCCATATCCACCACCACCGCCGTCGCCGGGGGGCGGTCCGTACCCTCCCCCGGGCGGCGGTCCGTACCCTCCTCCGGGCGGCGGCGGCGGGCCGTAGCCTCCGGGCGGCTGGTTCGGGTCGTTGGGATTGGTCATCCTGCATCCTCCTCATTGGGGCGGCGCTGGTCAGCACCCTGTCTGTCGGCGGGCTCCGAAAACTCCGACGGCCCGGGCGGCTCCGTGCGATCGTGCCGTGCGGGGCCGGTGCCGGCCATGTGGTGTCCCCCCGATCGGTCCATGGCATCGTTGTGCCTGCGGCGGCCTGGGTCAAGAATCGGGCGCCGTCCGCGCTCAATATCTGTCCAGGAGGCCGCGCTGCCCGCCCGTCTCGTCGTGCTGGTCTCCGGCGCGGGCAGCAACCTGCAGGCGCTGCTCGACGCGGGAGACCAGCCCGGCTTCAGCGCCGCGGTGGTCGCGGTCGGCGCCGACCGGCCCGGCATTCCCGCGCTCGACCGGTCCGCATCGGCCGGGATCCCGTCCTTCGTCGTGCCCGTCGCCGACTTCGATGACCGGGCGGCCTGGGACCGGGCGCTCACCGATGCCGTCTCGGCGTACCGTCCCGATCTCGTCGTCCTTGCCGGTTTCATGAAAATCGTGGGTACGGAATTCCTGCGGTGCTTCCCGGCGCAGGTGGTCAACACGCACCCGGCCCTGTTGCCCGCCTTCCCCGGCGCCCACCCGGTGCGCGACACCCTCGCCTACGGCGCCAAGGTGAGCGGCGTCACGGTGCACCTGGTCGACGCGGGGGTGGATACCGGGCCGGTGATCGCCCAGGCCACCGTCGACGTGCGGCCGGGCGACACCGAGCAGGCGTTGCACGAACGCATCAAGCGGGTCGAGCGCGCCCTGCTCGTCGACACGGTGGACCGGATGGTCCGCCTCGGATACTCGGTCAACGGAAGAGAGGTCGTCCTCGGATGACGCGCATCGAGGTACGCCGGGCGCTGGTCAGCGTCTACGACAAGGCCGGGCTGGCCGAACTGGCCACCGGCCTGCACGCCGCCGGGGTGGAGATCGTCTCCACCGGGTCGACGGCGGCGCACATCGCGGCCGCGGGCGTGCCGGTGACCGCGGTGAGCGACGTGACCGGGTTCCCCGAAGTGCTCGACGGCCGGGTCAAGACATTGCACCCCCACGTGCACGCCGGGCTGCTGGCCGACCGGGGCAACCCGGCACACCTGCGAGAGCTGGCGCAGTTGGGCGTGTTGCCGTTCGAACTGGTGGTCGCCAACCTGTACCCCTTCGGCGACACGGTCCGGGCCGGTGGCACCGACGACGAGGTGATCGAGCAGATCGACATCGGCGGGCCGTCGATGGTGCGGGCGGCGGCCAAGAACCACGGCAGCGTCGCCGTGGTGGTCGACCCGTCGTCCTACGGCGAGGTGGTCGAGGCGATCCAGGGGGGTGGGTTCGACGCGGCACAGCGGCGGCGGCTGGCCGCGCTTGCCTTCGCCCACACCGCCTCCTATGACGCCGCCGTCGCGGGCTGGTTCGCGGCCCGCCAGGGCAGCGGCGGCGACTGGCCGGCCTTCGCCGGGCGTACGTTCGAGCGGGCGGCGCTCCTGCGCTACGGCGAGAACCCGCACCAGCGGGCCGCGTTGTACGTCGAGCCCGACGCCGTCCCGGGCATCGCCCAGGCGGAGCAGGTGCACGGCAAGGAGATGTCGTACAACAACTACGTCGACGCGGACGCGGCGCACCGCGCGGTCTACGACTTCGCCGGGCCGTGCGTGGCGATCATCAAGCACAGCAACCCGTGCGGCATCGCGCTCGGCGCGGACATCGCCGAGGCGCACCGCAAGGCGCACGCCTGCGACCCGCAGTCGGCATACGGCGGCGTGATCGCTACCAACGCCCCCGTGACGGCGGCGATGGCGGAGCAGGTCGCCGACGTCTTCACCGAGGTCGTCGTCGCGCCGTCCTACGAACCTGACGCGCTCGACGTGCTGACCCGCAAGAAGAACATCCGGCTGCTGCTCTGCCCTCCGCGGGCCTCCGGAGGCGTCGAGAGCCGGGAGGTCAGCGGGGGCGCCCTGCTGCAGACCGTCGACGCGATCGACGCGCCGGGCGACGAGGCCGCCTCGTGGACGCTCGCCACCGGCGACCCGGTCGGCGCCGACACGCTGCGCGATCTCGTCTTCGCCTGGCGGGCGGCGCGCGCGGTCAAGTCCAACGCGATCCTGCTGGCGTCGGAGGAGGCGACGGTCGGCGTCGGCATGGGCCAGGTCAACCGGGTCGACGCGGCCCGGCTGGCGGTGACCCGGGCGGGCGGCCGGGCGGCCGGGTCGGTGGCCGCGTCGGACGCCTTCTTCCCCTTCGCCGACGGGCTCGAGGTGCTGCTGGCCGCCGGTGTGCGGGCTGTCGTACAGCCGGGCGGGTCGGTGCACGACGCCGAATCCATCGCCGCCGCCGCGGCCGCCGGCATACCGATGTACCTCACCGGCACGCGGCACTTCTTCCATTGATCGGGTACGGCGACGTGAAACACTCGGCACCGTGACGGCACTGATCCTGGACGGCAAGGCGACGGCGGCGGCGATCCGGGCCGACCTGACCGTGCGGGTCGGCCAGCTGCGGGCCAACGGCCGGACACCGGGCCTCGGCACCGTGCTGGTAGGCGACGACCCGGGCAGTCACATCTACGTGGCCGGCAAGCACCGCGACTGCGCCGAGGTGGGCATCGCCAGCATTCAGTACGAGCTGCCCGCCGACGCCACGCAGGCCGAGGTCGAGGCCGTGGTCGCCGCGCTCAACGCCGATCCCGCCTGCACCGGCTACCTCGTGCAGCTGCCGCTGCCGGCCGGGCTGGACGCCAACCGGGTGCTGGAGCTCATGGACGCCGACAAGGACGCCGACGGGCTGCA
>QHCA01000414.1 GCA_003244095.1 Pseudonocardiales bacterium | reverse complement strand
GAGCGGACGAAGTACTTGATGTTGTCGAAGTGGATGCCCGACAGGTCCGAGCCCCAGGTGGGCATCGGCTTCTTGCCGAACAGCTTCAGGCCCTTGAGCCGGCGCTGCAGCATCCAGTCGGGCTCGCTCTTCTTGGCCGAGATGTCGCGCACGACCTCCTCGGACAGGCCGCGTCTCGCGGCCGTGCCTGCCACATCCGAGTCGGCCCAGCCGAACTTGTAGCTCGAAAGCGCTGCGATCTGCTCCTCTTGGGTGAGGACCTCGGGCTTGATACTCACGAAGACGTCCTAACGACGGTGGATTGTGCGGGGATATGGGTGGTGCAGACGCCGTCACCGTGGGCGATCGTGGCAAGGCGCTGGACGTGCGTGCCGAGCAGCCGAGAGATGGCCTGGGTCTCGGCCTCACAAAGCTGGGGGAACTCCGTGGCGACGTGTGCCACCGGGCAATGATGCTGGCATAGCTGCCCACCGGAGGCGATCGCCGAGGCACTCGCGGCATAACCCTCGCGGGACAGCGCGTCGGCCAGGGCTTCCGCCCTCGTCGCCGGGTCCTCGCTGACCTCGGCCATCGCCTCGCGGCAGCGGTCCTCGAGCGCCGAGACCCGCTCGGCCGCGAACCGCTCGACCGCCTCGACCCCGCCGTGCGCAGCCAGGTGGCGCAGCGCCGCGGTGGCCAGGTCGTCATAGGTGTGCGGGAAGGTGTCGCGGCCGGCATCGGTGAGCGAGAAGAGCTTGGCCGGCCGGCCCCGCCCGCGCTGGCCCCGGACCGGGCGCTCGCGGGCCTCCACCTCACCATGAGCGACCAGGGCATCGAGGTGCCGCCGGACTGCGGCCTGGGTCAGGGACAGCCGCGCGGCCAGGTCGGCCGCGGTGGCCGGGCCATCCTCCAGCAGCATGCGGACGACGCGGTCACGGGTGCGGACATCGAGCGTCTGCGCACCGCCCATCGACCGCGTCATTGTTTTCACAACACCAGTGTGTCGTATTTCCCGGCGGCCGACAACCACCGTGCCGATCGGTGACACGATCTAGCTTCCCAGGTGCCCCAGCATGCGTGCCGACCTGGGATGAACGGATCGTCTTCGAGAACCCACCACCGCTCGCGCGCCTGCACCCTCTGATCTGACGTGCAGATTCCCGCTCCAGACTCTTGGCACGGGCTGCTCACGAATCAGATGGCCGCGGAGTCCCATCAGCGTCAGACAACTCTCAATCCACGAGAGGACGGTCGAAAGAGACGGTTGTGATACGAACTCGCGAATCCAGCCATATTGGCGATCTCATCGTCATTCAGCCCGCGTGAGATCAACGTGTCGGCAATTCTTGCCGCGAGTTCGGGTCGCTCGGTCAGAAGTTCTTCGCTGACGGGTTCTCGGGTGCGCCAGCCTCTGGCACTCATCATCTTGTAAAAGCTTGTGCGCTGGCTGGCGGTTATCGTATTAAGTGCATAGGCTCGCTCAGCAAGGGCCGACATCGACGTCCCCCACTCCCGCTTGAGGTCCGGAAGCTGGTGGAGTCGCAGGGCGCGGAGTTGCGAACGGATCATTTCTGCGGGCATAAGAAATTCAGCAGCGAACGCGTTCGCCTCGTCTTCCATCGACGCTGTGACCTCGCAGGAGTGCAGGCAGAGGTGGCCAAGTTCATGAGCAATGGTCAGTCGCAGCCGGTCGGTCGGCGCGGATGTGTTAATCATCATGATGGGCAAGTCGCCGATCCATTGTGAAAGACCGTCGACTCGATCAGTCTCGAAATCCTCAGAAACGACTAAGCAGCCGGCAGACTCGATCCAGCGAACAAGTTTTCGAACTGGACCGACCGGCATTCGCCACTGCATGCGCACCAGTCGCGCAGCATCGTCCGGCCTGGTTTCTAAGGGGTCGAATCTCGGGACGTAGTGTTCGCTTTGCAGTGTTACCTGCTCTGTGAGCGTGCTCGCATGGATTCGGTACATGTTCAATCGCGCCTCAAGCCTTCGCCACACCGTTGCCTTGGCGGTGGCGCGACGGCGCATGTGAGCCTCGACTGCCATGGCGCCTCGGGTGTCACTCGCGTTGCGCAGAAACTTCGCTGTCACGCCAAGGGCGAACGCAATCCTGTCCAGCGTGTCGTCGTCAGGCTGGCGCAGGTCGTTCTCGTACCGAGAAAGGGGTCCTTGGACAACGTCGGCTCGATCCGCGAGTTGCTCCTGGGTCCACCCGCGCGCGCGTCGCGCAGTCGTGATCGCTTCGCCGAACTGCCCAGTCACTCAGATCCCGTCTCGTCGTCATCGTCTGCGTCAGCTTCCTCGTCAAGCAGGACCGTCGGCAGCTCAGGTGCGTCCTCACTGACAGGCCACAACTCGACGGCCCCGGTGGTAGCCGCAAATCCAACTGTCACCGCCCACACAACGTTGTCCACCCCGTCACGCAGGGAGATAACAGCCTCGTCGATCTCGCGCAACTCTGGATCCCACCGGTAGCCGACCGCCAGGCGGACCTCGGCCGCATGGGGGAACAGTGAGAGTTGGCCGCCTCCCCAGAAGGCAATCGCGGTTGGCGTCGGGAAGCTCGCAATCTTGTCAGTCCGTGAGTGTCTCTTCGCACGGAAGAGGTATCGCGTACCGACACGAAACTCGCGGAGTGGCCCGCAGTCCGAGAAGCGGACGTTGTCGTCATCGGCAAGCTGCTCGACAAGATGTTGCCAGATTCGGTCGTGAATCCAATTCGCGAGTCCTCTTTCAGAGTGCTGCGCGACCCATGCCGGCTTGTCGCGCCGATACTCGGAGCGGTCGGCCCTTGTTGCGTTGACGGCCTGAGCGACGCCTTGGAGGACCTTCTCTCCGAGCTCATCGAGAAGCGCCCCGCCATAGTCGCTTGATTCCATACCAGAGTCCGTGGTGCAACATGCCGATGCCCCACCCCCGCGCACAGGTCATAACACTGAGCGATGGGTATCAACCGCGGCTGAGCGCGTGGCATCCTCGTGGCGATGCCCGGCCCGCCGGGCGTCCGTGTCGACCGCGCCACGTCGCTGACCCCGATAACCACGTGCCGGGTTGTGAGACGCCCCACCTACGATCGACGGGTGGCCACGCTCCCCCGCCCCTCACCCGCTGCTGTCACGCGGGTCTGCCTGGCGGCGCTGGTGGCCAACATGGCGATCGTGCTCACCGGGGCTCTGGTACGGCTGACCGGGTCGGGGCTGGGCTGCCCGACCTGGCCGAAATGCGCCGGTTCGAGCTACGTGAACACCCCTGAGTACGGCATGCACGGGGTCATCGAGTTCGGCAACCGGTCGCTGACCGTCGTGCTCGCGGTCGTGGTGGCGGCCTGCATCGTCCTGACTGTCCTGCAGCGACCGCGGCGGCGGGATCTGGTGGCGCTGTCCTGGGCGCTGTTCGCCGGCATCGTCGGGCAGGCCGTCCTCGGCGGCATCACCGTCCGGACCCATCTCAATCCGTGGACGGTCGCCGCCCACTTCCTGCTCTCGATGGTGCTGATCGCCGTCGCTGCCACGCTCGTCATCCGGTCCCGGAAGTCGGGCGGCACCCTGAGCGTTCAGCCCCTCCCCCGCGGCCTCGGGCTGGCCGTGACCGGCCTCACCGCCGCCGTACTCGTCCTGGGCACCCTCGTGACGGGCAGCGGCCCGCACGCCGGGGACTCCTCGGCCGCGCGGACCGGGTTCGACCCGGCAACGGTCACCCACCTGCACGCCGCCGCGGTCATGGCGCTCGTCGCCCTGACGGTCGCGACGCTGGTGGCACTGCGGGTCACCGGCGGGCCGGGGCGGGCGCAGCGGGCGGCGGCCGTACTTCTGGGCCTCGAGTTGGCGCAAGGAGCCGTCGGCTACCTGCAGTACCTCACCGGCGTGCCGGTCGTCCTCGTCGCGGTGCACGTCGCCGGGGCGTGCCTGGTCTGGCTGGCGGCGGTGTCCCTGGCCCTGCGGATGGGCCCGATTCCCGACGCGACCCTGGCTGACCGGCAGCCGGTCAGCGTGACAACCGAGGCGTCAAGTACGGCGTGAACCCGTTGCGCGCCGCCGCCAACGCCCGGAGCAGCTCCTGCTGCCGAGCGGTGAAGGTCGCCGCGTCCAGCTGCTGCCGCTCACCGCGATCGTGCAGCAGGGCCAGCTCGGTCGCCGCCGCCTGGTAGTCACGCATAGCCTGGGCAGGCAGCTTGCCGCCCCGCGCGCGGACGAAGCGGCGGGCCCGGCGGCGCTGGGCGATGGACGCCAGCATCGGCAGGTCGGCCGGACCCAGCCATCCCGAGCCGGCATACATCGGCAGCACCCTGGCGAGTAGCCGTTTGATCCGGCGGCGTTCGACGGCCGCGACCACCAGGACGCCGATGAACACCGGCAGCATGATGGTCAGGTAGACCAGGATGACGTGGTGCTCCTCCGCCGCTGCGTTCCAGATGCCGTGCAGCAGCATCGCGACCAGCAGGCCGGCGATCGGCGCCAGGATGCGGGCCGGCCGGTTGCGCGCGATGGCCGCGTAGCCCAGCCCGATGCCAGTCGCGGCGGTGAACATCGGGTGCAGGAATGGCGAGAACACCCCCCGGACGACGAAGGTGCCGATCAGGGCGGTCGAGCCCTGCCCGGCCGCCGACGAGTAGTAGAGGATGTTCTCCGTCATCGCGAAGCCCAGCGCGACGAGCGCGGCGTAGACGATGCCGTCGATGGGGCCGTCCAGTTCGTGCCGGCGGGTCCGGAGCAGGACCAGGATCACCGCGCCCGTGGCACATTCCTCCACGACGGGCGCGCCGATCGAGGCCGAGATGAAGTCGGCGGTGGCGTTGTCGGTGAGCTGCCGCAGGACCAGCACACCCACCGTGTTGAGGATGAGGGCCACGAAGGCCGCGGCGGTCGCCCCCCAGAAGAACGTGAACAGCAGCAGGCGCCGTGGCTCGGGCTCGTAGCGGTCGAGCACCAGCACACCGGCCACCAGCAACGGCACCGGG
>QHCA01000413.1 GCA_003244095.1 Pseudonocardiales bacterium | reverse complement strand
ATCTACGACATCCCCAAGGTGCTGCACCGCGAGGGCCTCGACGCCTACGTCGTGCGCCGGCTGGGCCTGCCCTTCCGCGACGTCGACTGGCGGCTGTGGGACGACCTGCTCGAGCGGGTGCACCGGCCGGTGCAGTCGGCCACGATCGCGCTGGTCGGCAAGTACGTCGACCTGCCCGACGCCTACCTCTCGGTGATCGAGGCACTGCGGGCCGGCGGCTTCGCGCACAACGCCCGGGTCAACATCCGCTGGGTCACCTCCGACGACTGCGAGGCGCCGGCTGGCGCCGCCGTTGCACTGTCCGGAGTGGATGGTGTCCTCATCCCGGGTGGTTTCGGGATCCGCGGCATCGAGGGCAAGGTCGGCGCCGTCCACTACGCACGCACCCACGGCATCCCGCTCCTCGGCCTCTGCCTCGGGCTGCAGTGCATGGTGATCGAGGTGGCCCGCGAGCTGGCCGACCTGGTCGGGGCCAACAGTGCGGAGTTCGACGCCAACTCCCCGTACCCCGTCATCGCCACCATGGACGACCAGGTCGCGGTGGTCGAAGGCGACCGGGACATGGGCGGCACCATGCGGCTCGGGTCCTACCCCGCGACGCTCGTGCCGGGCTCGGTCGTGGCCGAGGCCTACGGCAGCACCGAGGTGACCGAGCGGCACCGGCACCGCTACGAGGTCAACAACGCCTACCGCGACAAGCTCGAGGCGGCCGGCCTCCTCTTTTCCGGTACGTCGCCCGACGGGCGCCTGGTGGAGTACATCGAGTTGCCGCCGGACGTCCATCCCTTCTTCGCGGGCACCCAGGCGCACCCGGAGTTCAAGTCCCGGCCGACCCGCCCGCATCCGCTGTTCGCGGCGTTCGTCGGCGCGGCAGTCGCCTACAACGCTGCCGAGCGGCTGCCGGTCGAGCTGCCGGGCCCGCTGCCGCTGCCAGCGGCCAGCTGAGGTGACCGCCGGCAGTCCGTACGACGTCCTCGGCTCGCAGGTGCGCTTCACCGGCCGGGTGATCAGCCTGGTCTCCGACGAGGTCGTCATGGCCGACGGCAGCCTGGCGGTGCGCGACTACATCCGGCATCCCGGAGCCGTCGGCATCGTGGCGCTGGACGACGCCGGCCGGGTGCTGCTGATCCACCAGTACCGCCACCCGGTGCGCCAGAAGTTGTGGGAGATCCCGGCCGGCCTGCTCGACGTCTCCGGTGAGCCGCCGCTTTCGGCGGCCCGCCGTGAGCTGCACGAGGAGGGCGCCATCACCGCCGACCGGTGGGACCTGCTGCTGGACACCTACAACAGTCCGGGCAGCAGTGACGAGGCAATCCGGATCTTCCTGGCCCGTGACGTGCACCCGGTGGCCGATGCGGACCGCTACCTTGGCGAGGCCGAGGAGGCCGGGATGGAGTTGCGGTGGGTCGACCTGGACGCGGCGGTCTCCTGGGCGATGTGCGGCACGATCCTCAACGCCATGTGCAGCCTCGGCGTGCTGGCCGCGTCGTTGGCCCGGCCGGACGGGTTCGCGGCGTTGGGCCCGGCCGCTTCTCCGTGGCCGCCGCCGGTCGCCCCCTGAGCGCTGCCGCGCTGGTTCTACACTCGCGCTGCGGTGGCGCAGGTCCACAACGGTGTCGGCTCGGTCATCCGCGAGGAGGTAGGCGACGGTGAAGGTCGGAGTGCCGCGCGAGGTCAAGGACAACGAGTACCGTGTCGCGATCACGCCCGCCGGGGTGCACGAATTGGTGCGTGGCGGGCACGACGTGGTCATCGAGCACGAGGCGGGCGTCGGCTCGTCGATCCCCGATGACGACTTCGTCGCCGCGGGCGCCAAGATTCTGCCGTCCGCCGACGACGTGTGGGGTGAGGCCGAGCTGACCCTCAAGGTCAAGGAGCCGGTCGCGGAGGAGTATCACCGGATGCGCCGCGGGCAGACGCTGTTCACCTACCTGCACCTGGCGGCCTCGCGGGAGTGCACCCAGGCCCTGCTGGACTCCGGCACCGACGCGGTGGCCTATGAGACGGTGCAGCTGGCCGACGGCTCGCTGCCGCTGCTCGCACCGATGTCGGAGGTGGCCGGCCGGCTGGCTCCGCAGGTCGGGGCGCACTGCCTGCTGCGGGCCGAGGGCGGACGGGGTGTCCTGATGGGCGGCGTGTCGGGTGTCTACGCGGCCAAGGTGGTCGTGCTCGGCGCCGGCGTATCGGGCATGAACGCCGCGGCCATCGCCCTGGGCATGCAGGCCGAGGTGCTCCTGCTCGACCGCAACATCGACAAGCTGCGGCAGGCCGACCGGATCTACCAGGGGCACCTGCAGACGGTGGCCTCCAACACCTACGAGATCGAGAGGGCCTGCATCGACGCCGACCTGGTGATCGGCGCCGTGTTGGTGCCCGGTGCGAAGGCGCCGACGCTGATCACCGGCGAGCTCGTGTCCCGGATGCGCCCGGGTTCGGTGCTGGTCGACATCTCGGTCGACCAGGGCGGGTGCTTCGAATCCACCCGGCCGACGACGCACTCCCACCCGACCTATCCGGTGGCCGGTTCCCTGTTCTACTGCGTCGCGAACATGCCGGGCGCCGTCCCGCACACCTCGACGTACGCCCTGACCAACGTGACGCTGCCCTACGTCATGGAGCTGGCCAACCGCGGCCTGCGTGCGGCGGTCGCGTCAGACCTGGCGCTGGCCAAGGGCGTCAACACCGTGGGCGGCCAGCTCATCCTGGAGCCGGCGGCCGAGGCGCACGGCATGCCGTCGGTGTCGCTGCATGAGGCGCTGGCCTGACCCGCATGGCTGAGGGGCCGGTGGTCGAACCGTCTGCGGGAGCCAGCGCACTGCACCGGGTGATCGGCTCCTACCTCGACCACCTGGCGGTCGAGCGCGGCGTCGCGGCCAACACGCTGCTGGCCTACCGGCGCGATCTGCGCCGCTACGCGGACGTGCTCACCGCCTCGGGCGTCACGGACATGACCGACGTACGCGAGAGTCACGTGACCGAGCATCTCGCCCTGCTGCGGGAGGGCACCGAGGGGCACCCGCCCCTGTCGGCCAGCTCCGCCGCCCGGGCGGTCATCGTGGTACGCGGACTGCACCGATTCGCCCTGCGTGAGCGGCTGGTCATCGACGACGTGGCGAGGGGCGTCAAGCCGCCCGCCGTACCCCGGCGGCTGCCCAAGGCGATCCCGGTCGAGGACGTCGAGCGGCTCCTCGAAGCGGCCGGGTTCGACCAGACACCCCTGGCCCTGCGCGACCGGGCGTTGCTCGAGGTGCTGTACGGCACGGGCGCCCGGATCTCCGAGGCAGTCGGGCTCGCGGTTGACGACCTCGACCGCGACGGGGCGGTGGTGATCCTGCACGGCAAGGGGGACAAGACCCGGATGGTGCCGGTGGGCCGGTTCGCCTTGCGGGCGGTCGACGACTACCTGGTACGCAGCCGCCCCGGGCTGGCGGCGGCCGGCCGGGGGAGCGCGGAGCTGTTCCTCAATGCGCGGGGTGGGCCGCTGTCGCGACAGAGCGCCTGGACGATCCTGCGGGCGGTCGCCGACAAGGCCGGGCTGGCCGAGGGCCTGTCGCCGCATACGCTGCGGCACTCCTTTGCCACCCACCTGCTCGACGGTGGAGCCGACGTCCGGGTGGTGCAGGAGCTGCTGGGCCACGCCTCGGTGACCACCACCCAGATCTACACCCTGGTGACCGTCGACCGCCTCCGCGAGGTGTATGCGGCGGCGCATCCGCGGGCACTCGGATAGCCACTATCGGCCCGCGTGCCGTCCGCAGACTGGTCTCCCAGTCGACCCACCCGCACCATGAATCACGTGCCACAAGGTTTCCAT
>QHCA01000412.1 GCA_003244095.1 Pseudonocardiales bacterium | reverse complement strand
CAGGTAGTCGCCGTAGGAGAACCCGCCGGGGAGTACCACGGCGTCGACCCCGTGCAGGTCGGCGTCGCCGTGCCACAGGGTGATCGCCGTGCCACCTGCCTTGCGGACCGCGCGGGTGGCGTCGTGGTCGTCGAGCGATCCGGGGAAGGTGACGATGCCGATCCTGGCGCTGCCGATCCTCGCGGTCACTCGGCCTGCACCGTGAAATCCTCGATCACCGGGTTGGCCAGCAGCCGGTCAGCGATCTCGCGGGCCCGGTCGAGGTCGGGCTCACCGTCGAACGTGATCTCGATGCGTTTGCCGATCCGCACGCTGGTCACGCCGGCCACCCCGAGGCTGGGCAGCGCGCGCGCCACGGCCTGCCCCGCGGGGTCGAGGATCTCGGGCTTGAGCATGACATCCACGACGACACGTGCCATCCGGTCAGCCTAGTCGAGCGGACCGAGGTGACGATCAGCCGAGCGAGCCCGACCCGCCAGGAGACGCCGAAACGGGCGCCCTGCGCAACCTTGAGCAGACAGTCACAAGATGAGTGCGGGCCGGTCAAGCGATCACGGCTGGGTGCCGATAGAAGGGGGTGCTCTGCGGTGGGTTCCGGCGGCGGGCGGTAGTCCTCGCCTGTGTCGTCGCGCTGACCGGGACGACCAGCGCGGCCTATGCGGCCTACGTCGCATCCACGGTCAACCCTACCGAAAACTTCAGCACAGCCCCGGACTTCGCGCCGCCGACGCTGAACCGCTCCACCGCTGCCGGCACCGCTGCCGGCGGCGAGTCCCAGCACATCACCCCCGGCGCGAGCTACTACATGTACGCCGACCTGACCGACGTCGGCGCCCCGGCCAGCGGGATGGCCACCGTGACCGCGAACGCCAGCGCGCTGACCACCGGGCAGTCCAGCGCGGCGCTGACCTCCGGCGCTTACTCCTTCGCCGGCGTCAACTACAACTACCGGAGCGCGCTGCTGACCGCCGACAGCAATGCGACCCTCTCGGCTTGCAGCTACACCCCCACGGTCACCGGCACCGACCTGGCCGGCAACGCCGCCACCAACAACGCCAGCAAGGTCATGGTCGACCGCAACATGCTTGCCGGCTACAACGTCCGCCTGGACGGCGCCACCGCCGCCGACCAGGCCTACGACGTAGGCAATGCCGGCGACGTCAACGGAGACGGCACGCCGGACGCGATCCTGGGCGGCTGGGGCGCCGACAACAACGGCCGCTCCTTCTCGGGCTCGGCGTACGTAGTCTTCGGGCAGACCTCGCTGACGACCATCGACATGGCCGCACTGGGCACCCACGGGTTTCGCATCGACGGCCTCGCCGCCAACGACGAGACAGCCGTCAGCGTAGGACCGGCAGGGGACGTCAACGGCGACGGGAAAGCCGACCTGCTGGTCGGTGCCGACTTCTCCGATCCCAATGGGTTTCAATCGGGCACGGCTTACGTCGTGTTCGGCAAGGCGACGACCACGGCGATCGACCTCAACGCGCTCGGCGCCCAGGGCTACGCGATCCGGGGTGCGGCGGCCGACGATCGCGCCGGGGAAAGAATCGCGACCATCCCTGACCTCAACGGCGACGGGAAGCCCGAGACGGTCCTCAGCGCTTGGAAAGCAGACAACAACAGCCGCACCGACTCCGGCTCGGTGTACGTGGTGTTCGGTAAGGCCACGACGACGGCGATCAACGTCAGCGCGCTGGGTGCCGCCGGATACCGGATCGACGGCGCCGCGGGCAGCGACTTCGTGGAAGCCGTGGCTGTCATCGGCGACGTCAACGGCGACGGGAAATCCGAGGTGGTGCTCGGCGCCACCGGCGCCGGCAACAACGGCCGCGCCGCGTCGGGGTCGGCCTACGTGGTGTTCGGCAAGTCGACCACCACGACGGTCGACCTCGCCTCGCTCGGCGCGCAGGGCTACCGCATCGACGGTGCCGCCGCCAACGATGTCGCGGCGGTCAGCGTCGACAGCATCGGTGACGTCAACGGCGACGGGAAGCCCGAGGTGGTGCTCGGCGCCTACCAAGCCGGCAACAACGGCCGTGCCGCGTCGGGGTCGGCCTACGTGGTGTTCGGCAAGTCGACCACCACGACGGTCGACCTCGCCTCGCTCGGCGCCCAGGGCTATCGGATCGACGGCGCCCTCGCCGGTGAACAGGTCGCCATCAGCGTGGCGGGCGTCAGCGACCTCAACAGCGACGGGATACCCGACCTGCTGGTGGGCAATCATCGAGCCGACAGCAACGGCCTCACTGATTCGGGGTCGGTGTACGTGATCTTCGGCAAGTCGACCACCACGACGATCGACCTCGCCTCGTTCGGCGTCCAGGGCTATCGGATCGACGGTGCCGCGGCCGCCGACCTGCTGGGATGGAGAGTGCGCGCCGCGGGAGACGTCAACGCCGACGGCCGGACGGATCTGATCACCGTCGCGAAGGACGCCGGCAACAACGGCCGGGCCACGTCGGGATCGGCCTACATCCTGTTCTCGCCGACCTGCACCTGATCGGGTTTGTCCCTTACGAGTCGCTTCCGCCCGCTCACGGCCGGATGGCGTCGGGCCGCAACGGGGCCCGACGCCATCCGGCGACTGCATGAACGAGCCGTTCGGATCAGTCGTCGAAGCAGTCCTGGTTGTTGGCGACGAGGGAGAGCGAGTTGACCTTCGCTCCCGGACCGGTACCCGCCACGCTGAAGTGGTAGTGCGCGGAGGGATTGCCCGGCACCGCGGCGACGGACTGGGTGGCGTCGCCCGCCGGGTCCTGCGCGAGGCCGGGATATGCCCGCCCTACCTGGGCCAGTGTCGAGCCCCAGGCAACTCCCTCCGGCGTGTGCACGCGGGGATCTCCGACAGTGATGACGATGACACCGCGGCGGTGGGAGATGGCGACGCCGCCGCCTTTGGGGGCACCGGGACCGCTTATCGTGGCCCCCGCGCAGGTCCTGTCATCGAGACCGGTGAGCGATCCGGTCGCCACCGCCTGGTCCCTGGTCATGCCGAGCCGCAGGGCACCGAACCCCCGCGGGCCGAGCACCTGGGTGTTTGCGGGTGCCGGCTTGGCGGGGTGGGCCGGCTTGGCAGGGGGTGCCGGCTTGGTGGTGGTCACCCGCTTGTTGGCGGGTGCCGGCTTGATGGTCGGCGCCGGCGTCGAGACCGGGCGGGTGGCTGACGCAGCCGGGGTGGGCGAGCCGGCCGCAGCAACCCCGCCGGCTGCTGAGTGGCAGCCGGTCAGGGCCGCGGCGATCACGGCAGCGGTCAGCAGTTGGCTGGTACGCATCGGAGGACTCCTCGGGTGGGTGACGATCTACATCACCTCAGACGTCTGACCGCGGCGGAGGTTGCGTCCCCCGCGACTACTCACCCGGGAGTGCTGGGGTCAGCGGTCACCCGGCATACTGGCGCCCCGACTCTGCAAGGAGACTCCGTGACTACACCTGGGACCGCCCGACGGATCGGCAGCCGGATCGGCATGGTGTCCGTCACGGTGCTGGCAGCCTGCGCGCTGACGTCCTGCAGTGCCAGCATCTCCTCGGGCAAGAAGGTGGCCAAGGCCGAGGTGGAGAAGCTCTCCAGCGACCAGCTCGCGGCCAAGACCGGTCAGGCGCCCAAGAGCGTCACGTGCCCCGGTGACCTCAAGGCCAAGGTCGGCACGGTCATGCGCTGCTCGCTGGCCACCAGCGACGGGCGAAAGTTCGGCTTTGCCGTCACCGTGACGTCCGTGAAGGACAACGTCGCCCATTTCGACATCAAGGTCGACGACAAGCCCACCCCGTAATCCATCTCGCTCCGTGCCCCGCTGCGCTCGATGCTCACTCGCCCAAGGCTCAGCTCCAGCGCTCGCCGGTCAGCTTCTCGTACGCCTCCACATAGCGGCCCCGCACCGCCGCGACCACGTCGTCGGGCAGCTCCGGCCCGGGTGGTGTGCGGTCCCAGCCGGTCGCGGCCAGCCAGTCGCGCAGGTACTGCTTGTCGTACGACGGCTGCGCCCGGCCGGGTTGCCACTCCGAGGCCGGCCAGAAGCGCGACGAGTCGGGGGTGAGCACCTCGTCGCCGAGCACCAGCGTGCCTTCGGCGGCCCTCGGGTGACAGGCATGACCCAGCTCGATCTTGGTGTCGGCGAGCAGCAGCCCGGCCCGCTCGGCGATCGTCGCCGCTCTCGCATAGACGGCCAGCGTGATCCGCCGCAGCTCACCGGCCAGCTCGGGCCCCAGCTCCGCGGCGACGGTGGCGAAGTCGATGTTGGCGTCGTGCTCGCCCTGGGGTGCCTTGGTGGCCGGGGTGAAGATCGGCTCCCGCAACCGCGACCCGTCGACCAGCCCGGCCGGCAGACGCTCGCCGCAGACCGCCCCGGTGGCGCGGTAGTCGGCCAGGCCGGAGCCGGCCAGATACCCGCGGGCCACGCACTCCACCGGCACCATCGCCAGCCGCCGGCACAGCATCGCGCGGCCGGCGAACTCCGCCGGCACGTCGGTGGACACGACGTGGTGGGGCACGATGTCGGCCAGTTGCTCGAACCACCACAGCGACAACCGGGTCAGGATCGCGCCCTTGTCGGGGATCGGCGTGGGCAGCACCACGTCGTAGGCCGAGACCCGGTCGCTGGCCACGAACAGCAGCAGCCCGTCGTCGGTCTCGTACAGCTCGCGCACCTTGCCGCTCAGCACGTGCCGGTACGCGGGCATGCCGGAAGTCTGTCAGAGCGGCCCGGTCAGGTCAGCGGGGCCAACCGGTCGAACACCCCTGACAGCCCGGTCAGGTAGCGCTCCGGCCGGCATACCTCGTCGAGCCGGTCCTCGTCGAGCTTGACCCCGGCCGCCTCGGCGGCGGTTCGCAGCGTGGCGCGGAACGGCTCGCCGCCCTCCCAGGTACGCATGGCCGCGGCCTGTACGACGGCGTAGGCGTCCTCGCGCGACATCCCACCCTCGACCAGGTCGAGCAGCACCGCCCCGGTGTAGACGAGCCCGCCGGTCAGGTCGAGGTTGGTACGCATCCGCTCCGCATCCACCACCAGGCCGGTCACCAGCCGGGTGGTCAGGTGCAGCAGGTAGTCGGTGCCGATGGCCGCATCGGGCAGTGCGACCCGCTCGGCCGAGGAGTGGGAGATGTCGCGCTCGTGCCACAGCGGGATGCCCTCCATTACCGGCACCACCTGCGCGCGCACGATCCGGGCCAGGCCGGCGATCCGCTCGGACATGATCGGGTTCTTCTTGTGCGGCATGGCCGAGGAGCCCTTCTGGCCGGCACCGAAGGGCTCGGCGAGCTCGCGTACCTCGGTGCGCTGGCCGTGCCGGACCTCCAGGGCGATCGCCTCGCACACCGTCGCGAGGACCGCGAGGGCGCTGACCCACTCGGCGATCCCGTCGCGGATCACCACCTGGGTCGCGGAGTCCGCCGCCTTCAGACCCAGCTCGGCCGCGACCCGGGCCTCGACGGCCGGGTCCACGTTGGCGTAGGTCCCGACCGCGCCGGAGATCTTCACGACCCCGACGGCGGTACGGGCGCGCCGCAGCCGGTCGCGCGAGCGGGCGGCCGCGAAGGCGAAGTCGGCGACCCGGTGGCCCCACGTGTCGGGCTCGGCATGGATGCCGTGCGTGCGGCCCACCCGCAGGGTGTCGCGATGGGCCAGCGCGTGGTCGCGCAGCGCGGCCACCAGCCCGTCGGCCTTGGCGAGCAGCAGGTCGGTGGCCCCGGTGAGCTGCAGCGCCAGGGCGGTGTCGAGCAGGTCGCTGCTGGTTAGTCCGAAATGGACGTACGCGGCCGCCGATCGGGGCTCGGTGTTGTCGGCCCACGCGGTGAGGAATGCGATCACGTCATGCTGCGTGCGCGCCTCGATCTCGGCCACCGCCTCAGGGGTCGGCGGTGGCGCCTGCCGTACCGGCTCGACGACCTCGGCCGGCACGGTGCCCGCGGCGGCATGCGCCTCGAGGACCAGCGTCTCGACCCGGCACCACAGCGCGTACTTGTGCGCCTCGCTCCAGACCTGACCCATCTCGGGCAACGTGTAGCGCTCGATCACCCGCCCATCCTCCACTACCCGACGCTGCGACACCCGGCGCTGCCCGGCAGCCCGGGGTAGATGACCGGAAGGCTTGACAGTGTGCAGTTAACGATATATCGTGACCGTACGAGAAACACCCTACGGAAGGAATCATCATGCACAGCCACACATCACCCGAAGGCCAGGAATGGCCGGGCCGAGGACGCCGCCGCGGCGGATCGGGCCGCGACGAGCACCGCTACCGCGACCGCGGCGACCGTGAGCACCGAGGCCGAGAGCACCACCCGCCCGGGCCGCCGCGCCGGCGCGGCGGCCCGGGCGGGTTCGGCGGCCCAGGCTTCGGCTGGCCGGGTTTCGGCGGCGGACGCGGCTACGGCGGCGGGCGCGGATCGGGCGGGCGGGCCGCACGCGGCGACGTCCGGCTGTCCGTCCTCGCTCTGCTGGCCGAGCAGCCCCGGCACGGCTACCAGATCATCACCGAGATCACCGAGCGCAGCGGCGGGGCGTGGACGCCCAGCCCGGGCTCGGTCTATCCGGTCCTGCAACAGCTGCAGGACGAGGGCCTGGTTCGGCCCGAGGAGGCCGACGGCCGGCGGGTGTTCCACCTGACCGAGGCCGGGCAGGCCTACGTCGCGGAACACCAGGCCGAGCTCAAGGCGCCCTGGGAGTCCGTCGGGCATGCTCCCCGCCAAGGCATCGGAGAGCTGTTCGAGGTCTTCAAGCAGGTCGCGGCCGCCGCATGGCAGGTGGCCCAGACCGGCAGCGAGGCGCAGATCGGACAGGCCCGCGACGTCCTTGCCGACACGCGGCGCAGCCTGTACCGCATCCTGGCAGAGGACGAGCCGGCCACCGGGCCGGCCACCGAGGAGCCGGAGTCCCCAGCCTGACCGAGTCACCGCGCGGGCGCCGACCCCTGGCACCCCGGCCGCTCACCGAGCCGCACCCCGCCCGCCTCCCGGCGCACGCGCCGGCGCGGTCGGCGGTGCTGGCGGCACACGCCTCCGCACTGGCAGCCGGCGAGGCGGGCTACGCCGATCCGGCCACCGGGCTGTTCGTCCTCACCGCCCGCTACCTCGCCGACCGCGGCACCTGCTGCGAAAGAGGCTGCCGGCACTGCCCGTATGTCGACTGAACCCGGTCAGGCAGGATGACCGCCATGACGGGGACGCTGGTGCTGCTGCGCCACGGTGAGAGCGAGTGGAACGCCAAGAACCTGTTCACCGGCTGGGTCGACGTCGGGCTGACCGAACAGGGTCAGGCCGAGGCGCGCCGCGGCGGCGAGCTGGTCCGCGCGGCCGGCCTGCTGCCGGAGGTGGTGCACACGTCGCTGCAGCGCCGCGCGATCCGTACCGCCGAGATCGCCCTCGACGTGGCCGACCGGCTCTGGCTGCCGGTACGGCGGTCGTGGCGGCTCAACGAGCGGCACTACGGCGCGCTGCAGGGCAAGGACAAGAAGCAGACGCTGGCGGAGTACGGCGAGGAGCAGTTCATGGCATGGCGGCGCTCGTACGACGTGCCGCCGCCGCCGCTGTCACCGCAGGACCCGCAGCACCCGCGGCACGACCCGCGCTACGCCGACCTGGCACCTGACCTGCTGCCCGGCAGCGAGTGCCTGCGTGACGTGCTGCTGCGGATGTTGCCGTACTGGTACGACGTCATCGTCCCCGACCTGCGGGCCGGTCGTTGTGTCCTCGTCGCCGCGCACGGCAACTCCCTGCGGGCCCTGGTCAAGCACCTCGACGGCGTCGGCGACGACGACATCGCCGGGCTGAACATCCCCACCGGCATCCCGCTGCGCTACGACCTCGACGACGACCTGCGGCCGACGACCCCCGGGGGCACCTACCTGGACCCGGAGGCCGCGGCCGCTGCCGTCGAGAAGGTCAAGAACCAAGGTCGCTGAAGGGTTCCCGGAAATAGCGCGGGCGCACGGCGGGTTGGCGAGCTGACATGAGGTCCGTTGACGCAATCGTGGTGGGGGGCGGCCCGGCCGGGCTGTCAGCGGCGCTGTACCTCGCCCGCTACAACCGGGAGGTGCTCGTCTTCGACGTCGGCCACGGCCGGTCGACCCACCACCAGCGCAACCACAACTACCTCGGCTTCCCCGACGGCGTGCCCACCACCGAGCTCCGGCAGCTCGCCCTGCAGCAGCTCGCCCGATATCCCAACGTACGGGTGCTGCACCACACGATCGTGCGCGCCGAGGCGCTCCCGGGCGGCTTCGCGGTGCACGCACAGGTACACGAGTGGGAGGGTCGCACCCTCGTGCTCGCCACCGGTGTCCTCGACCACTTCCCGCACTTCCCGGGTTGGGAGCCCTACGTCGGGCGGAGCATGTTCTGGTGCATCACGTGCGACGGGTACGAGAACCGTGGCAGGGACATCCTCGTCGTCGGCCACACCGACGCCGCCGCTGGTGAGGCGATGCAGTTGCACAGCCTGACCGACCGGATCCGGCTGCTGACCAACAGCAAAGAGGACGAGCTCAGCCCGAGGTTCCGCAGGCGGCTCGACGGTGCCGGTATCCCGGTCATCCACGATCGCATCGACAGCGCCGAGGGCGGCGACGGGATGTTGAGGGCGATCATCACGCGGGGCGGGCAGCGGCTGGAGCTCGAGTCGTTGTTCAGCATCCAGGGAGCCACGCCCGAGACGGTGCTGGCCCGCCAGCTCGGCGTACCGCTTGCCGAGACCGGCTACATCGTGGTCGACACCGAGCAGAAGACCTCGGTCCCCGGCGTCTACGCCGCGGGTGACGTCACCAGCCTGCACTCCCACCAGGTCACCGCAGCCGTGCACGAGGGCGCCCAGGCGGCATCGGCCGCGAACTACTACCTGTACCCGCCGGAGCTCAAGGCCGACTGAACCTGCGCAAGCGGGCCGCCTTGTAGGTGGCGATCCAGGTCGGCCCGAGGTAGCCGGTCTGCCGGGTGGCGTCGGCATCGGCTCCGCCGTACCGCTCGTCGATGTAGACCCGGGACGGGATGTAGGGCTCGCCGCCGTCGCGCCAGATCCACCGCTCCCGGACCGTGCTGGCGACCCAGACCGCGATGCACGTCATCGTGGCCAGGACTGCCACTGCCATGAAGCCCACGAGGACGCCCAAGACGACCATGGGTCCGACGCTACCCGCGAGTGGGCGCCCCGAGTCATGGCGTTATGGACACGGCTTGGGCACGATTCGGTGTCGGGCGCGGGCGCTAGGCCGGGGCGGCCTGCTCGCGACCGCGGCCGCTGTGCCGGGGTGCCGCGACGGTGGCCGGATGCGGGGCGATCATGCCACGCCGGGACCGGGCGGTGCACAGCCGAGCCAGCTCGGCGTATGCCGCCGCGCCGATCAGCGCGGTGAGCTCCGGCGCATAGGACTGGTAGAGCCGTTCCTTGGCCACGTGCGCCTCGGGCGATGACGTGCACCACC
Organism: Pseudonocardiales bacterium; assembly: GCA_003244095.1. Lineage (GTDB taxonomy): Bacteria > Actinomycetota > Actinomycetes > Mycobacteriales > QHCA01 > QHCA01. Next base: position 8,458 of record QHCA01000412.1, on the reverse strand, counting down.
AGTGCAGGTCCTGCCCGCCCTCACCCCACCCCCGGCGGTCGAACTCCGTCACCGTACTGACCAGCACCTCGGTGCCGTCAGGTCGTTTCACCCAGTCCTGCGCCCGCCGGATCGGCAACTGCCAGCACACGTCGGGCTTGGTCTCCAGCGGGTGCTTGCCGGTGTGCAGCGCCAGCGCGTGCAGGGCGCAGCCCTCGCCGCCTTCGAAGCCGGGCCGGTTGAGAAAGATGCAGGCTCCGTCGACGGTACGGGTGCGCTTGGCCGGCTTGCCGTCGAGCTCGTCGGTGGTGACGACGCCGCCTTTGCGGGCCTTCTTGGAGTGCTGCCAGCGATCCGGGGTGAGCGCCGCGGCGGCCTTCTTGGTGCGCTTCTCGTCGTCGCCGTCGGTGAAGAAGGCACCGTGGGAGCAGCAGCCGTCGTCGGGCCGGTTCTTGTCGATGCCGTGGCAGCCGCGGCCGAAGATGCACGTCCACGACGACAGCAGCCAGGTCAGGTCGGCCCGGATGACGTGCTCGGCGTCGCCGGGGTCGGCGAACTCCACCCACTCCCGGGCGAAGTCCAGCCCCACCTCGCGGTCCCTGGGCGATGTCATGTGCTGCCGCAGTGTCACACGGGACACCATAGGCGCATGCTCGCGTACGGTTTCTGCTTATGCGGCTCGGCGTCCTCGATATCGGTTCGAACACCGTGCACCTCCTGGTCGTCGACGCGCGCAGCGGCGGGCACCCGATGCCCGCCCACTCGGAGAAGTCGGTGCTGCGGCTGACCGAGCACGTCAACGCCAAGGGCAAGCTGTCCACGGCCGGGGCCGACGCGCTGGTGCGCGCTGTCGATACCGCTCGGAGGTCGGCGAAGCGGCTCGGGGTGGACGACCTGATGGCATTCGCCACCTCGGCGGTCCGCGACGCGTCCAACTCCGGCGATGTCATCGAGCAGGTACGGGTCGAGACCGGTGTCGACATCGACGTGCTCACCGGCGAGGACGAGGCGCGGCTCACGTTCCTGGCCGTGCGCCGGTGGTACGGCTGGAGCGCGGGACGGCTGCTCGTACTCGACATCGGCGGGGGATCGCTCGAGGTGGCCGCGGGCATCGACGAGACCCCGGCCGTGGCCATGTCCGTGCCCCTGGGCGCCGGCCGGCTGACCCGCGAGTGGCTGCCCGGCGACCCGCCCGGCGCCGCGGCCGTCGACGCGCTGCGCGCGCACGTGGAGAAGTCGCTGAAGCCGGTCGTGGACGCGCTGGCCGAAGCAGACCGGGCCGACCGGGTGGTCGCGACGTCCAAGACGTTCCGGTCGCTGGCCCGGCTGACCGGGGCCGCGCCGTCGTCGGCGGGCCCGCGCGTGCCGCGCCAGCTCAGCCTGTCCGGGCTGCGCCAGGTGGTCGCCTTCATCCGCCGGATCACCGCCGCCGACCTCGCCGGCCTCGACGGCGTCAGCGCCGCCCGCGCGCACCAATTGCTGGCCGGCGGCGTGGTCGCCGAGGCCACGATGCGGATGCTGCACGCCGAGTCGGTCGACCTGTGTCCGTGGGCGCTTCGCGAGGGCGTGATCCTGCGCCGCCTGGACTGGCTCGACGGCGCGTAGGTTCGGTCAGCCCGGCCCATCGAGGCACGTGCCAGCCCGCCGTCGTGTCGATGCTACCCTGGTAGCATCGAGAGTATGAAGATCAGTGTCAGCGTGTCCGAGGAGGACGTGGCCCTGCTCGATGACTACGCCCAGACGGCCGGGCTGCGATCCCGGTCCGCGGCCGTCCAGCATGCGATCGACTTGCTTCGGAACGCCGACCTGGGTGACGCCTATGCCGCCGCTTGGGGGGAGTGGGGATCCTCGGAAGACGGCGCAGCATGGGAGGGCACGGTCGGCGACGGGCTCGTCGATGCGTCGCGGTGAGGTCCGGCTGGTAGATCTCGGGACGGCCATCGGGAGCGAGGCCGACAAACGCCGTCCCGCGATCGTCGTCAGTAACGATCACGCCAACGCCGTTGCAGCTCGACTGGGCCGGGGGGTCGTGACGGTGGTTCCGGTCACGAGCAACATCAACCGGGTCTTCCCGTTCCAGGTGCTCTTGCCCGCCGCGATGACCGGGCTCCGAGCGGATTCGAAGGCGCAGGCCGAGCAGGTCCGCGCCGTGGCGGTGCAGCGCCTCGGACCTGCCCTCGCCCTACTTCCGGCCAGCGTCATGGCAGCGGTGGACGGCGCGCTGCGCCTGCACCTCAGCCTGTGAGGGTTGGCCTCAGGCCTCGCGGGTCGACTCCAGGATCCACGACAGGTATTCGGGATTGCCTCTCCTGGGAGTTGTTGGATCGGATCTGCTTCCAATGCTCGACGGGGAAGGCGGTGGAGGCGAGTACGTCGTTTCGGCGGCCTCGGTGGAGTATCCATGATCTGAGAACTACTATCCAGGTTGTGGATAGTATGGGCTCGCCCCCGCTCCTTCCGACGTTTCGGTCCCGTCGGCAGGCTGACCTGCTCGCCCTGCTGCTAGGCGATCCCGAGCTTGAAGTGAGCCTGAGCGATCTGTCCACCCGACTCGGAGCGCCCTATCCCTCCGTGCATCGCGAGGTCGAGCGCGCCGAGGCGGCAGGCTTGTTGCGCTCGCGCAGGGTGGGAAACACGCGACTCGTCCGGGCCAACACAGCGAGCCCCTACTTTGACGGGCTCGCTCAGGTAGTCACGCGGGCCTTCGGCGTCCCGGCCGTCCTCGGTGCGGTCCTGCGTCGGGTCGGCGGGATCACGAGCGCATATGTGTACGGCTCCTGGGCCGCGAGGTTCCTCGGCGTCGAGGGCCAACGGCCTGTCGAAGACATCGACGTACTCGTTCTCGGCGAGTTCGACCGGGACAGGCTGTACGCGGAGCTGGACGGTGTCGAAGCTCGGCTGGGACGTCCTGTCCAGATCACCATTCGAGACGCCGACTGGCTGGCTGCGGGCGTCGGGTCCTTTCATGACACTGTTGTCGGCCGGCCGATGGTGCCCATTCCGCTGGATGGGGGCGATGCCTCAATCACCTGAGATTGCTGCTGCGACGGCGGCGATTGCTCGACGCGCCAGGTCGACCGCCCAAGTCGCGTCGGCGGCGGTCTTGTCGACGGGACGCGCAGGATCGAAGTATTCCGACTCGTGTCGACCCTGCCGGAAGCGCTCGGCACCAGCGGGCGCGAACACCTGGCTCTCCGGTTGTATGGCGGCATGCGCGACGTCCGTCGCGATACGGTGGCCTCCCTGAGTCGCGGGAACGCGGTAGCCCAGAAACAACACAACCGCGTCTGCAGCCGTACGAAAGGCGTCGTAGGCGGACGTGAACGCGGACTCCGAGAGGTGGGCGTTGGCGAGTAGTGAGGCGGCCGAGAGACGCTCTCTCGCGCGTTCGAGACATGCACGCGCGTCTGCCGCATCAACCCGCTCAAGCCGGTCGAGCTGCCCTCGGCCCTCGAACAGCGCGATCACGCGGTCCGCGGCATTGGCATGCACGCCAGCCATGCTAGAGCCGGTTGCATCGGCCCATCCGGCCGTAGTCGATCGGCGACCGCATCTGTGGATCGCCGGAAGAGAGGCCGAAGGCCTTGGTGCCGGAGTGCAGCGAGTTGAATTGGCCTCAGGCCTCGCGGGTCGACTCCAGGATCCACGACAGGTATTCGGGATTGCCCTGCGTGATGGGCAACGCGATCACGCAGGGCACGTCGTACGGATGGTCGGCGTTCGTCCGGTCGACGATCGCCGGCACCAGTGAGGCGCGGGTGTGAAGGGCGACCCGGGCCTCTCGCACATCTTGAACGGCGTTCTCCCATCGGCAGATCGAGCGCACGGTCGCGATGGACTGCCCGCAAGCGACGAGCCGATCCTCTACCAACCGCTGGGTGAACTCGGCCAGCCAGTCCGGGTCGTCGGCAGTGATGATCACCTCGGTGCAGTCGTTGTTCACAGGACGGCCGCCGTTCCGCCTTCACGCAGGTTGTCCATCAGGTCCGTGACCTCTCTCTCGCCCGTCGCGATGACCCCCCAGCCACTGATGATCGGTCCGTCATGGCTAAGCCCGACCCACCGGCCGACCATGCCAGTACCAGGTTGCAATATGAAGTACATCGCCCCTTTCGACTGCACAGGGCCTTCGTCGGCGACGTACCACCCCATCAAGGCCTGGTGGTCCCGGACGCGCAGTTCCCCGCGCCACAGGTACCCGCCGTCCACCAGCGGCGTGCCGCGAGTCGCCGAAACGATCTGGATCACGTCGCCTTGCTGTCGCAGGTCGACTTCCTGCGGGTTGATCGTCTCAATGCCGCCCTTCCACGACTGCCAGCACGCCCACCAGTGACCGGTCAGATCCACCCGGTCGGTTTCCACGCCGGCGAGCTCGTCGATCGAGATGCCGAGCACTCGAGCAATGGCCTTGGCGGTTGACAGGGCCGGTTGCGTATCTCCCGCTTCGTATCGTCGGATCTGCCGCCGGTCTACACCGACGCGTTCCGCGAGGTCGGCCTGCGACAGGTTCAGAGCGTTCCGCCGCTGGCGCATAACGTCGTGCATCTCCACCGCGCCATCCTTCCGGACCGGCGTGCTGCCGAAAGCAAGATGGTCCACAGGGTCGGGACTTTTTGTCCCTTTACCTGGGACCTTTCTGCTCATAGCTTACAAGCAACGAGTGAGCACGTCGCTTCGCTGCTGGAGGAAACACATGAGGTTGCCGGTCATCGGCTATCTGCGGGTGGGGTCGGGCGATCCGCCCGAGGCCTCAACTGGTCTCGTACGCCAGATGGGGCACTTCGCGGTGCGGGAGGGCCTGGCCCTCGCCCACGTGTTCGTCGAACACGGCTGCGTCCCCTCCGACTATCCGCCGCACGCGACGGCGTTCTGCGCCGTGATGGACGCGCTGGGCGATCCGGATGTGTACGGGGTGCTGGTCCCGTCGCTGGATCACCTGTCCGCGTTCCCCGGCACGGGTGCCGCGCTGCGTACGACGATCGAACACGAAACCGGAGCACGGGTGTTCGTCATGTCCGGGCCGTTCTCAGGATCGTGATGCGCTGCCAGTTAGTAGACGCTCACGCCGTAGACGCCGAGGGCCTCGACGACGGGTTGGAAGAACGTCGTGCCGCCGGTCGAGCAGTTGCCGCTGCCGCCGGAGGTGAGGCCGTACGCCCGGGTGCCGGAGTACAGCGAGCCGCCGCTGTCTCCACCCTCCGCGCACACCGTCGTCTTGATCAGGCCGGTCACCGTGCCCTCCGGGTACCGCACCGTCGCGTTGAGGGCGGTCACCTTGCCGCTGTGGACACCCGTCGTGCTACCCCGGCGGAACACGGTCTGGCCGACCGTCGGCGTGCCGGAGGACGTGATGTCCTGTGACCCGACGGTGCCCGGCGTGCTGACGCTGCCGGTGACCCGGACGATCGCGTAGTCGTTGCCGGGGAAGCTCCAGCCGGCGGTCGGCCCGATCTTGTTGCTGTGCGAGGCATCGGTGTACCAGGTCGAGGCGACCTTCCCGCAGTGGCCGGCGGTGAGGATGTAGTGGGTGCCGTTCGCACTCTTCACGTTGAAGCCGGCCGAGCAGCGGAACTGGCCGCCGTAGATCGCGTCACCGCCGCGGATCCGCAGGCTGAACGTGCCGGCCACCCGCTCGACGCGGGCGGCGGCGCCGAACCGCTTCGTGAGCGAGACCAGCTTGGCAAGGTTGGCCGAGGAGACGGTGCTGTCGGCGCTGACGACGACCGCGTTGGCCGCCGGGTCGACCGCCCAGGCGGTGCCGACGATCGGTGTCGCCGTGCCGAGCATCGCTGTGACGGTGCTGAGCTGTGCGGTGCTGAACCGGACCAGCCGCGGTGTGAGGCCGGCGGCCCGGACGGCCAGGGCCGCGGCCTGGTCGGTCACGGTGACCACGGTCGCGCCGGTCCGCTGGTCGACAAAGGCGCCCGCGGTCCGGGGCAGGCCGAGCTGAGACAGCAGGGCGCCGACACTGAGGACGCCGGGCCGCTGCACCATCGGAGCGCCCTTGCCGGCTTTGCCGGCCTGGGCGCCGGGTGCGACGAAGACCGCACCCACGACGAGGGCGGCAACAGCGAGGGCGAGGGTGGCGCGCCGCGGCGCGAAGCGGGCCGGGATCATCGGGTCCTCCGGGTGTGTTCGGGCGGGGCGTTGGAAGGATGGTCACCGAGTGGGGCAGATCTGTCAAAGGGGGCACGGCTGGCAAAACGAGCGTGGTCGCCGGATCGGGGTCCCCAGCCGAAACCTCCCGGCGACAAAGGGTCACTAGCCTTGGACACCGTGACCAAGGTGCGGGTGTCTCCCATCGGAGTGGCCCTGTCGACCGGGTCGTGCTACCCGGCGTCGGCCGCCAAGGCGTTCGAGATCGCCGCGCGGCTCGGGTACGACGGGATCGAGATCATGGTTTCCAACGACCCGGTCAGCCAGGACGTCGAGGCACTGCGCCGCCTGTCGGACTACCACGGCGTTCCGGTCGTCTCGCTGCACGCGCCGTGCCTGCTCATCACCGCGCGCGTGTGGGGCACCGACCCGTGGGAGAAGCTGCGCCTGTCCCGGCAGGCCGCCGAGCGTCTCGGCGCGGGTACGGTCGTCGTCCACCCACCGTTCATCTGGCAGCGCGACTACGCCCGTACCTTCAGAGCCGGCATCGCCGCGATGGCGTCGGAGACCGACGTACGGTTCGCCGTCGAGAACATGTTCCCGCTGCGGGCCCGGGGCCGGGCCTTCTCCGGATTCTCGCCGGACTGGGACCCCACCGAGGAGGACTACCGGCACTTCACCCTCGACCTGTCGCACACCGCCACCGCGCAGAACGACGCCCTGCAGATGGCGACGGCGATGGGCGACCGGCTGGCCCACGTACACATCGCCGACGGCGTGGGGGGCTCCAACCGCGACGAGCACCTCGTGCCGGGCCGGGGCGGGCAGCCGTGCGCCGCGCTCCTTGAGGGGCTCAGCCGCGGCACCTTCACCGGCCGCCCCTTCACGGGCACCGTCGTCGTCGAGGTCAACACGCACCGCGCCACCCATGCCGAGCAGCGCGAGGCCGACCTGGCTGACGCCCTGGCCTTCACCCGGCTCCATCTGGGCAGGCCGGCGGTGCCGGCCGGTCAGACGCGCGGTCGCAGCCGCCCCGGCCGCCGCACCCCGGCGACCCCGTAACCTGCAGCCATGCTCCGACGCACCATTCTGGCCGCCGCCAGGTCCGGCACCACCCGCCGGTTGATCACCCGCGCGCCGGTCTCGCGGTCGGTCGTCCGCCGGTTCGTGGCCGGCGAGACCGTCGACGACGCCGTACGGGTGAGTCGTCAGTTGGTCGACGCCGGCCTCAGCGTCAGCCTCGACCACCTCGGGGAGGACACCACCGAGGATGCGCAGGCCAAGAGCGCGGCATCGGCCTACCTGGCCGCCCTCGACCGGCTCGGGGCCGCCGGCCTGACCGAGCACACCGAGGTCAGCGTCAAGCTCTCCGCGGTCGGCCTGCTGCTCGACCCCGCAATGGCCCGCGAGCACGCGCGCACGATCTGCGAGGCCGCGGTCAAGGCCGGCACGACGACCACCATCGACATGGAGGACCACACCACCACCGACGCCACGCTCGACGTGGTGCGGCACCTGCGGGAGGAGTTCCCCTCGCTCGGTGTGGTCCTGCAGGCCTACCTGCGGCGGACCGAGGCCGACTGCCGCGAGCTGGCCCACGCCGGCTCCCGCGTACGGCTCTGCAAGGGCGCCTACCGCGAGCCCGAGTCGGTCGCCTTCCAGGACTCCGGTGACGTCGACAAGTCCTACGTACGCTGCCTCAACGTCCTGATGGGCGGCCCCGGCTATCCGATGATCGCCACTCACGACCCCCGGCTGATCGCGATCGCCGACGACCGGGCCCGGTGGTACGACCGCGCGCGGGGCACCTACGAGTACCAGATGCTCTACGGCGTGCGACCCGACGAGCAGATCCGCCTGGCCGCCGAGGGCGAGACGGTGCGCATCTACGTACCGTTCGGTGACGAGTCCTACGGCTACCTGATGCGGCGGCTGGCCGAGCGCCCGGCCAACGTCGCCTTCTTCCTGCGGTCCCTGGTCAGTACGAAGTGACCCGGATCGCGGTCGTCGGAGCCGGCAAGCTCGGCGAGGCGCTGCTGTCGGGGATGCTGCGGGCCGGCCGGCCGGTGGACGACCTGGTGATCACGGCGCGGCGGGTGGAGCGGGCGGGCGAGCTGACGGAGCGCTACGGCGTGCCCGCGGTGTCCAACGCCGAGGCCGCGGCGCGGTCCGACATCGTGCTCGTCACCGTCAAGCCGCAGGACATCGAGGCGCTGCTGGCCGAGCTGGCCCCGGCGGTCACCCCGGACACCCTGGTGATCTCGGTGGTGGCCGGTGTCCCCACCGCCCTGATCGAGCGGCACCTCGGCGACGGCACGCCGGTCGTGCGCGTGATGACCAACACCCCGGTGCTGGTCGACGAGGCGATGTCGGCGATCAGCGC
>QHCA01000411.1 GCA_003244095.1 Pseudonocardiales bacterium | reverse complement strand
CCGGCTCGGACACCTCCTCGAACAGCTTGTTCGGCATGCTGCAGGTCACCGCCGCTGCCCAGGCGCACCTGTCGCCCACCCTGCTCGCCGCCGCGAACTCCTCCGGCGGCGTGCTCGGCAAGATGATCTCGCCGCAGAACCTCGCCATCGCCGCCGCGGCGGTGGGCCTGACCGACCGCAAGGGAGAGGGCGAACTGTTCCGCAGGGTCATCGGCTGGAGCGTGCTGTTCGTCGTGCTGATGAGCGTCCTGATCTACCTGCAATCCACCCCCGTCCTGAGCTGGATGGTCTGACGGTCCCGCGCATCAACCTGGCAACTTCCCGGAAGACGCTGCTGTGGGGCGCCTGAGAGCGACGCCTTCCGGGAAATCGTGCAGATCGGAGCCGTCCTCGACTCGGCGGTGCTGGTCATCCGCCGCCGCGGGAGTGCGACGATGACCCGGTGACGGCGAACGGCATGACCCCGCTGCCCAGCGCCGGCTACTCCATCACCGTACGAGTGGCCGCCCAGCCCGACCCGAACGCCGTCGGCCGGCTCACCACGGCCGTCGGCGCGGCCGGCGCCGTGGTCACGGCGCTGGATGTCGTGGAGTCCCAGCCCGACCGGATCGTCATCGACATCACCTGTGACACCGCCGACGGCGGCCACGCCGAGCGGGTGTCCGGCGCCCTCAAGGCCCTCGCCGGGGTCGAGGTCGGCAAGGTCAGCGACCGCACATTCCTGCTGCACCTCGGCGGCAAGATCGAGGTGACCCCCAAAGTGTCGCTGCGCAACCGCGACGAGCTGTCCCGGGCCTACACACCGGGAGTGGCCCGGGTGTGCCTCGCCATCGCCGCCAATCCCGACGACGCCCGCCGGCTCACGATCAAGCGCAACACGGTGGCGGTCGTGACCGACGGCTCGGCCGTACTCGGCCTGGGCAACCTCGGGCCGGCCGCGGCCCTACCGGTCATGGAGGGCAAGGCGGCGCTGTTCAAGCGGTTCGCCGGTGTCGACGCCTGGCCGGTCGTGATCGACAGCCAGGACACCGACACCATCGTCGAAGTGGTCCGCTGCATCGCACCTGCCTACGGCGGCATCAACCTCGAGGACATCGCCGCACCGCGCTGCTTCGAGGTCGAGCGGCGGCTGGCCGACCTACTCGACATCCCGGTGTTCCACGACGACCAGCACGGCACCGCGGTCGTCGTACTCGCCGCGCTGACCAACGCCCTGCGGGTGGTCGGCAAGCAGCTGTGCGACGTGCGGATCGTCGTGTCCGGCGCGGGCGCCGCGGGTACAGCGATCATGAAGCTGCTGCTCGCCCAGGGCGTCGGCGACCTGGTGGCCTGTGATCGGATCGGCGCCCTGCATCCCGGGCTGACCGGGCTCGACGATTCGATGCGCTGGCTGGCGGAGAACACCAACCATGGCGCCTACGCCGGCGACCTGCGCGGGGCCATGGCCGGCGCCGACGTGTTCATCGGTGTGAGCGCGCCCAACATCCTCACCGGGACCGACATCGCCACGATGGCGCCGGGTGCCATCGTGTTCGCCCTGGCCAACCCCGATCCGGAGGTCGACCCACGCGAGGCGCGGGCACACGCCGCGGTGGTCGCCACCGGCCGCAGCGACGAGCCGAACCAGATCAACAACGTGCTCGCCTTCCCGGGGATCTTCCGCGGGCTGCTCGACGCGCATGCGCGGGTCTTCACCCGGGCGATGTCACTGGCGGCGGCCCGCGCCATCGCCGACGTCGTCGACGCGGGCCAGCTCAACGCGAGCTTCATCGTGCCGAGCGTGTTCGATCCGGCCGTGGCGCCGGCCGTCGCCGCCGCCGTCCGGGCGGAGGCGGCCGCCACGGCCACGGCGTGACCTGGCGAGCGCCCCCTCGACGGTCAAGCGCGGTCGCGGCACGGTCGCCAGGGCGAGCAGTCGCGCTAGCCGACGTGGGCCGCGAGCCAGCCGGCGTCCATCACCCCGCTGCTGACCATCACGGCCGGCCCGGTCAGGCGGACCGTCTCGCCGTCGAGGGTGACCACGAGCCGCCCACCGGGGACATCGACGAGCCACTCGCCGGCGTCGGTGGCCGTGGCACGGGCCATCGCCACGGCCACCGCACCGGCCCCCGTACCGCAGGAGCGCGTCTCCCCCACTCCCCGCTCGTGCACCCGCATCACGACATGCCGGTCCCCGAGCGGGGAGACCAGCTCGAGGTTGACACCCTCGGGGAACACCGCGGCGTCGACTGACGGCGGGCGGCTGAGGTCATAGGCGTCCAGGGCGCCGTCGACGATGCAGACCAGGTGCGGGTTGCCCATGTCCACGTGGGTGCCCTCGTGGATGTGGCTCCCGATGGCGGCGGAGGAGGTGCCGACCACCTTGGCGATGCCCATCTCGACCGTCACGTCGCCCGCCCGGCCGACGGTGACCTGCTTGACGCCGGCACGGGTTACGACGTCCAGCCGGCCCGGCTCGGCCAGCCCGGCATCGACCAGGTAGCGGGCGTAGAGCCGGATCCCGTTGCCGCACATCTCGGCGACCGACCCGTCGGCGTTGCGGTGGTCCATGAACCACAGCGACCCGTCGCGCACGGCCCGCAGCACACCGTCGGCCCCGATGCCGGCCCGCCGGTCGCACAACGCGCGGACGAGGGCCGGTGTGAGGGTGACCTCGTCGGCGTCGGGCAGCACGACGAAGTCGTTCTCCGTACCGTGCCCCTTCAGGTATCGCACGGCTTCCGAGCCTACGGTGTCACTCCGGGCGGACGACCGCCGCCGCGCCTCCCCCGCGGCGCACCGGCTCGGCCGCGGCAAGGAGCCGGCCGGCCCCGAGGAACTCGATGGCGGTCGCCGCGCCGAGCTCGGGAGGGTCCGGCGGCAGGACGAGGGACTGCCCCAGGGCGGTCAGGCCGGGGCCTTGAGCGTCGATGAAGGCCTGCTCCGCCTGCGTGGTCGGGGCATTGCGCTGGGATGCCCGAGGGGCGGCGATGGCCTCCGGGAGGGTGCGCCCGTGGTCGAGGCGCTCGATCAGCACCTGGAGCACCGTCGTGATGATGCTGGCGCCACCGGGTGAACCCAGGGCTAGGAACGGCCGGCCCTGGCGAAGCACGATCGTCGGCGAGATGCTCGAGCGGGGGCGTTTGCCGGGGGCCGGCAGGTTGGGGTCGCGCGCGGCGCCCTGGGTCGGCACGAAGTTGAAGTCGGTCAGCTCGTTGTTGAGCAGGAACCCCCGGCCGGGCACGGTGATGCCGCTGCCGCCGGTCTGCTCGATGGTCAAGGTGTACTCGACGACATTGCCCCACTTGTCGGCCACCGTGAGGTTGGTCGTGTTCAGGCCCTCGACACCGGTGGGCGCCGGAATGCCCTGCACGGCGCAGGTGTGGTAGGTGCCGTCGGGACTGCCGGGCGGCACCGGGCTGGTCGCAGCGTGGTCGGGGTCGATGAGACAGGCCCGCTCGTGCGCGAAGCCCGTGCTCAGCAACTCCTTGAGCGGGACGGCGACGTATCCGGGGTCGCCGACGTAGCGGTTGCGGTCGGCGTAGGCGAGCCGGGTGGCCTCGAGGTAGTGGTGGTAGAACTGCGTGTCCGTCATGGCCCTGAGGTCGAAGCTGCTCAGGATGTTGAGGGACTCACCCACCGTGGACCCACCGGAGGACGACGGTGCCATGCCGTAGACGTCCAGCCCGTGGTAGGTCACGTGCGTGGGGACGCGCGGCAGGACTCGGTAGTTGCGGAGGTCCTGCAGGGTCATCAGCCCGGGCCGGGCGTTGTACGTCGACCCCGGCACCAGCGGGGGATGCTGCGTGGCCTGCACGATGTCTCGGCCGATCTGGCCACCGTAGATCGGCGCCATCCCGCGCTTGCCCAGCATCCGGTAGGTACTGGCCAGGTCGGGGTTGCGTAGCGTCGAGCCGACCACCGGTGCCTGCCCACCGGGCAGGAACAGCGCCGCCGTGGCCGGGAACAGCGCGAACCGGGCCTGGTTGGCAGCGGTCTGGTCGTGGAAGGTCTGGTCGACGACGAACCCCGCATCGGCGAGCTTCGCTGCCGGGCGGAGGGTGTCGGCCAGCGAACGGGTGCCCCACTGGCTCAGCGCTCTGGCCCAGGTGGCCGGCGAGCCGGGCACGCCGTTGGACAGACCGCTGGTCACCGCGTCGGCGAAGGCGATCGGCTGGCCGTCCTCGGTGAAGGTGGTCTCGGTGAACGCAGCCGGTGCCGTCTCGCGGCCGTCGATCGTGTGCACGCGCTTGGTAGCCGCGTCGTAGTAGACGAAGAAGCCGCCGCCGCCGAGCCCGGAGGAATACGGCTCGGTCACACCCAGGGCGGCTGCCGCCGCGATGGCCGCGTCGACTGCGTTGCCGCCGTTGCGCAGGACGTTGAGTCCGATCGCGGTCGCATCCGGGTCCACAGTGGACACCGCGCCGCCGGAACCGACCGCCGTCGGTTGCCTCGGTGGTGCGGCCGCCTGGGCGCTCGCCGTCGTGGCGGGGGCCAACAGAGCAAGTGGGACGAGTGCGATCCCGAGGACCGTCAACAGCCGATTCGTACGCATGGCGAGAATCTTGCCTGAGGTCAGGCAGGGTCGCCAGCCCAACCGATCAGCTCAAGCACCAACTCCGGCTCGGCGGCCGGAAGCCAGCGGATGCGCGGGTCGCGGTAGAACCAGCCGCGCTGGCGGGCGGCGAACCGCCGGGTCCGCTGCGCGGTCAGCGCGCGAGCCTGCTTCTCGGTGATCTCTCCGTCGAGCAGCCGGAGCACCTGCGCGTATCCCAGCGCTCGGCTGGCCGTCACGCCCGTGCGCAGGCCGAGCCGGTCGAGGCTTCGGACCTCCGTCACCAGGCCGCCGTCGAACATCCGCTCGACCCGGTCGTGGATGCGCCGGGCCAGTTCCTCGCGCGGCGGGTCGATGGCGAACTGCACGACGTCGTACGCCCGGCCGGCGGTGGAGCCGTAGTCGGGCAAGGCTGCCGTGAAGGGTCGCCCGGTGATCGCGACCACCTCCAGGGCCCGCACGATCTTGCGGCCGTTGGCCGGGCCGATCGCCAGAGCGGCGACGGGATCGGCGGCCCGCAGGCGGTCGTGCAGGGCCTGCGGGCCGTCGGCCGCCAGCTCGGTCTCCAGCGCCGCGCGCACCGCCGCATCGGTGCCCGGGAACGTCAAGGGATCGATGACGGCGCGAACGTACAGGCCGGATCCGCCGACCAGGATCGGGGTCGCGCCGCGGGCCAGCACGTCGTCGACTGCCCCCCGGGCGAGCCGTTGGTACTCGGCCACGTTGGCCGTGGTCGTGACGTCCCAGACGTCGAGCAGGTGGTGCGGGACCCCGCGGCGCTGCGCGTCGGTCAGCTTGGCGGTGCCGATGTCCATCCCGCGGTAGAGCTGCATCGAGTCGGCGTTGACCACCTCGCCGCCGAGGGCCAGGGCGAGGGCGACGGCCAGGTCGGACTTGCCGGTGGCGGTGGAGCCGACGACGGCCACCAGCCGGCTCATCAGCGGCGCTCCCAGACGGCGACGAAGTACCCGACGCCGTAGGGCGCGGTCGCGGCCAGCAGCTCCGCGTCCCAGCCGTCCTGCGCGGCCGCTCGGCCCAGCAGCCGCAGGGGGGCTGTACCCGCCGCCAGCAGGTCGTCGCCGAGTTGCTGGTCGAGGCCGGCCAATGCCATCGTGTCGGCGCCGGCCAGTGCGGCCCCTACGGCGCGGTCGAAGCCCTCCGCGCGGGGATCGACATAGCCGGGCGCCTTCTCGCTGCGCCGCGCGCTGCCGTCAGCCATCACGAGCAGGCCGACCCGCTGCGCGGTGCCGGTGGCCTCAGCGGCGAGCCGGCCCAGGTGGGCATCGGCAACCTGGCGCGGCACCCCCAGCGCGCGCCGCTCACCCGGCCAGCCGGCCCCCCGCAATAACCAGGCACCCACGGTCAACGACAGCGGCAGCGCCGGTGCTCCGCTGGTCGCCGTGTCGAGGGCGATGTCGAGCGGCACGCCGTACGGTCGCAGTGATCCTGAGTCGCCGTCGCCGTACCAGCGCACCGCAGGCGCGGCGCCGACGATGCACACGACGTCCGGCGCGGCGCTGAGCAGCCGCCCGATCGCGCGCGAGCAGGCACCTCGCAGATCGTCGAGCTCGGCCGCAGCTCCGGCCGCGACGGCGGGGATCAGCAGCGGCGGATGGGGGCACACCGCGGCCGCGACCAGCACACGCCGAGCCTACGCACGGCAACTCCGAGGTCCGGTTGGCCTCGCCTCAACCCAATACGTGAGAATGCACGGGTGACCACTGGTATCAACGGGACCGACGACACCGGTCAGGCGCCGGAGACACCGTGGGGCCGCGTCACCGACGACGGCACGGTGTACGTCCGCACGCCCGATGGTGAGCGGATCGTCGGCTCATGGCAGGCGGGACCACCCGCCGAGGGACTGGCGCACTACAGCCGCCGGTACGACGACCTGGTCACCGAGGTCATCCTGCTCGACCAGCGCATCGACTCCGGTGCGGCCGACCCCAAGGCCACGGTGGCCGCCACCCGCAGGCTGCGCGAGTCCCTGCCGACCGCTCCGGTCGTCGGCGACCTCGAGGCGGTCGCCGCCCAGCTCGACTCGGTGCAGGGCAAGGCCGAAGAGCGCCTGGAGCAGGCCAAGGCCCAGCGCGCCGCCCACGTGCTGGAGGCGCTCGCCCGCAAGCGCGCACTCGTCGACGAGGTAGAGCGGCTGGCCGAGTCCAGCACGCAGTGGAAGGTCGCCGGCGAGCGGATCCGCGAGATCGTCGCCAACTGGAACGACGGGCCGCGGATCGACCGCAAGGACCAGGCCGAGTTGTGGAAGCGGGTCAATGCCGGCCGCGCGGCGTTCACCCGGCGCCGTGGCGCGCACTTCGCCCAGCTCGACCTCTCCCGCAAGGAGGCGCAGGCCGGCAAGGAGGCGCTGGTCACCGAGGCGGAGGGGCTGGCCGAGTCCAGCGACTGGGGATCCACCGCGCGGCAGCTCAAAGACCTGATGACCAGGTGGAAGGCCGCCCCACGCGCCGGCCGGGAAGTCGAGGAGGACCTGTGGAAGCGGTTCCGGGCCGCCCAGGACAGCTTCTTCGGCCGGCGTACGGAGGCGTTCGCGGAGCGGGACGCCGCCTCCCGCGGCAACCGCGACGCCAAGGAGAAGCTGATCATCGAGGCCGAGCGGCTCGACCTGGCCAACCCGCGGGCCGCCCAGGAGCGCCTGCGTGACCTGCAGGAGCGCTACGAGAAGGCAGGGCGGGTCCCGCGGGAGGAGGGCGTCGCCCTGGACGACCGGATGAGGGACGCTGAGGACCGCGTCCGCGATGCCGTCGACGACCGCTGGCGGCGGACCGCCGCGTCGTCCAACCCGTTGCTCGACCAGATGCGCGAGCAGGTGAGCAAGGCCGAGAAGCAGGTAGCCCGCGCCCGGGCCGCCGGCGACGAGCGAGCGCTGG
>QHCA01000410.1 GCA_003244095.1 Pseudonocardiales bacterium | reverse complement strand
CGGGTCAGCGCGCTGGCGATGGCCAACGTCGAGCAGGCGATGGTCGTGTCGGTGCCGGCCAACACGGTGGCGTCGGCCCCGGTCTTCCTCACCGTGCGCGGCGAGCCCGGCACGGCGTACTTCCATCTGGTCGTCGACGTCGCCCAGGGCGCCGAAGCGGTCGTCGTGGTCGACCACGTCGGGTCCACCACGCTGGCCGCCAACGCGGAGTTCCGGGTCGGCGACGCGGCCCGGCTCACCGTCGTCAGCCTGCAGGACTGGGAGTCCGACGCGGTGCACGTCGAGGCGCAGGCGGCGCTGGTCGGCCGTGACGGGCACTTCCGGCACATCGTGGTCAGCCTGGGCGGCGATCTGGTACGGATCTCGCCCACGGTGTCCTATGCCGGCCCCGGCGGCGACGCCGAGCTGCTCGGCCTGTACTACGCCGACGCCGGCCAGCACCTCGAGCACCGGCTGTTCGTCGACCACGGCGCCCCGCACTGCCGCAGCCGGGTCACCTACAAGGGTGCCCTGCAGGGCGAGGGCGCGCACACCGTCTGGATCGGTGACGTGCTGATCCGGCCGGCCGCCGAGCAGACCGACACCTACGAGCTCAACCGCAACCTGGTGCTCACCGACGGTGCCCGCGCCGACTCCGTGCCCAACCTCGAGATCGAGACCGGCGAGGTCACCGGCGCCGGGCACGCCTCGGCGACCGGCCGGTTCGATGACCAGCAGTTGTTCTACCTGCAGTCCCGGGGCATCCCCGCCGACGAGGCGCGACGGCTGGTCGTGCGCGGCTTCTTCGTCCAGGTGATCTCCCAGATCGGCATCCCCGAAGTGGAGGAGCGATTGCTGGCCGCGATCGAGGACGAGCTGGGGCGAGTGAGCAGTGAGTTGACAGACGGCCGGGTGAGTCCGTGAGCGACTTCGTCCGTGCCTGCCGGCTCGACGAGGTGCCTGAGGGGGGTACCCGCCGGGTCGAGGTCGACGGCGTCCCGATCTGCATCGTCAAGGCCGAGGGCGGCGAGGTCTACGCGATCAACGACGTCTGCTCGCACGCCGACGTCTCCCTGTCCGAGGGCGACGTCGAGGACACCACGATCGAGTGCTGGCTGCACGGCTCGCGTTTCGATCTCACGAGCGGGCAGCCGACCGGCCTGCCGGCGACCCAGCCCGTCCCGGTTTATCCCACCAAGGTCGACGGCGACGAGATCCTCGTGCGCCTGAAGGAGAGTTGAGCTAGTTGTCCACTCTGGAGATTCGCGATCTGCACGTCAGCATCGCCGGTGATGCCGGTGCAGAGACATCCGGGATCGAGATCCTCAAGGGCGTCGACCTGACCGTCAAGGCAGGGGAGACGCACGCGATCATGGGGCCCAACGGCTCCGGCAAGTCCACGCTGGCCTATTCCATCGCCGGGCACCCCAAGTACACCGTCACCAGCGGCGAGATCCTCCTCGACGGCGCCGACGTGCTGTCGATGACCGTCGACGAGAGGGCGCGGGCGGGGCTGTTCCTCGCGATGCAGTATCCCGTCGAGGTGCCCGGTGTCTCGGTGGCCAACTTCCTGCGTACGGCATTGACCGCCGTACGCGGAGAGCCGCCGAAGTTGCGTACCTTCGTCAAGGAACTCGACACCGCGATGGCCGCGCTGGACATGGACAAGGACTTCAAGGCCCGCAACGTCAACGAGGGCTTCTCCGGCGGTGAGAAGAAGAGGCACGAGATCCTGCAGCTCGAGTTGCTCAAGCCCAGGATCGCCGTGCTCGACGAGACCGACTCCGGGCTAGACATCGACGCGCTCAAGATCGTCGCCGAGGGCGTCAACCGGGTGCGCGAGACCGGCCAGACCGGCGTCCTGCTGATCACGCACTACACCCGCGTCCTGCGCTACATCGCCCCCGACTTCGTGCACGTCTTCATCGACGGCCGGATCGTGGAACAGGGCGGCCCCGAGCTCGCGGAGCGGCTCGAGGCGAAGGGCTACGAGCAGGTGACGAGGGCGTCATGACGTTTGACCGTGCCGGCTTCGACGTAGCGCTGGTCCGCAAGGACTTCCCGATCCTGGACCGTACGGTCCGTGACGGTCGCCCGCTGGTCTACCTCGACAGCGCCAACACGTCGCAGAAGCCGCGGCAGGTGATCGACGCCATGTCCGACTACTACGAGCAGCACAACGCCAACATCCACCGGGCGACGCACCAGCTCGGCGAGGAGGCGACCGAAGCCTACGAGGGTGCCCGCATCACCGCCGCCGGCTTCCTGGGCGCGCGGGACGAGACCGAGGTGGTGTTCACCAAGAACATCTCCGAGGCGATCAACCTGGTGGCCTACAGCATGGGCAATGCCTCCACCAGTGGCGGTGCTGCCGAGCGGTTCCGGCTTGGACCGGGCGACGAGATCGTCATCACGGAGATGGAGCACCACTCCAACATCGTCCCGTGGCAGCTGCTCTGCGAGCGCACCGGCGCCACACTGCGGTGGTTCGGGGTCACCGACGATGGCCGGCTCGACCTGTCCGGCATCGACGGGCTGATCAACGCCCGTACCAAGCTGGTGTCCCTCGTGCACCAGTCCAACGTGCTCGGCACGGTCAACCCGGTCCGGCTCGTTGCCGATGCGGCCCACGCCGTGGGCGCCCTGGTCCTCGTCGACGCCGCCCAGTCGGTGCCGCACCTGCCGGTCTCCGTGGCCGACCTCGGTGCCGACTTCGTGGGTTTCACGGCTCACAAGATCTGCGGGCCGACCGGCATCGGCGTGCTGTGGGCCCGCCGGGAGTTGCTCGACGCCATGCCCCCGTTCCTCGGCGGTGGCGAGATGATCGAGAGCGTGGCGATGACGGGCTCGACGTTCGCCCAGCCGCCGCACAAGTTCGAGGCCGGCACGATGCCGATCGCGGAGGCCGTCGGGCTCGACGCCGCGCTGCGTTACGTGAGCGAGGTCGGGCTCGACGCGATAAGGGCGCACGAACACGAACTGTTGACCCACGCGCTCGACGGCCTCGCCGCCCTCGACGGCGTGCGGATCCTGGGCCCGACGGATGCGGCCGACCGCGGGGCCACGATCGCCTTCCTGGTCGACGACGTGCACCCGCACGACGTCAGCCAGGTGCTCGACGCGCACGGCATCGCCGTCCGGGCGGGGCACCACTGCGCCCGGCCCCTGCACCTGCGCTTCGGCGTGCCGGCCAGTACGCGGGCGTCGTTCTACCTTTACAACACGACAGACGAGGTCGACGCGCTGATCCGCGGCATCGATGAGGCGAAGAGGTATTTCGCCTGATGCAACTGGACTCGATGTACCAGGACATCATCCTCGACCACTACAAGCACCCCCACCACAAGGGCCTGCGGGAGCCGTACGACGCCGAAGTGCACCACGTCAACCCGACCTGTGGCGACGAGGTGACCCTGCGAGTCAAGCTGTCCGCGGGCGCCGACGGCCCGGTCGTGGCCGACGTCTCCTACGACGGCATGGGCTGCTCGATCTCACAGGCCTCCACGTCCGTACTCACCGACCTGGTCATCGGCAAGGGCGTCGACCAGGCGATGCGGGTGCAGGAGGAGTTCCTTACCCTGATGAGGAGCAAGGGCGGGGGAGAGCCCGACGAGGATGTTCTGGAGGACGCCATCGCGTTCGCCGGCGTGTCGCGCTATCCGGCCCGCATCAAATGCGCGCTGCTCGGATGGATGGCGTGGAAGGACGCGACCGCACAGGCCGCCAATGGAGGGTTGAGCAGATGAGCGAACCAGCAGTGGTCAAGGCACCTCTCGACGATGTCGAGGAGGCCATGCGCGACGTGGTCGACCCCGAGTTGGGCATCAATGTGGTGGACCTGGGCCTGGTATACGGCCTGCACGTCGACGACGACAACGTCGCCACCATCGACATGACGCTGACCTCGGCCGCCTGCCCCCTCACCGACGTGATCGAGGACCAGACGCGGTCGGCCCTGACCGGCGGTCCCGGTGGCGGGCTGGTCAAGGACTTCAAGATCAACTGGGTCTGGATGCCGCCGTGGGGGCCCGACAAGATCACTGACGACGGGCGGGAGCAGTTGCGAGTGCTCGGCTTCAACGTCTGACCGGCTGTCATCCGGCGAGGCACTCGACCGGTCACCAACCGTCCCCGGGTCATCGTCGAGGGAAGGTTGGTGTTGCCGGGGCGCAGTGATCTTCCCTGGATCTTGTTCGACGGGATCAGTGCGGCATTCGCGCCGTCGCCCGCTGCTACCCTGGCACACGTGACCCGCACGAGCTGATGCCTGCTCCGCACCCGCCGCATGCGGCGGGCGATGGCCTGTGTCCGCATCCTCGAACGGAGTCCCCGTGATCACCGCAAGCGCACTGGAGTTGCGCGCCGGATCCCGCATTCTGCTCGCGGCCGCGACGCTGCGCGTCCAGCCGGGCGACCGGATCGGCCTGGTCGGCCGCAACGGAGCCGGCAAGACGACCAGCCTCCGGGTGTTCGCCGGAGAGGCGCAGCCGCACGCTGGCGTCATCGAGTGCCGCGGCGAGATCGGCTACCTGCCGCAGGACCCCCGTACCGGAGACCTCGACGTCACCGCCCGCGACCGGGTGCTGTCCGCCCGCGGCCTCGACGTGCTCCTGCACGAGATGGCCAAGGCGCAGATCGCCATGGGCGAGGTGGTCGACAATGCGGCCCGCGACAAGGTGGTCCGGCGGTACGGCCGCCTGGAGGAGGAGTTCGCCTCGCTGGGGGGATATGCCGCCGAGAGCGAGGCGGCCCGGATCTGTGCAAACCTCGGCCTGGCCGACCGGGTGCTCGGCCAGCCGCTGCGCACGCTGTCCGGCGGGCAGCGGCGGCGGGTGGAGCTGGCCCGGATCCTGTTTAGCGACGCGGCGACGCTGCTGCTCGACGAGCCCACCAACCACCTCGACGCCGACTCCATCGGTTGGCTACGCGACTTCCTCCGCGGCCACAAAGGCGGCCTGGTGGTGATCAGCCACGACGCCGACCTGCTCGACGCCGTGGTCAACAAGGTGTGGCACCTCGACGCCAACCGGGCCGAGGTCGACGTCTACAACGTGGGCTGGCAGACCTACCTGCAGCAGCGGGAGACCGACGAGCGGCGACGGCGGCGCGAGCGGGCCAATGCCGAGAAGAAGATCAGCGCCCTGATTTCGCAGGCGGACAAGATGCGGGCCAAGGCCACCAAGGCCAAGGCCGCACACTCGATGCAGCGCCGGGCGGAGCGGCTGGCCGCCGGGCTGGCCGACGTTCGAGTGGCCGACAAGGTGGCCCGGGTCCGGTTCCCGTCGCCTGCGCCATGCGGTCGTACCCCGCTGACCGCCGAGGGCCTGTCGAAGTCCTACGGCTCGCTCGAGGTCTTCACCGACGTCGATCTGGCCGTCGACCGGGGCGCCCGGGTGGTCGTCCTGGGTCTCAACGGCGCCGGCAAGACCACCCTGCTGCGGATCCTGGCCGGGCTGGAGCGGCCGGACACCGGCGAGGTCTTACCGGGACACGGCCTGCGGCTGGGCTACTACGCCCAGGAGCACGAGACGCTCGACACGCGGCGCACCGTACTGGAGAACATGCGGGCGACCGCACCGGATGCCACCGACGGTGAGCTGCGGCGGATCCTGGGCGCCTTCCTGTTCAGCGGCGACACGGCCGACCAGCCGGCCGGGACGCTGTCGGGCGGGGAGAAGACGCGGCTGGCCCTGGCCGGCCTGGTGTGCTCCTCGGCCAACGTGCTGCTGCTCGACGAGCCGACCAACAACCTCGACCCCGCCTCACGGCAGCAGGTGCTCGACGCGCTGGCGACATTCACGGGTGCGATCGTGTTGGTCACCCATGACGAGGGCGCGGTCGAGGCGCTCAACCCGGAGAAGGTGATCCTCCTGCCCGACGGCGTGGAGGACTCGTGGAGTGCGGACCTGAGCGATCTCGTCGCGCTGGCATGAGCGCTGCCGCGGCGCGACCCGGCCTCAGCCGCCGGTGGCCGTGACCAGCGCGGCCAGCTGGGGGGCCGAGCCGACGGCGATCAGTACGTGACCTGCTGCCAGGCGGGTCGTCGGCGCCGGGTTGCTGGTGAAACTGCCATCAGGGTCGCGGATCGCCACCAGCAGCGCGCCGGTCGTCTCGGTGAGGCGGGACTCGGCGAGGGTCCGGCCCGCCAACGGTGAGTCGGCGACGATGGCAGCCTCCTCGAGCCGGATCTCCAGGGACCCGTCATGCATGATCACGTCGAGGAAGTCGACCACGTGCGGCTGTAGGGCGAAGGCCGCCATCCGGTCGCCGCCGAGCCGCTGCGGGTTGACGACCCGGTCGGCGCCGGCCCGCCGGAGCTTGGGCTCCGAAGACTCGGTACGGGCGCGCGCGATGATGACCAGATCCGAGCCGCGCAGCGCCCGCGCGCTCACGGTGGCGAACAGGTTGTCGGCATCGGTCTCCAGCGCGGCCACCACGACGCGGGCCCGCTCGATGCCGGCCCGGCGCAGCACCTCATCGTCGGCGATGTCACCCAGGACGCTCGGATGGGGCACGGTGCCGATGCGTTCGGCGTCCCTGTCGATGACGACGACGTCCGCCCCGGCTCCGGCGATGAAGCGGGCGATCGCGCTGCCGACCCGCCCCCAGCCGCAGACAATGACGTGGCCCTCCATGCGGTCGATCCGGCGTTGCATCCGTCGCCTCCCCAACAGTTCGCGCAGGTGGCCGTCCACCAGCGCCTCGAGGATGATCCCGAAGGCGTACAGCGAGGTGCCCACCCCGACGAGGATGACCACGATGG
>QHCA01000409.1:3854-37859 GCA_003244095.1 Pseudonocardiales bacterium | reverse complement strand
GCCAGATGCCCGACCAGCAGTACGACGAGGAATGCACAGGCGGCCGAGAGCGGGCTGAGCGCGACCAGCGATCCGTTGTCGAACATCCGGCGGCCCGCGTACCCCACCATTGCCAGCATCGCGGCCGCGGCGAACAGCGCCCGTCGCAGCGGCAACAACGCGGCGGCCGCAACCAGCACGCAGCCGCCGACGAGGAGAAGCGCACCCATGCCCACACTGTCCCTGCTGCGACCCCTTGCTGCGATGTTGCGTTCAGTGTTTCGGCAGACCCAAGAAGTCACCGGCCGCGTCCAGCGGGCCCCGACCTGGCCGGGGCACGGAGCAGGCCGACCGTTGACGCAGCAGGCGAACCCCCCGCCAGGTGCCCAACAGCCACACCCCGGCGACGATCAGCCCGGCCAGCACGACGTGCGTGTGCAGCGCCGCCCCTAGCGCCGTACCGCCCAGGACCGTGCCGAGCAATGCCAGCGTCAACGGCAGGTGACATGGGCAGATCGCGAAGGAGCCGACCACCCACAGGAGCCCCCGCCGTTCCGGCCGGCGACCGGACAGGTCGCCCCTCACGACCGGCCCCGGGCCCGTCGAACCACGAACGCGACCAGTCCGCCGACGACCAGCACCATTACCCCGCACACAACGATCAGCACGAAATCCTCCAAGGCGTGAGTACGACGCACCGAGCATCGCGCCGGTGCTCGCCTGATCGCATCGGCGCTGGGGCTGAACCGAACGCCACGGGCTCCACCCTGGGGCGGAGCCGAGTCTCGGATGTCTGCGAGCCCCAGCGGCAACGTCACGCTGTCGGGGCTGGCGACACCCACCCAAGTCGTGGTCAGCGTCACCTTCTCCTGTCAGGCGCGATGGGGGGCCCTGACGTCCCCCACCGCAAGATCACGGCCAGCCACTCGTCGGCGGCCTCGGCGACGCTCTCTGCGCAGTCCTCGCAGGCGTCCCCGTTGCGGCAGCCGTGCATCTGCATCAGGCACGTCGACAGCGCGGAGCGCAGCGCATGGGCTGGGGTCTCGGGGCTCGGATCGCGGTTCACGTCGTGATCGAGTCGCCCGTCAGCACTTGCACCGCGGCTAGGCGACGGTGGCCTCGGCGTTTGACGATCAGGGTCTCGGCGTCTCGGTCCATGACGCAACGTTGGACCGGTCAACCCATCGGAGTGGTGCAGTGACGTACCGCAAACCCGGCAGCGGGGCCGCTACCCGCCCACGCCGAGGCGCTCGCACAGCCCGCGAAGTTCGCTGCGGCCGGCACGGCGCTGGGCACGCTCCAGCAGGCCCCTGCCCGTCTCGGCGGCGTACGGGTTGGCCCGGACAAGCTGGGGGGCGATGCGTTCGGCGGTCAGCAGGTGGCGGGTCGCCTCCCCGTCACGGCGGATGTGTGCCAGTGCCCGGCCGGTGTCGAGGTGGAAGAAGGCCTGCCGCATCGCCACTGGCAACGCGGCGGGGTTGGTGCACCGGGCGATCTGAACAGCGCGGGCAGGATCACCACCGTCGACCTCACTGCTCAACCGCCAGAAACCCACATTGGCCGGACCGAAGTATTGGTCGAACGTCGTCGTCTCGCCAGTACGTGCGGCGAGGCGCTCGGCCTCGGCGAAGTAGTCGGCGCCGTCCTCCGGGCGCTTGGTGGCGTACAGCGTGTGAGCGGCCCTGAGCAGCACAAGTCCGAGCATCTCCAAAGCGTGCGGGGCGCCGAGACTGCTCTGCAACTCGTCGGCGCCCCGGGAGAGCAGGGTGTACGCCCAGCCGTAGGCTCCGCAGCCGCTCGCGGCGCTCCCTCGCGCCCATGCGGCGAAGCCGAGGAGCACAGGATCGTCGAGCGCTTCAGCGGCCCGCCGTGACCACTCGGCACCCAGCCACGCCTCGGCCGGATAGCCGACACACCGGGCGACGGTGTTTGCGACGAAGCCCACCAGAACGGCAAGGCGCAAGGCGGCCTCCCGATCGGGGCCGGCCGCCGCGGCGTGCAGCTCGCGGATGAGACGCGGCAGGAGTCTCCCCGCCCCTGCGTAGTCGCACCGCGTGCGCAGGGCCTGCACAAGTTCCGCCTCGCGCTCCAGCTCGGGCAGTGGGCGGGGGACGCGCGTCGCTGGCTCGGCGAAGTCGGATTCGATCAGCGCCTGCCGGATCGCCGCCACGCTCGCCCTGGCGGCCACGATGGCGGGGTCCGCCGAGGTAGCAGGCGAGCCAGTCAGCTCTACGACTGAACATTCCAGCCCGGCTGCGATGTCGGCGAGGATGAACCGGTTGTCGGCCGACAGCAGACCCCGCTCGATCCGAGACAGCGTCGCATGGGAGATGCCGGCCCGGTCGGCGGCGAAGCGTACGCTCCAACCGCGTAGTTGCCGCCGGGCGCGGATGCGCTCTCCGATGGACAGGTCGAGTGGCGTCAGCCGCTTAGGCATGGCGCTCCCTCCCGGTCGCGTCCGGATGGTGGGGGCGCCGACGAGACGGCGCCCTCACGGGCCTCACGGTAACGCTCCGCCCGGGGGCCGGCGACCGCCCGTCGCCGTCCCGCCCAGACGCAAGGTCGCTGGCCGGGAGGGTTGGAGCGATCGTTCGACAGCGATGACGGAGTTCGGGCACGATGATCGCGTGAAGAGGGCGCGCAGGGTCGTGAGCTCCGGTTCGCCGTTCGAGACGCGGATCGGTTTTTCCCGAGCGATGCGGATAGGGGAGTTCATCGCCGTCGCCGGAACGGCTCCCCTCGGGGACGACGGCGCTACCGTCGGGCCCGGCGACGTCTATGCCCAGACGTCGCGATGTCTTGACCTCGCCGAACGGGCGCTCGCGGATGCGGGCGGGTCGATCGGGGACGTCATCAGGACCCGCGTCATGCTGACCGACGTGACCCGTTGGGAAGAGGCGGCACGTGCGCACGGCGAGCGCTTCGGGGCCGTCCGGCCGGCGTGCACGTTCGTCGAGATCTCTCGGTTCATCGATGCCGCGTGGCTCGTCGAGGTGGAGCTCGACGCCGTGGTCGATGAGGTGCGATAGGCAGGTGCCGGTCAGGCTGCCGGTGGCCTGACCGGCTCGGGCGTCATGGGCATCGTCGGCAGGACCGGAGGCTCCGGTGCGGCCAGTACGTCGTTGGCCCGGCGCATCCGGGACCGGGCCTGCGACCGGACGTAGGGTCCGACGACCGCCCGGAACCCGGCGAGGAGGGCTCCGGTGGCCGGCACGAGGATGACGAAGCGGGTCAGGGCGGTGTCCAGGGGCAGGCTGTGCGTGACCAGTGCCGACCACAGGGACGGGGCGCTCGCCGCCCCCGCGAGCAGGATCGCCGACGGCGTCAGGATGGTCATGTCGGCAGCCGCCGCGCGCGGACCTGGCTGTGCAGGACGAAGCGGCGGATCTGGTGGGCCAGCGTTTCCGTGGCCTGGAAGGTCAGCACGATCTGGTCGGGCTCGCTCACCAGTACGACGCCTTCCAATGACAGCAGCCGGTCGAGCAGGCTCAGCCGGATGGCGACCTCCTGCCCCACGGCGATCCCGTGCCCTTCCTTCACCCGGCAGCGCAGGCCGCCCTCACCGATGTCGATCAGCCGGCCGTGCACCGCGTCGTCCGGCCGCGGCTCGGTCGCCAGCCGTACCGGCCCGGACGCCGAGGTCCGCGCGAAGAGCCGGCGCTGCTGCACCCGCACCTCGGACACCGCGCGGACCAGCCAGGTGTCGATGGGATCGCGCGAGACGGAGATGAGCTCGGTGAGCGTCAGGTGCAGGCCGCGCGGGCCGGTCCACCGCATCGTGACGATAGATCCCGCGCCGGGTGGTACGACGCCCGGCGGGTGATCAGGAGCGGCCAGTCGCAGGTGCAGGCCGTCCGCGTCCTCGACCCGCGACGGAACCCCCTGTTCGGCGCCTGCGCCGGAGACTCCCGACACGGTGAGGGTGACGAGGGCGTTTATCGCGGGCAGCTCGGCGCGGGTCACGGCGTCCCGTCGAGTCGTTCCAGCAGCAGGCCGGCCCAGGCCTGGGGGCTGGCAGCCCGGCCGTCGAGGAGGGCGATCGGCAGGCCGAGCTCCAGAACGGTGGCGGGGTCAGCGGTAGCCGCCGTGGCGTGCACGACCAGCGCGTCGACGGTCCCGAGCGCGCGCAATTGTGCGGCGACGTCGCGCGTCTTGTCGGTGGCGTCGACCAGTGTCCAGACCGAGGTGGCACCCAGCGCGTCGATGATCGAGCGCGCCCACCGGGCGCTGCTCACGTCGAGTGGCAGGTCGACCACGACGACCGTGGGCACGTCGCAGCCGTGCAGCGCAGGCGCCCGCCGGCCGGCGTCGGCCGGGCCGGTGATCCAGCGTGCGGTGCCGAGGTCGGACGGCCCGTCCGGTGCGGCGAGCAGCACCGCGCCGGGATCGGTACTCAGTGATCGGGCGAGCTCCGCGGCCACCGGCAGGGCCGCCCGGGCGGGACCGACGATGACGAGCACTGCTCCGGCCCGGTCGGGCAGCGGCAGTGCCGGGGGCAGCGATCTCAGGGTGCGGACCAGTGCGGCGTACCGATCCGGCCCGGCCACCGTGAGGGCCAGGTGCTCGGGCAACCCGAGGCTGCGCAGGCCCGCGTACATCGCCCCCGCGCCCGATGTGGACTCCGGAGGTACCCGGAGGTCGAGGTCCGCGGCGGCGACCGGCGGGTAGTCGAGCACCGGTGGCTGGTAGGCCCGGACCGGGTCCGCCGTGACCGAGCCGGCGCGGTGTCGCAGGCCGGCGAGGACGGCGGAGAAGTTGTCGCTCTGGGTCGACACCGTGACGGGTACGGGCGGGAGGTCGAGCGACGCGCTGTCGTTGGCGTCGGCCAACGCCATCAGGGCGTCGACCGTGGCCGGCATCGCTCCCGCGTCGGTCAGCGGCGTCTCGCGCGGCCACGCCACCGCGGTCAGGGGCACCGCGGTCGGAGGTGGCGCCGGGGGCTGTCCGGCATCGTCGAGCTCGACGGACACCTCGTACCGCTGGCGGGCGAAGAACCCGGCGAACCCTCCGACCCGGACGCGCTCGGCGGAGATGATCCGGGCGTTGGCGCCGTACTCGTCGCGGACCCGCACCAGCAGGCTCTCGATGTCCGGACCCTCAACCAGCAATCGCGTGGGCACTGTCCACCACCATCCCTATCGTCTCAATGCGGGTAGCGCAACCGACCTCGGTATAGGACAGGACCGGCAGGCGGGGCGCGGTCATCTGGACCAGGCGGCGCAGCGGGGAGCGCAGGTGCGGTGAGCACACGAGGACCGGAGTCTTCCCCTGCTGCTCGCCGACCTCCATCAGCCGGCCGGCGTCGGCGACCAGCGCCTCGGCCCGCGACACGTCGAGCAGCAGATGGCTGCCTCCGTCGCCCGGACGCAGGGACTCGAGCAGGGACTGCTCCAGGCGCGGCTCGAGCGTGACCACGGTCAGCGTCCCGTCCGTGGTGTGGTGGGCGGCGATCGCGGGGCCGAGGGCCGAGCGGACCGCTTCGACGAGGCCGTCCCGGTCGGTGGAGGTCTTGGCGCGCAGGGACAGCGCCTCGAAGATCCGAACCAGGTCGCGGATGGGGATGCCCTCGTCGAGCATCGCGTGCAGCACCTGCTGGACCTCACCCAGGCTGAGCAGGGCAGGCGTGAGCTCCTCGACGACCACCGGATTGGTGCGCTTGAGCACGTCCGCCAGCTCGCGCACCTGCTCGCGCCCGAGCAGCCGGCTGGCCTGGGTACGGACCACTTCGGACAGGTGCGTGATGACCACCGAGGCACGATCGACGACGGTGGCCCCGGCCAGCTCGGCCTGGTGGCGCAGCTCGCCGGGCACCCACTTGCCCTCGAGGCCGAACACCGGCTCTCGGGCGGCCCGGCCGGGGATGCCCGAGAGCCCCTCGCCGATGGCCAGGACGCAACCGGGCGGCGACTCGCCGCGGGCCACCTCGACACCGCTGATCCGGATCGAGTACGTCGAGAGCGGCAGGTCGAGGTCGTCGCGGGTGCGTACCGGTGGCATCACGATGCCGATGTCGAGGGCCACCTTGCGGCGTAGCGCGCGTACCCGCTCGAGCAGGTCACCCCCGCTCCCGACGTCGACCAGGTCGACGAGGTCGGGTGACAGGGCGAGCTCCAGCGGGTCGACCCGCATCTCGCCGATGAGGCGTTCGGGGGAGTCGACCGTCGGTGCTTCCTCGGCGGGCGTCTCGACGGTGTCCTTCTCGGCCGCCGAGCCGCGCTGGGAGGCGAACAGCACCAGCCCGCCGATCAGCAGGAAGGGCAGCTTGGGCAGGCCGGGGATGAGGCAGAGCGCGATCGCCGCGGCGCCGCCGATCTGCAGCGCCCGGCGCTGCGCGCCGAACTGCCGCGCGACGTCGGAGCCCAGGTCGCCGTCGGTCGTGGCCCGGGTGACGATGAGGCCGGTCGCGACGGACAGCAGCAGGGCAGGGATCTGGGAGACCAGGCCGTCGCCGATGCTCAGCAGGCTGTAGGTCTGGATGGCCTCGGCGGGGGAGAGGCCCTTCTGGGCGACCCCGACGGCGAAGCCGCCGATCAGGTTGATCAGCGTGATGATGATCGCCGCGATGGCGTCGCCCTTGACGAACTTCGAGCTGCCGTCCATCGCACCGTAGAAGTCGGCCTCCGCCGCGACGTCCGCCCGGCGTACCCGCGCTTCCTTCTCGTCGATCAGGCCGGCGTTGAGGTCGGCGTCGATGGCCATCTGCTTGCCTGGCATGGCGTCGAGGGTGAACCGGGCGCCGACCTCGGCCACCCGGCCGGCGCCGTTGGTGATGACGATGAACTGGATCACGATCAGGATCAGGAAGATCACCAGGCCGACGACCAGCGACCCGCCGACCACGAAGTGGCCGAAGGCGTTGATGACGTGGCCGGCGAAGCCGTTGAGGAGGACCAGCCGGGTCGCGCTGACGTTGAGGGCCAGCCGGAACAGCGTGGCGACGAGGAGCAGCGAGGGGAAGACGCTGAACTCGATCGGGCGCCGGACGTACATCGTGATGAGCACGATCACCAGCGAGCCGGTGATGTTGGCGGCGATCAGGATGTCGATGATGAATGCCGGCAACGGCACCACCATCATCACGATGATGGCGACGACCCCGATCGGTACGGCGTACCGGGTCAGGCCCTGGTTCCTCACGCGACCTCCGGGCACAGTTGACGACTGGACCGGCCGCTCCGTGGCCGTCGTCGCCTTCCTGGCTCCCCGTTGATCGGCTGATCGGCGCGCACACTTGAGCTGTCCGGGCGACTCACGCGGCGGCGCCCGGCACTGCCGGCCGGTGCAGCCCGGCGGCCGAGCCGCGGGACTTCAGGGCCATCACGAAGGCCAGCACCCGCGCGACCGCCGCGTACAGCTCCGGCGGGACCTCCTGGCCCAGCTCGCAGCCGGCGTGCAGCGCACGAGCGAGGGGGACGTCCTGGACCAGGGCGATCCGGTGCTCGGCCGCGATCTCCCGGATCCGGGCGGCCAGCGTGCCGGCGCCCTTGGCGACCACGCGTGGCGCCCCGCGGTCCGGGTCGTAGCGCAATGCCACGGCCACGTGCGTGGGATTGACCACCACGACGTCGGCGTCGACGAGATCGGCCATCATCCGGTTGCGGCTCATGGCCATCTGCCGCGAGCGGATCGCGCCGCGCAACTGCGGGTCGCCCTCGGTCTGCTTGTGCTCCTCCTTGACCTGGTGCTTGGTCATCCTCAGCTGCTTGCTGGTTCGCTTGCGGACCACCATGTAGTCGGCGGCGGCCATGATGATGCCGACCAGGGCGGAGCTGCGGATGATGGACATCACCGTCGAGCCGGCCGTCCCGAGCAGGGTCATGAGGGGTGCCGGCCCGGAGGCCATCAGGGTGTCGGCCATGCCCCTGACGTAGTGGTACGCGACCAGTCCCAGCACACCGACCCTGACGACCGACTTGATCGTCTCCCACAGCGAGTGCGGGCCGAAGGTCCGCTTGAGTCCGGCGAGGGGATTGAGCCGGGACAGCTTCGGCTTCAACAGCTTGCCCGACGGGTGCACGCCCCCCTGTGCCACCAAGGCGGCGACGCCGATGGCCATCAGGCCCAGCGCCAGCGGAGCCACGGCGATCACCACGTCGCGCATCCCCTGACCCAGCACCGACAGGCAGCGGGACGGTTCAGGGTCACGGATGACGGTGCCGATCTCGAGCAGGAGGGCCTGGGTGCGGGCGAAGCTCGATCGGATCACCAGGGGGATCAGCACGGTCGCGGCCAGGATGCCGATCCAGGCACCCAGCTCGGGGGTACGCGCGATCTGCCCCTCCTTGCGACCGTCCTTGAGGCGCTTGGCGGTGGGCTTCTCGGTCTTCTCCTGGGAGCCGCTCACGCGCCCGCCACCCCCATGACGGCGCGGGCCGCCTCGTCGGCCATCCGCGTGATGGCGTCGGGCAGCAGGAGCAGGGCCATCCCCCCGAGGGACAGGGTGATGAAGATCTTGATCGGGAAGCCCAGGGCGAAGGCGTTGAGGGCCGGGGCGACCCGGCTGAGCAGGCCCAGGCCGACGTCGGCGAGGAAGAGCACCACGAGCAGCGGCCCGGCGATCTGCAGCGTGGCGACGAAGAACTGCCCCAGGCCGCTGGTCAGCACGCGTTCGAGCGCGGGCAGCGACAGGGTGCCGTCCAGCGGCAGCAGCCGGTAGGTCGTCGTGAAGCCACGGATGACCATCAGGTGCGCCCCGGACGCCATGAGCAGGGTCGACGCGAGCAGGTTGTAGAAGCGGCCGAAGGTGGCGTTGTTCGACAGCGACAGCGGGTCGTAGGCGAACCCGAGGGAGAAGCCGCCGAACAGGTCGATCAGGTCACCGGCAGCCTGCACCGCGGAGAAGATCAGCGAGGTGAGGAAGCCCAGGGCCGCTCCGACGACCACCTGCTGGATGGCACTGGACAGGAGGGGGAAAACCTCCGCCGGCGGGGCGTGGGCGGCCAGTCCGGGCGCGACGGGCAGGGCCAGCGCCATGGACAGCAGCGCCCTCACGTACGGCGGGATGGCGCGGGAGGAGAACGCTGGCACCACCAGGAGCCAGGCTGCCGAGCGCAGCGAGGCCAGCAGGAATGCCACCAGCAGTCCGGTGGGCAACGAGAGCTGCACCGGAGGTCACCCTCCGTTGATCAGCGTGGGGATCTGGCCGAACAGCTGCGTGGTGAACGACACCAGCTCGTGCAGCATCCAGTTGCCGGTGATCAGCAGGGCCAGTCCGACTCCGACCATCTTGGGTACGAACGACAGCGTCACCTCCTGGATCTGGGTGACCGACTGGAACAGCGAGATGACGAACCCGATCGCCAGGGCGGTGAGCAGGATGGGAGCGCTCAGCTTGGCGGCGGTCATCATCGCCAGCAGGCCGATGTGGAGGACGGCGGCATCGGTCACGGCAACATCCCGTCAGCGGTAGCTCGACACGAGCGCGGTCACGACGAGGCCCCAGCCATTGGCGAGTACGAAGAGCAGCAGCTTGAACGGCAGCGAGACGGTCACCGGCGGCAACATCATCATGCCCATCGACATCAGCGAGGCCGAGACGACCATGTCGATGACCAGGAACGGGATGTAGATGACGAAGCCGATGATGAAGGCCGCCCGGAGCTCGGAGAGGACGAAGGCCGGGACCAGGGTCGTCAGGGGCACGGTCGCGGGATTTTTCGGCTGCGGGCTGTTGGACACCTTGGTCAGCAGGGCGATCTCGTCCTTGCGCGTGTGCTTGGCCATGAAGGCCTGCAGCGGCTTGACCCCGTCGTGGTAGGCCTGGGTCTGCGACTTCGTCCCATGCAGGTACGGCTGCACGCCGTCGTGGTTCATCGCCGACAGCACCGGGCCCATGATGAACAGGCTGAGGAACAGCGCCAGGCCGGCCAGCACCTGGTTGGGCGGGACCGAGGTCAGCCCCAGCGCGTTGCGGGTGATGCTGAGGACCACGATGATCTTGGTGAAGCTGGTGCACATCAACAGCAACGCGGGGGCCACCGACAGCACCGTGAGTGCGATCAGGACCACGATCGAGTTGCTGGGCTTCTTGTCGACGCCGTTGACGTTCACGGTGATCGAGCCGCTGTCCTTGCTCGTCCCCTTCGGTCCCTTGGGTGCCGTGGCGGGGCTCGGCCCGGTCGGGGCCAGAGCCACGGCGGAGACCAGGTCCACGGCGGAGACCGGCGGCGCGGTGGCCGCGGACGCCGGGCCGGGCGTTGCGAGCAGCGCCGCCACACCGGCGCAGGCCGACAGGACGAGCAGGGCGAGGCGGCGTCTCACTAGCGGCGCACCGTACGCTCACGCAGCGCGCTGACCGCCTGGGTCCAGGTGTGCGGCGACAGGGCGGAGCCGGCCAGGCGCCCGGGGGGACGGGCGGCGGGCGCGGAGGTGGCGGGCAGGGACGTGGCGGCATATCCGCCGGCGACCGCGGAGCTGGTGACATCCAGCTCGACCACGCTGCGGTGGGCGGCGGCCGGGCCCTCGACGACGGCCAGGTCGGTCTCGGTGAGCAGGGTGACGTGCTGCTCGGTCACGCCGAGCACGAGGGCACGGTCGGCCACCCGGACGACCACCACACTGGCGTTGCGGCTGACGTGCTGACGGCTCAGTACGGCTACCGCACCGGCGCTGCGGGCGGCCAGCGGTCGGCGGGCCAGCCGGGCCAGGCCCCACATCAGGCCGAGGATGACCAGCAGCGAGAAGCCGATCCGCAGGGTGAGCTCGACCACGGGTCAGGCCTCGGACTCTGCCGACGGTGACACGATCTCGGTGATCCGGATGCCGAACTCCTCGTCGATGACGACCACCTCACCGCGGGCGATCAGCCGGCCGTTGACCAGCAGGTCGGCCGGGCTGCCCACGGCGCGGTCCAGCTCCACAACGGCACCCGGGGTGAGGGAAAGCAGCTCGCGGATGGTCATCCGGGTGCGGCCGAGTTCGGCGGTCACCTCCATCTCGACGTCGTGCAGAAGATCCAGGCCGGCCCGTCGGGTGACCGGGTCCTGGCGCTGTCGCGGAACGACAGGTGAGAGCGTCACCAGCCCGAGCGCGCCACCGAGAGCCCCGCTGTCGGCCTGCAGAGGTACGTAGACGGCCTGGCCCTTGCCGGCGAGCGCTTCGAGGGCTACCGAGGGATCCAGTACCTGCCCGGGGTCGACCAGGACTTCGCCGAGCGTCCCGGCGGCCGCCGCAAGTGCCGGCTGCACCGCGGCGGCGAGGTCGAGCTGGCCCAGCGGGCTGGACTTCAGTGCCTCGACGAGGTCCTGGGTGACCACGATGACGACCTCGCCGTTGGCCGCTCCGGCGAATCTGGCGGCGACGGCGAGACCGCTGAGCGCGAACGCGCCCGCGTCGGTGACGGGCACGCCCGGGGTCAGCGGGTCGGGCGCCGGCAGCACCGCGATGGCGGCCGTCGCGGCGGCCAGGGCGCGGTTGAGCAGTTCGGGTGCGGGTGCGGGTGCGGGTGCGGTGGTCATGGTCATGCGGGGTCCTCTGCGGCGGGTGAGTCGACGATGAGGCAGGCCAGGCGGGTGCGCTGGTTGCCTGGGACGGCGTGGGCGAAGGTCACGTCACCGGCGGTGACGGCCAGCGCTGCCGTGACCGGCTGGCGCAGCCGGACCACGTCGGTGACCTGCAAACCGATGATCTGCTCCGAGCGCATGCGGACCGGCGCGAAGCGGACCGATACCTCGACCGGGGTGGACTCGAGCCCGGTCGCGACGGCGCGGGCGGCCGTCGCGCGGATGACCCGCTGCAGCTCGCTGTGGCTGTTGTTGTCGGCGGCCGCTTCCAGCGGCGGGAGGATCATGTTGAACGGCAGGCAGATCGTGGCGACGCACTCCTGGGTGCCCACCCGAAGGTCGAAGGAGGCCACCACCACCACGTCCGACGCGCCGCAGACCTGGGCGAACTGCGGGTTGTACTCCAGGGCGCCCAGTTGTGGCTGGATCGGCAACAGCGATTCGAAGGCGTAGCGCAGCTCACCGAGTGCCCGCCGCAACACGCCCCGAACCAACTCGGCCTCGATGTCGGACAGCGGCCGGGTCGGCTGCGGGCCGCCCCCGCCACCCAGCAGGTGGTCCACCCAGGTCATCGCCGTACTCAACGACAGCTCGAAGATGGCGGTCCCGGGCAGCGGGTCGAGCGCCATCATGGCCATGATCGTCGGGTTCCCCAGCGCGCTGACGTACTCCTCGTAGCTCATCTGCTCGATCGAGACCAGGCTGACGTGGCAGACGACGCGCAGCGAGGAGGTGAGCAGGGTGGCGTACTGGCGGGCGAACGTCTCGTAGGCGATCTGCAGGCTGCGGGCGTGCTCACGGGAGAGCTTGGTCGGCCGCCGGAAATCGTACGGCTGCGGGCCGCCGCCCCGCCCACGGCGTGAGGAATGGCCACGAACCGGACGTGCCGGTGCGGTGGAGGATGGCAGGGTCACGAAGCAGAGATCGGCAGATCCGGCCGATCCCTAAACAAAGTCCCCGAGGAAACTGTCCCACCGGAAAGTGGAGTTCACGAGTTCGACGAGTTCGGTGGCCCGGGTGTCTCACTGCATGACGAACTCCGTGAGGTAGACGTCCATGACGGTTCCGTCGTACTTCTTGACCACCGCGTCCACCATCTCTTTCTTGACCTTGCCCCGGGCCACCGTGGAGGACAGCTCGGCGATCGACTTGTTGCTGTAGATGCCGATGGCGATGTCCAGGGCCTTGCTGCCGTCGACCGCCTCCTTCGACTTCTTGGTGGCCTGCAGGGCGATCCCCAGCTTCAGGAAGTGCCCGCTGCTGAGGTTGATGGTGATGGAGGTCATCGGGAACACCGCGCCGGGGACGGGAGGTGCCGGCTTCCCGCCCCCGCCGAAGGCGGCGTAGCCGCCACCGCCGAGGACCAGCACGGCGACCAGCCCGATGATCATGAGCTTCTTGCGGGACTTCTTCGGGGCCGCCGCGGCGGCGTCCGAGCCCTCCGGCGGTGCCTCCTTGGCACTCTTCTTCGACATGGTTCTCTTCTCCTCAGCTAGGTCAGTTGGCCGGTGTGACGGCGGACAGCAGGGCGCGGATCTCAGGCGGGACGTCCGAGAGGACGACGATCTCGACCCGGCGGTTGAGCGTGACCGACCGCGGGTCCTTGGGCGGGTACAACGGCTGCTCGCCGGCGAAGCCCGCCGCCTGCAGCCGCCGGGGGGCGATCCCCTCGTAACTGACGAGGTAGCGCACCACGCTGGAGGCCCGCGCGGTGGACAGCTCCCAGGCCGACGGATAGTTGCGCGTGGGGACCGGCAGCTGGTTGGTGTGGCCGTCGACCTCGACCCCGTTCGGCAGCGTCCTCAGCACGTCGCCGACCGCGCCGACGATGCGCTGCCCCTGCGGCAGCAACTCGGCCCGGTCACCGGCGAAGACCACGGAGCTGGTCAGAATCGTCACGACCAGCCCTCGGTCGGTGATGCGGTAGCGGGCCGAGCCGGCCATCCCGATGGCGGCCAGGGCCTTGTTGATCGCCTTCTTGATCGCCTCCAGCCGGCGCACCTCGGCGGAGGCCGACTTCTGCTGGTCGTCGGCGTTCTTCAGCGCCGCCGCCTTGACCGCCTGCGCGGCGGCCTTCTTCACCGTCTCGGCCTGCGGCCCCGTCAGGGAGGGCAGGGTCACGTCCAGCGGCGCGTCCTTCGACCCCCCGTCGGCCAGCACGCCGGTGTCGCTGCTGAACGCCGGCGCGGGCGCGCCGAAGCCGGAGGCCAGGCCGGTCTTGAGCTGGGCGTACTTCTTCTGGTCCACCTGGCTGATGGCGAACAGCACGATGAACAGCACCATGAGCAGGGTCAGCATGTCGGCGTAGGTGACCAGCCATCGCTCGGAGTTCTCGTGCTCCTCCTCGTGCGCGGCGGTCTTGCGGTGCCGGCGAGTGGCGGCGTGACTCATCAGGCCGCCCCCTTCTCCTCGACCTTGACCTTGGTGGGCGGCAGGAGGCTGTGCAGCTTCTGGGTGACCAGGCGCGGGTTGAGCCCGGACTGGATGGCCATGATGCCCTCGGCCACCAACTCCATCTGCCCGCACTCGACCTCGCTGACCCGCTTGAGCCGACTGGCGAGAGGGAGCCACAGGCAGTTCGCCAGGAGCACGCCCCAGAGGGTCGCGACGAACGCGCTGGCGATCAGGGCACCGAGCTCGGCCGGGGCGCCGAGGTTGGCCAGCACGTGCACGAGCCCGATGACCGTGCCGATGATGCCGATGGTGGGGGAGTAGCCGCCCATGTCGGCGAAGAGCTTGGCGCCGGCCTTGTCGGCCTTGCGCTTGGCCTCGATCTCCGTACCGAGGATCTCGTAGACCTCCTCCGGATCGGTGCCGTCGATGGCGAACTCCAGCCCGCGCTTGAGGAACGGGTCGTCCAGATCCTTGGCCGCGTCCTCCAGCGCGAGCATGCCCTCGCGCCGGGCCCGCTCGGCGAGGCTCACGATCGTGGAGACCAGCGTGTCGGTCTCGACCTTCTTGGCGAGGAAGGCCTTCTTCAGCTGTCCTACGATGCCGGTGGCGTCCTTGAACAGCCCACCGGCCATCGCCGCGCCGAAGGTGCCGCCGACGACGAGCATCATCGGGGCCGGCAGCAGGATCGCCGCCGGACTGCTGCCCTCCATGATCATGGAGGCGAAGATCGCGCCGAAGGCGATCACCACACCGATTATCGTGGCCGGATCCATCAGGCGTCCCGAGGCAACATGTGCAGGACGGTGGAACCCTCGTCCGTGACGGCGTGGATGTCGGGCCCGTCGGACTCCAGGGTGTGTGCGGCGTCGAGAACGCGGGCCCGGAACAGGATGACCTTCTCGACGAGCTCGACGATCGCCTCGGTGATGACGTACTTGGTTCCGTCCACCAGGGTGACGACGGTGTCCGGCGTGCAGTCGGCACGTTCGATCAGGTCGGGGTTCAGCGCGAACACCAGCCCGTTCAGGCGAGTAACGAGTATCACGTCGTCCGTCCTTGGATTCCGTCGGAGGGCCCGTCCTTGGGACCTCGCAGTTGATGTTTCGGCCGGGTGCACCCGAAGCTGAGGACTCCGGGCATGCCGTGGGGCGGTCGCGACGCCTCTGTCTACGACCGCCCCAGGGGGTACGCGGTGCCTGACTAGCGCTTCAGGTTGACCAGGTCCTGCAGGATCTCGTCGGAGGTCACGATGACCTTGGAGTTCGCCTGGAACCCGCGCTGGGCGATGATCAGGTTGGTGAACTCCTGCGCGAGATCCACGTTGGACATCTCCAGCTGGCCGCTGGCGAGCATGCCGCGGCCGCCCTGGCCGGCCGTGCCCAGCTGCGCGGTCCCGGAGTTGACCGTGGACTGGTAGAAGGACTGACCGACCTTCTCCAGGCCCGGCGGGTTGTTGAAACTCGCCATGGCGATCTGGCCGAGCGGCTCCTTCAGCCCGTTGGAGAACACGCCCATCAGCGTGCCGTCCGGGGCCAGCGTGAAGGCCTGCAGGCCGCCCACGGTGGACCCGTCCTGCGCGGTCGCCGCCACGGTCGACGACCCCGCGTAGTCGGTGACGCCGGACAGGTCGACGGCGATACCGTTGAAGGCGATCGAGGTCGGCGTCGGCGTCGAGCCGCTCGCGGCGAAGGTCAGCGACTGGACCGGTGAGGTCGTCACGCCGTCGGTCACGGTGACGTCCCAGGACGTCGTCGAGGTCTTGGTGAAGCTGACCGAGAGGGTCCTCTGGTTGCCCTGCAGGTCGTACGTCGAGATCGACGTCACCAGCGGGTTGACCGAGGCGGTGTCGGCGGGCAGGTTGCCGCCGACCGTGACGTTCGCCGTCGCCTTCGGCGGGAGCAGGGTGCCGATGGGCAGCCGGATGTCAGCCGCCGAGGCGTTGGTGTTGATCACGCCGTTCACCGCGGTCCACCCCTGGACGACGGCGCCGCCGGGAGCGGTCAGCCGGCCATCGGTGTCGAAGGAGAACGCGCCGGCCCGCGTGTACAGCTGCTGGCCGGCCTCCTTCAGCACGAAGAATCCGTCACCCTGGATCATCAGGTCGGTGCTGCGGCCGGTCGCCTGCGCGGCCCCCTGGGCGAAGTTCGTGGTGATGCCGGACATCCGGACGCCGAGACCCACCTGTGCCGGGTTGGTGCCGCCGTTGCCACCCTGAGGGGCGCCCGCGGCGCGCAGCATCTGGCTGAGGGTGTCCTCGAAGACCGCCGAGGAGCCCTTGAAGCCGG
Organism: Pseudonocardiales bacterium; assembly: GCA_003244095.1. Classification (GTDB taxonomy): domain Bacteria; phylum Actinomycetota; class Actinomycetes; order Mycobacteriales; family QHCA01; genus QHCA01. The sequence continues at coordinate 21,700 of QHCA01000409.1, read as the reverse complement.
CGGTGTTGACGTTGGCGATGTTGTTGCCGGTCACGTCCATCATCTGCTGGTGGGCCCGCAGGCCGCTGATGCCGGAGAACAATGAGCGAAGCATGATTCGTACCTTTCCTGTCGATCGGTGGTTGGGTCAGGTTGGGCGGCTGGTTCGGATCAGCTGTGGGTGTCACGCACCTGCTTGACGTCGGCGAGCAGCACGTCCTTGTCCCCGACGTGCAGGGTCGGTGCGCTCGCGGTGAAGGTGGCCGACGTGACGACGCCGGTGACGTCCTTGCCGTCGGCTCCGGCATAGGTGATGGTCCGGCCCACCAGGCCGCTGGCCTGGAGGATCTGCTGGCTGATGACCATGCTCTGCAGGCTGCTGGAGACGTCGTCGAGCTTCTCCACCTGGGTGAACTGCGCCGTCTGGGCAAGGAACTGCGTGGCGTCCGCCGGTTTGGTCGGATCCTGGTACCTCAGCTGCGCGACCAGCAGCTTGAGGAACATGTCCTTGTCCATCTTGGTCTTGTCGGTCGTGCTCGCGGCGGCGCCGAGGGCTTGCGTGATCGGCGTCGGCGCGGAGGTGCCGAGGCCGACTTGGCTCAGGGGAGTGGTCACGTGCGGATCTCCTTCACAGGGTGATGTCCAGGACGTACGGGCTGTGGCGCGGTACCTCGACCGGCTGCCCGGGTTGCGCGCGGGCTCCGCCGTCGGCCCGTTCGCGGTCGCTGCGGGCATCGGTTGCTGCCGGCGCGGTGTCCTGACCGCGCCCGTCGGGACCGGCGGACTGTCCGTTCAGTCCCACGTCGAGGCCGCCGGGTGAGAGGCCGGCTTCCTCGAGCTCGCGCCGCAGGTCGGGCAACGCCGCTCGCAGTGCCTCCCGCGCGGCGTCCGATGCGCCGGACAGGTGCAGGTGGATGGCGCCGGCCCGGAGCTCGGCGACGATCTGGACCGGCCCGAGATCGGCCGGGTGTACGTGGGCGGTCAGCCGGTGCACGCCGTCGCCGGCGTCGCGCAGCGGCAGGATCCGGCCGGCCAGCTGGCTGCCCATCGGTGCCGCCGGTAGGGCCGCTGCCGGGGCAGCCGGGGCAACCGCTGCGGTCACCGCAGTGACCGGGGCGGCCGGAACGCTGATCGCCGGGTTGACCGCGCCGGCCACCTGCAGGTCCGTGGGCGTCGCCGGGGCAGCCACCCGAACGTCGGTCGCCGCGGCTGCGGCGTTGCCGGCCGGGTGGGCCGCGCCCGGCACCTGAAGGCCCGCGGGTGTGGCCACGACCTGGCCGGCCGGGTCGACCCGTGCGGCCACCCGAGCATCCGCCGGTGTGGCGGCCGCACCGGCCGCGCTCGCCGCCGTCCCGGTGGCCGGCACCGGCCCGCGGCCCGGCGGCCCGGCCGCAGCCGCCTTCCTGATCTGCTTCGGGTCGACCTGCTTCGCGTCGACCGTGGGCGCGATCACCTGTGTCAGGCCGACCGGTGTCGCGAGCGCCGGTGTGGGCGGCTCCGCGACGATGCCTCCCGATCGCGACTTGACCGGTGCGGCGGGTGCGGGTGCGGGTGCACCGGGTGTGGGTGCACCGGGTGTGGGTGCACCGGGTGTGGGTGCACCGGGTACGGGTGTGGCACCGGGTGTGGGTGCACCTGGTACGGGTGCTGCGGGTACGGATGGTGCGGGTACGGGTACGGGCGTGCCGGCAGGCCCGGGGGCTGCCGGGAGGGTCGCCACGAGGGGCACCGGCAGAGGCGACCCGGGCACGCGAGCTGAGGGTGCCAGGTCCCGATCCAGCAGGCCTGGGGCCGCTCCCGCCGTGCCGATGACATCGGCGACCAACGCGACCGGCAGCGCGACGACCACCGCGCCCGCTGGTGGCAGGCCGGTCGCCGTACCGTCGGGAGCGGGGGGCTGATCCGGTGTGGCGGGAGTGTCGGGTCCACCGGCGGCAGCGAGCAGGACCGCCGCGAAGTCCGCCGGTTGGCCGGCCCCCGCCGGATCGCCGTCGGAGCCGGGGGCGGCATCGGGCACGCGGCCGCCGGAGCGCCCCGCGACAGGGCCGGGCCGGGCCGGGGTCATCGTGTTCATCGGCAGCATCACGACTGATACCCGGCCAGGACGGCCTCGACCTTCCGGACGTAGGATTGGGTCTCCGCGTAGGGCGGGATACCGCCGTAGCGCTGCACGGCACCCGCTCCTGCGTTGTAGGCGGCCAGTGCCAGGGGCACCGAGCCGAACTTGCGCAGGTTGCCGGCCAGCAGGCGGGCCGCGCCGTCGATCGCCTGGGCCGGGTCGGTCGGGTCGACGCCGAGTTCGCGGGCCGTGCCCGGCATGAGTTGCATCAGCCCGCGGGCACCGGCATGGCTGGTCGCCGAGCGGTCGAACCCTGACTCGACCTTGGCCACGGCGGCCAGCAGGGCCGGGGCCACGTGGTACTTCGCCCCCGCCGCCGCGAACAGCCCCGCGTAGGGCACGGCACCCAGCGCGGGTGACGTGTTCGTGGCGGGCTGGGCACTGAACACCCGCCGGATCGCGCTGGGCGTCTCGTAGACCTTCTGGATCTTGACGTGATCACCGGCCTCGGGTGCGGCGATCATCTGCCCGTTCCCGATGTAGATCGCCACGTGGTGCACGGGATGGCCGAAGGCGAGGATGTCGCCGGGCCGAGCCTGCGCCATCGACGCGACCGCCGTACCGGACTTCGCCTGGTCACCGCTCACCCGGGGCAGGTGAACGCCGAGGTCGGCGTACACCCGCTGCACGAGCCCGGAGCAGTCCAGGCCCTTGGCGGGGTCGGTGCTGCCCCACACGTACGGGACGCCGAGGTAGCGCCGGGCGTCGGCCACGACGTCGCTGCCGGTCCGGCCGCCCGCCGACTCGCCGGCGGTCAAGCCGGCGGACGTGCTTCTCGCCTTGGCCGCGGCCAGCACGGTGGCGAAGTCCTGGCCGCCCGCGCCCGTGCTGCTGGTGGTCCCGGCGCTCTGGCCGGTGAGGCCGAGCTGGCTCTGGATCTGGCTGATCCGGCCGGCCATCTCGATGATGCTCATGCCTCACGCTCCCGGAGGTGGGTCGCCGTGGCGGCGAGGTTGTCGGCCGCGCGTTGCTCCACCGCGGCGTCGGCGGCACGGACCGCGTTGTCGTGCCGCTCCTCCAGGCGCTCGAGGCCCCGCCGGCGGACGGCGGCTCCCGACCAGTCGGCCAGCCGGGCCCGTGCCATCAGGTCCGCGTCCTGCCAGACCTGCTCCGCCAGGGACAGCTGCGCCGCCAGTGACTGCCGGGCGGCGAGCCCGGCGGCGACCGTCGCGCCACCACCACCGCTGACCACCTCCCTGGCGATCAGGGCGTCCTCCTCGCGTTGGGCACCGGCGCGCGCTGCGGAGCGTTCGGCGTGGGCCTGGGCGACCGCGGCGCGGGCCAGGTCCTCCTGCAGGCGACGCGCCCGCAGCACGGTGGCCAGCCGGAACGAACGCCTCACGCCACACCGCCGCGCAGGTCGAGCAGCGCCCGCAGCGCGGCCCAGGCGTCCGCCGGGTCGACGAGGTCCGCCAGGTCCTGCTGCAGGAAGGCCTCGAGGGCCGGCCCCAGGGCCTGTGCCCGGTCGACGTCGGCGTTGGTCCCCGGTACGTAGGCACCGATCTCGATGAGGTCGCGGGCGTCGCGGCGGGCGGCCAGCAGCCGGCGCAGCGTCGTCGCCGCGGCTCGCTGCTCGCGGGTGGTGACGGCGGGGGCGACCCGGGAGACCGAGTCGAGGACGTCGATGCTGGGGAAGTGACCGGCGGTGGCCAGCCGGCGGTCGAGCGTGATGTGCCCGTCGAGGATCGACCGGGCGGAGTCCGCGATCGGCTCGTTGTGGTCGTCGCCCTCGACCAGCACCGTGTAGATACCCGTGATGCTGCCGCGAACCCCGGGTCCGCCCCGCTCGAGCAGCCGGGGCAGCAGGGCGAAGGTGGACGGCGGATAGCCGCGCGTCGCCGGCGGCTCGCCAGCGGACAGGCCGACCTCACGCTGGGCCATGGCGACCCGGGTCAGGCTGTCCATCATCAGCAGGACGTCACCGCCGGCGTCACGGAACCACTCGGCGATCCGGGTGGCCACGAAGCCGGCCCGCAGCCGGATCATCGGTGGCTGGTCCGAGGTGGCGACGATGACCACCGACCGGGCGAGACCCTCGGGGCCCAGGTCGTTCTCGATGAACTCGCGCACCTCCCTGCCGCGTTCGCCGACCAGGGCGATGACGGTGATCTCGGCGTCGGTGCCGCGGGTGATCATGGACAGCAGGCTGGACTTGCCGACTCCGGAGCCGGCGAAGATGCCGATCCGCTGGCCTCGCCCGCAGGTGACCAGGGTGTCCAGGGCTCGCACGCCCAGCGCGATGGGGACGTCGACCCGGCCGCGTTGCAGCGCCGGCGGGGCGGGGGCGTCGACCGGGACCAGTTGGCAGCCGGTCAGGGGAGGGCCGCCGTCGAGCGGCCGGCCCAGGCCGTCGAGCACCCGGCCGCGCAGGCCGGCGCCGACCGGCACGAGCAACGGGTTGCCGGTGGCCGACACCCGCGTACCGCGGGAGATGCCGGCCAGGGTGCCCAGCGGCAGGCAGGTCAGCCCGCCCGAGCCGAGCGCGACGACCTCGGCCAGCAGGGGAGTCGTGCTCTCGATCCGGACCAGTTCGCCGACCGCGGCCTGCAGCCCGGCGACCGTGACGGTGAGCCCGACGACGGAGGCGACCTGGCCGGTCAGTCTCGGGCGGGCGGCACCCACGGCCGCCGCCTGCTGTTGCGCGAAGAGTGTGGTCATCCGCCGAGCACCTCCCGGACCCGGGCCAGGGCGGCGTGCAGGCCGGCGTCCACGGTGACGGCGTCGGACTCGGCGACGGCGTCGCCGGGTGCGACGGTGTGGTCGGCGACGAAGTTCACCATCCGGCCCTGGTCGCCGGCAGCGTCGGCGGCAGCGGAGCCGGCGATCGCCGCGTGGTCGGCCGGGTGTAGCCGGATCAGGACCGGCCGGCCGGCTGGCGTGGCCGAGAGCGCCCGGCGTACCGCGTCCAGGGCGGGATCGGCCGCCGCGGCCAGCTCATGGGCGAAGAGAGCCTCGATCACGGCGAAGGCGATGGCCGCGACGGCGTCGCCGGCGTCGGCGAGCGCGGGCGCGCACCGCTCGGCCAACCCGGTCGCCGCGATGTCGAGAGCGGTGAGGGCTTGGGCGATCAGGTCGGCATGGGCGCGCTCGGCCGTCCGGTGTTCGCGCTCCGCGCGGGCGGCTTCCACGTGCACCGCGGCGGCGGCCTCCTGCCGGCCCTGCGCCCATCCGGTGGCATAGCCCTCGGCGTGCGCCACGGCGCGGGCCGCGGCCAGCACCTCCTGCGGCACCCTGCTCACCCGGCGCAGCTCCTGGTCATGGTGGACCAGGACAGCGGTGGCGGCGGCCGAGCCGCGCAGCACCACCCCGGCCTCAGGAGACGAATTCATCGTCGTTGCCCCTTCGGATGACGATCTGGCCGGATTCCTCGAGGGCGCGCAGTGCAGAGACGATCTTGGCCTGCGACTCCTCGACCGAGCGGAGCCGCACCGGGCCGAGCATCTCGATCTCCTCGCCGAGGTTCTCGGCGGCGCGCTCCGACAGGTTGCTGAGCACCTTGCTGCGCACGTCGTCGCGGACACCCTTGAGTGCGGTGGCCAGGTCGGTCGTCTCGACCTCGCGCAGCACGAGCTGCACGGCCCGGTCGTCGAGCGTGACGATGTCTTCGAACATGAACATCCGGCTGCGGACCTCGTCGGCCAGCTCCTTGTTGCGCGCCTCGAGGGCCTCGAGGATAAGCCGCTCGGTGGTCCGGTCGGCCCGGTTGATGATGTCGACCAGCGCCTGCACCCCGCCCACGGTGGACAGCTCGCCGGGCTGGAGCACGGAGGAGAGCTTGCGCTTCAGGGAGTCCTCGACCTGCTGGATGATCTCCGGCGAGGCCCGGTCCATCAGGGCGATACGGTGCGCCACGTCGGCCTGCAGCTCCGATGGCAGGCCGGACAGGATCGCGGTCGCCTGGTCCGCGGTCGTGTGCGCGAGGACGAGCGCGATCGTCTGGGGGTGCTCGTCCTGCAGGAACGACCGCACCTGATTGGGGTCGGCGCGGTTGAGGAAGCGGAACGGCGTGTCGGCGAACTTCGCCGCCAGCCGGGCCATGATCTCGGAAGCCCGGGTGGCACCCACCGATGACTGCAGTATCGACTCGGCGAAGTCCAGCCCGCCTTCGCTGACATAGCGTTGGGCGCTCATCATGCCGTGGAACTCGGTCAGGACCTCCTCGGCGACTGCGGGCTCGACCGCCCGCAGCCGCACGATCTCGGCCGTGACCTCTTCCACCTCGGTGTCGCGGAACTGCGACAGAACCTTGGCTGAGCTCTCCTCGCCCATCTGCACGAGCAGGATCGCGGCCTTGCGCAGTCCAGTCAGTTCTTCGCCCATCGTCAGGCCCTCCGGTCGGCGAGCCAGCCGCGAAGCAGCTGGGCGACCTCGTCGGGCTGGCGGTCCATGAGGGCGGTGATGTCACTGGAGCGGGCGGCCCGGGCCGCGGACTCCGGGGTCACCGGCGCCGCGTTCAGGGCGGCGCGCTGGATGCCTGGCTCCAGCTGCCGGGTCCGGGCCCGCTCCAGGCTGAGCTGCATGCCCTCGAGCTCCTCGAGCTCGGCCGGGCTCAGCTCGCTGCGCTGCTTGCGGCGGCCGGCCAGCAGCGCGCCGACGATGAGCAGGATCACGGCCAGCACGAGCAGGCCGGTCTTGATCAGGGAGTACATCCCTTGCGACTGCTGCGCCTTCTTGGCACCGGCCAGGGCGGACCGGGTCTGCTTGGCGGCCGTGTCGTCGAACGGCAGCTGGGTGACGTTGATTGTGTCACCCCGCTTGGCGTCGACGCCGGCAGCGGAGGTGATCAGGCCGCTGACGGACGACGAGGAGACGTTGCGGGCGGTCTTGCTGTCCAGCAGCACCGCGACGCTCATCCGCTTGACCTGGCCGGGTGCCGACTGGCGGACCTCGGTGACCATGCCGACGGCGTTGTCCTTGGTCTCGTTGGTCTTGGCGTACTTCCCGGTGCCGCCGGTGCCCGTCGGCACGGCGATGTTGTCCGGGCCGAGCACGCCGCCGGTGGCGCCGGAGCCCCCGGAGTAGGTCTCGGTGGACTTGCTCTGCGACAGGGCCGGGAGCTTCGGGTCGGCGACATAGGACTGGGTCTTGGTGTTGGTGTTGTCGAAGTCCAGGTCGGCCGTGACCGTGACGACGGCGTGTCCGGGGCCGACCACCTGGTCGAGCATCTGCTGCAGCGAACTGCCCAGGCGGTTCTGGTAGGACTGCGTTGCCTGCTCACGGGTGGCACCGACCGCCGAGGTCCCGATGTCCTGGCCGGCAGTGGACAGGACCCCGCCGGTGGAGTCGGCGACGGTCACCTTGCTCGGGTCGAGCCCGACGACGCTGGACGCGACCAGGTGCACGATGGCCTGCACCTGGCTGGTGTTGAGCTTGCTGTCGGTACCCATGGAGACCAGCACCGACGCGGTCGGCTTCTGCTGGTCATCGGCGAACACGTTCTGCTGCGGGATCGCCAGGTGCACCACCGCGGCCTTGACCCCACCGATCGTCTCGATGGTCTTGGCGATCTCGCCCTCGAGCGCCCGCTGGTAGTCCACGTGCTGCATGAAGTCCGAGGTGCTGACCCCGGTCTTGTCCAGCAGCGCGTAGCCGGTGCTCGCATTAGCCGGCAGGCCGGCGCCGCTCATCTTCAGGCGCAGGTCGTACACCTTGTCCTGCGGTACGAGGATGGTCTGGCCGCCGTCTGCCAGCTTGTACGGCGTGCCGCCGGCCGACAGCTTGTCCACGATGGCGCTGGCGTCGGTCGACGACAGGCTGGTGAACAGCGGGGCGTAGGCGGGCTGCGCGGCCCACTGGGAGAAGAAGTAGCTGCCGATGACCAGGGCGAGGACCGCGACGAGCGTCACGGCCTTCTGGCCGGGGCTGAAGCCGGCGAAGATGGCCAGCGGGCGGCGGGTGGCCGCGGTGATCCGGTCGCGCATCAGACCTGCATCCTCAGGATCTCGTTGAACGCGTCGAGCGCCTTGTTGCGCACGGCGACGGTCAGCTCGGTGGCCAGCGAGGCCTCAGTGGCGGCGATCGTGTACTGGCTGGGGTCGGTCAGCGTGCCGCTGGCCGCCTGGACGCCCAGGTCGTCGGCCTTGCCCTGCACCGCCTGCAAGTTGTTCAGCCCGGACGCGAGCTGGCTGGCGAAGCCGCTGCCGGAAGCGGAGCCTGCCGCGGCCGCGCCGAGTGGCTGTGTGGCGATCGGCAGGATGGGGGCGATGGCGCCCAGGGCGGGGATGCTCACAGGTTCCTTCCGAGTTGGATGGCGGCCAGGTAGGCGTCGCGGGCGCGATCGACGACCGAGAGGTTGGCCTCGTAGCCGCGCTGCGCCATGATCAGCTGGCCCATCTGGCTGCCGAGGTCGATGTCGGGATAGCGGACCATCCCGTCCTTGTCCGCCATGGGGTTGCCCGGCTCGTACACCAGGCGGCCGGTCGCACTGCCGAGGGCGACGCCGCCGACCTGCGCCCCGCCCTGACCGCCCATCGGCTGCGCGACGACGTAGCGGGCCTGGAAGGCGGCTCCGCTGGTGGGCTTGGCGTCGTTGATGTTGGCGATGTTGTCGGCGATGGCGTCGAGCCACTTGCGGTAGACCGTGACGCCGGTGCCGGCGATGCCGATCGCGCCGAACGTGGTCATCAGGCGCCGGCCTTGATGACGTCGCGCAGCAGTCCGTACTTGGAGTCGAGGGCGCGCAGCGCCAACTGGTAGGTCATCACCGTGTTGGTGTGGGAGAGGACCTCTTCGTCGATGTTGACGTTGTTGCCGTCCGTCCGGGTGGGCTCCAGCGACCGGGCGGTCGTCGGCGTCACCGATGACGGGGATATGCCGTCCCGGACGGCCGTCTGGAGCGCGTTCTCGAACGTCACGCGCCCGGCCCGGAACCCCGGCGTCTCGATGTTGGCAAGGTTGTCGGCGATCACTCGCTGGCGCTGGGCCAGCCCACTCACGGCCATCTGCAAGGCCGACGTTGTCACGTCGTCGATCACGGACCGGCTCCCGTCACCAGGTAGATGAACTGCCGGTCCGTGGCAGGGGTGGTGCGGAGCAGTCCGTGCTCTAGATGGTCATCGGTCGGCGCGAGTCGGGGTTGAGCGCTTTCCCCGCGCATCACCCGCCCGGGCGAATGACCGCTACGACAGGCAGTCGACGTACGCGGGACGGCCGCCGTCGCCACCGGCTTCGATCCGGTCGCCGAGGGCAGCATGCTGCCGGTTGCCGAGCATGGCCTGGCCGAGAGCGTGAGCGGTCGCGAGCTGGCGGGTCAGGGTGGCATCAGCCCGGGGCCGCAGGTCCAGGGGCAGCGGCCCGAGCCCGACGGGAGGCCGCCACGGGTCGGGCGTGGGGAACTGTTGCGTGGCGTGCTCCCCGCTGAGCAGAGCCTCGGCGGCCGCCACCTCGACGTCGAGCGCTTCCAGCGCGAGCACCCAGGCCGCATGGAATCCGGCGCCCACCGGCTGCACGCTCATGCGACGCTGCCGGTCATCGACGGCGTGCCGACCTGCGCCGCCACCTCGCGCCAGGCGTCCCGCAGGGGCTCCACGAGCTCACGGCAGGTCCTGGTGCGCTCCGGGTCGAGCAGCACGTTGGCCTGCACGAGCTCCCGGAGCACGAACATGTACAGCGCCGCCAACCCGGGGGCGCCGTCCCAGGCGTCGACGTCGAGGCTCATGCGCAGTTCCAGCACGATGTCCTGCGCGTGGCAGAGTCGCTCGTTGGCGATCTCGCGGCGCCCGTCGCGCTGGGCGCTCTCGGCCTGCGCCAGGTCCAGCACCAATCGGTCGAAGAGGAGTACGAGCAGCCTGGCCGGGGACGCCGTTGCCACGGTGTCGCGGAGGTACCGCTGGCGCTGCAGGGGATTGGTCACTTGCTCAGCCGTTCCGACTCGTGGACAGGCTGCCGATCTGACCGGCCAGCCAGTTGGACTGGTTCTTGAGCTTGCCGAGCGTCACTTCGAGGGCGGCGAACCGCCGCTGCAGGGCGGCTTGCTTGACGGCGAGCTTGTCGTCCCAGCCGGAGATCCCGTCGGTCAGCGTCTTGATGGCGGCGTTGCGGCCCTGGACGGCCAGGTTCAGCGTGCCGGTCCCCGATGTGGTGGCCTTCGTCGCGATGCCCTGCAGGGTGGTGGCCAGTGAGGTGGTGAGGTTCTGCGTGCTGACCGGGTCGGCCTGATAGGAGGCGAGGAAGACGGCCCGGTCGAAGAGGTAGACGCCGTCGCGGTCGACCTGGACGCCGACCGTCTTGAGGCTGCTACCGCCGGTCGCCGCGGTGGAGATGGCCCTACCGAACTGGTTGCGCAGCTGGCCTACGACGTAGTCACCGGACAGCACGGAGCCCTTCTTGGCCGTGGTGTCGTAGCTGCTGAGGCTCTTCATCAGGGTGACGCCGGCGTTGGCCGCGTCGACCATGGCCTGCATCGCGTCGGCGATCTTGTCCCCGGATGTGCTGCTGACGAGGGTGACCCCGGTCTCGAGCTTGGAGACCGTGAACGTCACGCCGGGCAGGACACCGCCGAAGGTGTTGGTATGGCTGGTCACGGTGTAGGCACCGGCCCCGGAGCCCACCGATATCTGCGCGTCCGTACCGGTCGACGAGGCAGCGGTGCCGATGCTCAGCCCCGTGACGGTGAACTGTGACGGGGCACCGGTGGTCGTCGACGCGAGCTGGAGCCGGTAGACGCCGTCGCTCACCTGCACGGCGGTGGCACTGACCCCGAGCTTCTTGGCGTTGATCGCGGCGACCACGCCTTGCAGGGAGCCGTCGGTCAGGGTGATGTGGGTCGGCGTGGCGGCCGGATCACCGCTGTTCAGGGTGATGTCGATGCCCGCCGGGGCACTGGCGACCGGGGCGGTGAGCCCGGCGACGGTGTCGCTGCGGACGGCATGTGCGACGGCGAGCTGTAGCACGTCGAACGCGAGCTGCCCGCTGGTCGACGAGAAGGTCGCGCTCGCCGAAACGGTCGCGGAGGACGAGGCGACCGACAGGCTGTTCCACGCGGTGGTCAGGGGGTCGGTGAACTTGCGGGTGGCGGTGAGCAGGACGGCGACCTTGGTGTTGATCGCCTGGTAGCCGCTCAGGGCGGTCTGCTCGGTCTGCAGCTGGACCTTGAGCCGGTTCTGCGGCTGCCGCTCCAGGGCCATCAGCTGGGTGATGATCGCCGTGCTGTCCAGGCCGCTGACCAGGCCGTCGACGCTGCTCGAGCTCGTTGCCATGTGATTGTCCCCCTCTCACCGGTGAAGGGGGGCGGCCGGCTGGTTAGCTGGCCGCCCCCGCTCAGTCGTACTCAGGTCCGGACAGGTCAGCCGAGCAGCTTCAGGATCGACTGCTGTGACGAGTTGGCCTGGGCCAACATCGAGGTGCCGGCCTGCTGCAGGATCTGCGAGCGAGACAGATTGCTCATCTCCTGCGCCATGTCGGTGTCGCGGATCTGGCTCTCCGACGCGGACAGGTTCTCCACCGCGACGTTGAGGTTGTTCACCGTGTGCTCGAACCGGTTCTGGTAGGCACCCAGGCTTGCCCGAGTCGCGTTGACCGTTCCGATGGCCGTGTCGACCAGGTCGATAGCAGACTGGGCGCCACCGGTGGTCGTCAGGTCTCCGGCACTGGTGCCCAGACCCGCAGCGTCGACCGCTGTGGCCAGCGTGACCGTGATCTGGTCGGACGCGCTGTTCTTCGAGCCCACCTGGAAGGTGCCGGCGTAGGAGCCGTCCAGCAGGTTCTTGCCGTTGAACGAGGTGGTCGCCGAGATCCGGGTCAGCTCACTGTTGAGCTGCTGGAACTCGGTGTTGGCCGCCGTCTGCGCGGTCGTGTCCTGCGAGCCGTCGTTGGACGCCTGCACCGCGAGGTCCCGCATACGCTGCAGGATCGCGGTCGACTCGTTCAGGGCGCCGTCTGCCGTCTGGACGACGTTGACGCCGTCCTGGGCGTTGCGCACGGCCACCTTGAGGCCACCGATTTGCGAGCGCAGTCCCTCGGAGATCGAGAGGCCGGCCGCGTCGTCGGCGGCGCGGTTGATACGGAAACCGCTGGAAAGCTTCTCCAGCGACTTCGCCATCTGGTTGTCGGTCACCGACAGGTTGCGGTACGCGTTCATCGACGCGATGTTCTGATTGATTCGCAGACCCATGATCATTTCCTCCTTGAGTGGGGTCGTGATACGGCCCGTCCGTGGGCCGCTACGTGGAGTTCATCGACGTGTCGTCGGGGATGCTGAGGAAATCTCTGTGCGGCGTTCGGGTGACGCCGTCTGCCGGTTCCCCGTGCGGTTGGGGGCAAGGCTCAGGCGGTCAGGGGTACGGACAGGCCGAGCGGGCTCGTCGCCGCCAGCCGGCTCCGCAGGGTGCCCTGCGCCGCGACGGCGGCATAGTAGGCCTCACGCCGGCGGTCGACGCACCCGCCGGGGTTGCCGCTCCCGGTCACCTGCGCGGGGTCGAGCTGGGCGTTCATCCCGTCCTTGAGCAGTGCGAGCGCGTCGGCCCGCAGCTGGGAGATCCGGGATTCGGTGACGCCCATGTCGGCCGCGATGGCGGCCATCGGCTCGTCGTCGAGGAAGTACCGGGTCACGACGACCCGGAGTCGCTCCGGCAGGCTGGCCACGGCGTCGCGCAGGTAGCCGAGCTGTTCGCGGTGCAGCAGCAGGTCCTCCGGACCGGGGGCCCGGTCCGGCAGGGTGTGCTCGACCTGGCCGTCGGCGAAACCCTGCAGGCTGAGGACCATGGCCCGCTGCACGTCGTCGGCGACGGCGCCGACCTCGCTCTTGCTGACTCCCATCGACTCCGCGATCTCGCCCTGGGTGGGGCTGCGGCCGAGGACCACCGCCAGCTCTCCCTGCACCCGGTCGAGCTGCCGGGCGCGGGCGCGCACCGACCTGCTCGCCCAGTCCTGGCCGCGCAGCTCGTCGAGCAGGGCGCCGCGGATCCGGGTCGAGGCGAAGGTGGAGAAGCTCACCCCGCGCTCGGCGTCGAACGCCTTCGCGGCGTACGCCAGGGCGGCGAGGCCGGCCGAGGTGAGGTCGTCCTTACTCAGATAGGAGGGCAACCTGCCGAAGAGTTCACGGACGAGGTAGCCGACCAGCGGCAGATTGTCCCGTACGAGTTGCTCGATCCGGGCTGACGCTGCGGACTTGCTCTGGTCGGTCACATACATGGGTTCGGCGCGCGTGACCCGGGGTTGCTAGGCCGAGCGGGTGATCACTGCCCGCCCGGCCGTGAGATGGCACACCACAAACGCTCAGGGCCGGCAACGTCTGGTCGATTGAGCCTGCAGCGGTCGCACGGACCGTGTGTCGTCGCAAGGCGAAGACGTCGAGACGGTGGAGGGTGTGGCGGGACATGGGTCTGGACGAGGTTTCGAGCATTCTCTGGCGTGAGCGCGAGATGCTTGAACTCCTGGTGTTCAAGCTGGAGGAGGAGCAGCTGGTGCTCGCCGCCGGCCGCACCCGCTGGCTCGCCCGGGCCACCCACGAGGTCGAGATGGTCCTCGGCGAGATCCGCAAGACCGAGCTGCTGCGGGCAGTTGCCGTCGACGCCGTTGCCGCCGAGCTCAGCCTGCGACCCAATCCCAGCCTGACCGTGCTCGCCGACGCCGCACCGGAGCCCTGGCACAGCTTGCTCATCGGTCACCGACGGGCATTCCTCGAGCTCACCGCCGAGGTCAGCCAGCTGGCAGAGGGCAACCACAGCTTTCTGACGCGGGGGCAACGGGCCACCACCGAGACCCTGCTCGCGCTCGGGGACGGCGTGCAGACCTACGGCCCGCAGGGTGGGGCCGTGGCCAACACGCCCCGCGCCCGGCTTCTCGACGAGGCGATGTAGTGAGCAGCACGTTCTCCGGCGTGTCCGTCGCGCTCAGCGCCCTGTACGCCCAGCGGAGCGGCCTCGACGTCACCGGGCAGAATATCGCGAACGCGAACACCGTCGGCTACAGCCGCCAGCGGGTCGACCTGGCATCGGTCGGCGGGCCCACCGTTCCGGGCATCTTCTCCGTGTGGAGCGGCGCCGGCGCCGGGGTCCAGGTCGCCGACATCGCCAGGATGCGCGACCAGCTCCTGGAGACCCGGGCCCGCGAGCAGCACGGCCAGTCCGCACTCGTCGACGGCCGCACCGCCGTGATGAGCTCGCTGGAGCAGGGGCTCGGCGAGCCCGGCGACAGCGGGCTGCAGGCTCTCATGGCCGACACGTGGAGCGCCTGGCACGACGTGGCGAACAACCCGGGTGACCTGGCCGCCCGCGGCACCCTCTTGCAACGGGCCGCAGCCGTGGCCGGCCGGTTGAACGACCTCTCCGGTGCCATCGCCACCGAGTGGTCGACCACCCGCCAGCAACTCGACACGGTCGCTTCGGACGTGAACACCACGGCGCAGACCATCGCCCAGCTCAACCAGGCGGTGATCCGAGCCAACGCGGGGGGGCTGCCGGCCAACGAGCTGACCGACCAGCGCGACGTCCTCGTCCTGCACATCTCCGAGCTGACCGGGGCGACCGCCCGGGCCGGCGCGGACGGGCGGGTCGACGTGTTCCTCGGCGGGTCGTCGCTGGTGAGCGGCGCGACGAGCCGGGCCGTCCATGCCTCAGGTCCCGGGCGCCTGGTCGATGTCGCCGGCCAGCCGGCCGCGCTGAGCTGGGTCGACAACGGACTTCCCGCGTCAGTCCCTGCCGGACAGGTGGGCTCGATGCTGGAGTCGCTCAACAACCTGCTGCCGGGGTTCTCGGCCCAGTTGGACGGGGTGGCTGCGACGCTGGCGAGCACCGTCAACGCGCAGCAGCAGGCCGGATTCGATCTCGGTGGCGCGGCCGGTGGCCCGTTCTTCACCGGCACCACCGCCGCCGGAATCGCCGTCGCGTTCAGCGATCCCGCTCTGGTCGCCGCGTCGGGCTCGCCCGGCGGCAACCTCGACGGGTCGAACGCCCTGCTGATGGGCCGTCTCTCGGACACCCCTGGCGGGCCGGACCGGCTCTATCGCCAGGTGGTCGCCGAGCTCGGCGTGCAGAGCCAGTCGGCCCAGGCCCAGCAGCTCGTGCAGAATACGGTGACCCAGGACGTCGACGCCGCCCGAGAAGGGCAGTCCGGGGTGAACCTCGACGAGGAGATGACGAACATGCTGACCTTCCAGCGCGCCTACGAGGCCGCCTCCAAGGTGCTCAACGCCATCGACAGCATGCTCGACACGCTCATCAACCACACAGGAGTCTGAGGCAGGCCGTGAGCATCTCCCTACGCGTCACCGAACGGTCGATGTCGACGCAGTCGCTGAACGGGCTGCAGGGCAGCCTCGGCCGGCTCAGCCAGCTCCAGCAGCAGTTGTCCAGCGGCAAGGTCCTGAGCCGCCCGTCGGACAACCCCTCCGACGCGTTCGCCGCGATGGGGGTCCGCAGCCAGATCCGCATGCAGCAGCAGTACTCCCGCAACGCACAGGACGGCATCGGCTGGCTGGGCACCCAGGACCAGAGCCTCAGCTCCGGGTTGGACCAGATCCGGCAGGCCCGCGATCTCGTCGTCCAGGGCATGTCGAGCGGAAGCACCGGGCCGGACGCCCAGGCAGCGCTCGCCGCCCAGGTGGACTCGATCCGCCAGTCACTGCTGCAGACGGCCAACTCCAGCTACCTGGGCCGCCCGGTGTTCGGCGGCACGACCAGCGGCCAGGTGGCCTACAGCCCGGCCGGGGTCTACGTGGGCGACGCCAACGCCGTCGACCGGAGCGTGGGTGACACCGCCACCGTCCGGGTGGACACCACCGGCCCGCAGGTGTTCGGCACCGGCAGCGGGCAGCTCTTCACGATCCTGACCGACCTCACCGCGGACTTCACGGCGAATCCGGCCGCGCTGGGCGCCGACCTGGACCGGCTCGACGCGGCGACCCGAACCGTGACTGCGCAGCTCGCCGATGTCGGGGCCCGTTACAGTCGGGTGATGAGCATGAGCCAAGCGGCAGATGATCGGGTGCTGGCGCTCACCGGCCAGCTCTCGGCTCTCGAGGACGTCGACCTGCCCAAGACAATCACCGAGCTGAACCTTCAGCAGACCTCCTACCAGGCGGCGTTGAGCGTGACTGCCAAGGTTCTCCAGCCGTCGCTGGTGGACTTCCTGCGCTGACTCTCGTCGCCAACGAAGGAGTGCTGATCAACACGGCCGACCTACCCGCCCTGGACTTCGTCATCCCGATTCCGGGATTTCCCGACCACCGGCGCTTCGTGCTCGTCCAGCTCGACGACAAGGGCCTGCTCTGCGCCCTGCGGTCGCTGGACGATCCGGACCTGCGCTTCCTCGTCGTCTCGCCGACGGCGTTCTTTCCCGACTACGCACCGGAGCTCGACGCCGAGACGCAGGAGATGCTCGGCATCGTGCGGGCCGAGGACGCCCTCGTGCTGCTCGTCGTGACTCCCGGCGCCGCCGCCGACGACGCGACCGCCAACCTCCTGGCTCCTGTGGTGGTCGCCACCCGGACCCGCCGGGCCGCCCAGGTCGTGCTCACCGGCAGCGACCTGCCGGTCCGGGCACCCCTGCACGCATCGGGCGTCCCGGCGTGACCACTTGCCGAGGGAGCTGCCTGTGCTCGTCCTGAGCCGCCGCGCGGGAGAGAGCGTGATCATCGGCGACGACATCGTCGTCACGGTGCTCGAGCTGCGCGGTGACATCGTGCGGGTCGGCATCGCGGCCCCGCGGTCGGTGCCCGTGCACCGCGAGGAGGTCTTCCGCCAGGTGCAGGCCGCCAACCGGGCCGCCGCCACAGCGGACGACGAGACAGTGCAGGCGCTGCGCCGGCTACTGCCCGGCGGCGCCTGACCCTCCCGCACGCTGCGGGAGGCGCCCGAGCCCGCGCATCGGCTATCGTTCCCGGCTGGACCCGGCCGAAGGACCCCTGCATGGAATCGCGTCTCGTTGAACCGCGGCAGGTCGCCGTGGCCGACCCTGGCACGCTGCGCCTGCCTCAGCTGAGCTCCCTCACCGGCCTGCGGTTCCTCGCCGCCTACATGGTGCTGCTCCAGCACATCCAGAACTTTGCCGTGATCCCGGTGCTGGCGTCCTACACGCTGGGGGCGGCAGGCGTGTCGTTCTTCTTCGTCCTCTCCGGCTTCGTGCTCACCTGGTCGTTCTTCCCCGGCGACAACGCCCGCCGCTTCTACTGGCGGCGCTTCGCCCGGATCTGGCCGCTGCACGTCACGGCCACACTCATCGCCATACCCGTCTTCTACTACGGCCGGCACCTGGGCCTGGACTGGAGCGCCATCGCGCTCTCGCTTCTGCTGCTGCAAGCATGGTCGGCGGCCCCGTCGACCTACTTCGGCGGCAACCCGACGTCGTGGACGTTGTCCTGCGAGGCGTTCTTCTACGCCGTCCACCCCTTCGTCGTCCGGCCGATCCTGCGCTGGCGCCCGGCCGTCCTGTCCGGCGCGGCCGCGGTGGTCCTGATCTGCCTGTACGCCACGCCGCAGGTCCTGCACGGGCACCTGAGCACGCCGCACTTCGTCTGGATCACCTACATCTCCCCGCCGTACCGGGTGGGGGAGTTCGTGCTCGGCGTGCTGCTCGCGGCCGGCCTCCGGCACGGGGTACGGGTGCGGATCCCCCTGCTGCCCGCACTCGCGGTGACCCTGGGGTGGATCGTGTTCATCTTCGGCTACGCCAACCGGACCAACCAGTCCGTGCAGGACCTGGTGTTCGGCCTGCACCGGGCGCTGCTGCCGTTGCTGTTCGCCTTCGTCATCGCGGCCGCCGCCCAGCGTGACCTCGACGGCAGGCGGTCGTGGCTGCGCCGCCCGACGAT